>NZ_CP156660.1:2434100-2738363 GCF_039851975.1 Desulfoscipio sp. XC116
CACCGCTGATACCACGGGAACCACCTTTATACCGGCATCATGCAATGTATTTAAATATTTGCCCGGATTACCCGCTCCGGTGGTAACCACCGATACCCTTTCCTCCGCAAGCAGCTGAATAATATCTTCAGCGTGGGGCGAAAGCAGCATTACGTTAACCCCGAAGGGTTTATCGGTCAACTGCTTGACCTTGTGCACCTGCTCCCTCACCCACTGGGGTGGGGCCTGGCCGGAACCGACAATACCCAGCCCGCCGGCCTCGCTCACGGCAGCAACCAGCTCAGCGGTAGACACCCAGGCCATTCCCCCTTGCAGAACAGGATATTCTATGCCCAATAAATCGCATATGCGTGTCCTAATGCCTTCTCCCTCCTACCCCTGCTTTTTATAATCACACCACCTGATCAGCAGACCGGCCCAAGTCAGACCGGCGCCAAAACCAACCATGATTACATTATCACCGTCTTTTATTTTACCGCTTTTCAATGATTCCTCCAGGGCCAGCGGAATAGAAGCCGTGGATGTATTGCCATAACGGTCTACGTTAACGGCTACCCGCTCCATGGGTAATTTCATCTTTTTAGCGGCGTGTTCTATAATCCGAATATTCGCCTGGTGAGGTATCAAAAAATCCACATCGTTATTGGTCAGCCCGGCCCGGCGGAGCACCTTGGCGGCGCCGTCCCCCATGGCGCGTACCGCAAACTTAAATACTTCCCGGCCATGCATGTGAACATAATGCAAATCCTGCGCCAAGGTATCGGCACTGGCCGGATGGCGGGAACCACCGGCAGGCAGACAGAGCAAGTGACCGCCGCCGCCGTCGGAGCCCAGCGCAGTGGATAAAATACCCCGGTCACCCGGCGCCGGACGCAGCACGACCGCACCGGCCCCATCGCCAAAAAGCACACATGTATTGCGATCGGACCAGTTAACCACCCGTGACAGTGTTTCCGCGCCGACTACCAGCACGGTATTGGCCGTACCGGCGGAAATAAACTGCGCCCCCACGACGACACCATATATAAAACCGGTACAACCCGCCAACAAATCAAACGCCCCGGCTCGCTTCGCGCCCAGCTTATCCTGCAGCAGGCAAGCCGTAGCGGGAAAAAGCATATCGGGAGTATTGGTGGCTGTAATAATAAGATCTATTTCCTCCGGCCGCACACCGGCATCCTCCAGCGCCCTTTGCGAAGCCAGCAAAGCCTGATCCGAAGTGGCCTCTTCTTCGGCTGCCACTCGTCTTTCGCGAATACCCGTACGAGAATAAATCCATTCATCGCTGGTGTCAAGCGTCTGCTCCAAATCAAAATTGGTTAATATTCGTTCCGGCACATAAATCCCTATACCTGCAATACCGGCACGGATTCTTTCAACTGCCATCGGCACACCCCACTTTGCGCACTGTATCGTTTAGCCTATCGCTGATGGCGCTGATCAGCCCGTTTTCCACCGATTCTTTCGCCCGGTATACGGCATTTTTAATAGCCAGTGATTTGGAGCTGCCGTGACAAACAATGGCTACTCCGTTTATACCTAACAGTGGCGCGCCACCGTACTCGGAGTAATTTAATTTTTTACCTAATTTTTTCAAAGCCGGTAAAGTCAAAGCAGCGCCGATTTTAGCCAGGCTGCTCTGCCGCATAGCCTGACCAATCATTCTCATTAATACGTCAGCCAGGCCCTCGCCGGTTTTTAAAACGACATTACCTATGAATCCATCACAAACTACTACATCAACGGTACCTTTGAAAATATCCCGGCCTTCCACATTACCGTGAAAATGCACGGGAGCCGCCTGCAGCAGCGGATAAGTTTCCTGGGTCAATTCATTACCCTTGGTGCTTTCCTCACCCACGTTTAAAAGGCCCACCCGAGGATGGTCGACACCCAGTATTTTATGGGCATAAAGAGACCCCATAACAGCGAATTGGACCAGGTGTTTGGGTTTGCAATCAACATTGGCACCCACATCCAGTAATATAGTAACGCCCCGTTCCGTAGGCAGTACCCCGGCAATAGCCGGGCGGGCAATCCCGGGTATGCGCCCCCAGCGCAGCAGTGTGGCCGCCATGGTGGCACCGGTGCTGCCGGCTGAGACCAGGGCGCCGGCATGGCCGTCCCGGACAAGCTCGGCAGCCATCACCAACGATGAGTTCTTCTTACGCCGCACCGCCACGGCCGGTGCCTCATCCATGGCTATTACCTCTTCGGCATGCACGATTTCCAAACCGGTATAGCTTTTACCCAGCTGATCTAATTCGTCTGTTAAAATACCCCGGTCGCCTACCATTATAATTTGCTGCCCGGTTTCCCGGCAAGCTTCCCAGGCACCCCGCACAATTTCCCGGGGCGCGTAATCGCCACCCATAGCATCAATGGCTATTTTCAAGCCGGTTAACCTCCTCGGACAAATCAAACACTAGGAATTTTCCTTGGAACACCAACTCACCCCGAACATGAGAGCTGACTCTTACCATATATTTGTTACCCCTTCTCCGGGTGACAATCGCCCTGGCTACTACTTTCTCTCCGCGAAAAACCGGTCTTTTAAAACTAATTTTAGATGTACCGGTAAGCGCCACCTCGGTATCAATAAGGGCCAGGGCCAGTGAATTAGCCTGGGCAAAAAGATATTGTCCGTCCAGCACCCTGGTCTTGCGCAGGGTCATTTCCTCACTGACCCTAAGCATGGACATACCTTGCAGGCCGATTTCCAGCCCGACCAGCTCGCCCACCACTTCGTGGTCTTCGATAGCCCTTAGATTTTGGTACGCTCCCCTAGCCATTTTTTTGACGCGCTCTCTCATCTCCGGAATATTTAATTCCGCTCTGTCCAGCCTGATGGTCTGAATACTTACCGTCAGCAGCTGCGCCAAGTCATCGTCAGTCAGAAAAGGGTTACCGGCCAGGTATATTGTTAGCAATCCTTGCCTTTCTGTTTTTACTGCATTGTTTTTTCTCATGTTCAACACCTTGTTAAAAGCACCCTGCTTATTAGCACCAGGTGCTAAAGATGAGTATATCTCAGCTGGGAAAAAAAAGCAACCATTTCCGCATAAAAAAATAAGCCCCTATTAGAGCTTATTTTCGTTAATTCTGTTTTATTTTACCGCTACCACTTCTCTTCCCTTGTAGTAACCACAGTCGGGACAAACCCGGTGCGGCGCCATCAGCTCGTGGCATTGCGGACATTTTGTCAGCTCGGGGGCTTCAATTTTCCAATGTGCCCTGCGCTGCCGCTTTCTTTGTTTGGAACTTCTCCTCTTTGGTACACCCATGCTTCATCCACTCCCTTTAATTTATGACTTCAATAGTTCTTTTAATTTAGCCAGACGCGGGTCTAGATCATTTTGAACGCAATTACACTGTTTTTGGTTTAAATCCACACCACATACGGGACATAAACCACGGCACTGTTCATGACAAATAAAACGCATCGGCAGATTCATTAACACCGTGCCCAAAACCTCCGGCGTAATATCTATACGATCGCCGGAATAAGCAACCCACTCATCATTTTTGCCTTTTGGCGCAGGCTGATTTTTTTCATAATACGTTTCACTGAAAAGTGGATTCAAATTTAAAACGAAATCTTGCAAACAGCGGCTGCAGGGCACTTTCAAAAAAACTTGCAATTTGCCTTCGACATTTATGGCGCTGCTGCCTACATTGGTCAATATGAGGTCAAACCGGGCCGGTTCTACAAATACAAACTCGCTGTCTTCCACCTGCAGCGCAGGTAATTCTCCGGTAAAGACAACCCTTTGACGCTCACCATTCGCTTTTTTGAGTTGTTCCACATCCAAAAAGGGCATAAACACCCCTCCATAGTTCAACAGGTAAAATTATATAAAACATGGCGGTTATTTGTCAAGGAAAAACACTTCATTAACTTCATTATTCAAGAAATAAAACCGCTATTATAAAGTATAATCTCATAGCGGAAAACAATCAAACCTGTTATATTTTTCAAACCTCATTAATAGTAAATAATTATGGTTTATAACATTTATTATGGTTACTTTTAGGAGTGGTCTTTTTTGCTATCTCGTTTTCATTCAAGAATGCCGATTAGAAAAAACGACCTGTCCGGCCTTTTATGGACGGCCCTGGCAATTTGCTTTGTGCTGGCTATGGTCACCCAACCCAAGATCACTTTTCAGGGCGCCACAACAGGCCTTACAACCTGGTGGGAAATAGTGTTCCCATCTTTACTGCCTTTTTTTATTGCCTCGGAAATATTAATGAAGCTTGGACTGGTGCGATTTATCGGCGTGCTAATGGAACCTGTGATGCGGCCGCTTTTTAACGTGCCGGGCGCCGGGGGCTTTGTGATGGTTATTGGTTTTACTTCCGGCTTTCCCATTGGCGGCATGGTTACAGCCCAACTGCGCCGGCAGGGCCTGTGCACCAGGTTGGAGGCCGAACGGCTGATGTGTTTTACCAACAACTCGAGCCCCCTGTTCATGTTAACCGCCGTGGCGGTAGGTATGTTCGGCAAGCCCGAGCTGGGCTTGGTCATTGCCGGCTCGCACTATCTGGCCAATATTATAATTGGCCTGGCCTTGCGCTTTTACGGACGCGGTGAACGGACACGCCGATTTACGGCCGATGCCCGCTCCTGGTCGGTATACAGCGCCTTTGGCGCCCTTTTACAGCACCAACGGGCACAGCGACAGCCCCTTGGAAAATTGCTTGGGGAGGCGGTAGCTTCCTCCATCACCAAGCTTATTAATATCGGCGGTTTTATTATTTTGTTTGCCGTAATTATCCGTCTGTTAAATGAAGCCGGCGCCATCGGACACATCGCCGCGGCCATGGGAGCTTTGCTTATTCCCCTGGGCTTTGAGCCGGATATTTTAACCGCCCTGGCCAGCGGTTTTTTTGAAATGACCATCGGAACCAAAATGGCCTCCGAAGCGGCAGCTTCCGAACTGCAGCAATTGATGGCGGTGAGCATGATCCTGGGCTGGAGCGGTCTATCCATACACGCCCAGGTGGCCAGCATGATCTCACAAACCGACCTCCGCATGGGCCTGTTCTTCGCTGCTCGTTTAGTCCATGCCCTGCTGGGGACTTGTTTAACCTGGCTTTTTTATAAACCTGCAAGCACAACCGGCCTTCTCAGCTTGCCTGTAGCGGCCCCTATTATCACTTGGTCAAACTATCACAGCTTAACTGTCATGGCCTACTCTTTACTGGCTTTGATCGCGATGCTGATTTTTTTAATATTATTATCAATTGTTTGTAATTTTTTCACATCAATACTCGCCCAAGTTAAAAAGATATGAATCCATATAAAAGCTCAGTAATCGTCAATATAAGAAGATCGCCGCAATAAAGGTGAACTCGTTCAGCTGAAAAGCTGAACATCGGGGCTTCAGATGGGGATTCTACCCCATCTGAAGTAAAAAATAGCAACTCCCACTTATAGAAGCGGGAGCGTTGGAATTCGATACATAATCCGGCGATCAATTCAATCTTATGTAAATTAATTAGCTAGTCATTCTTGATACCTCTTAATTCAGACCTGTTTTCTTGCACCTGGCCTAAAATGCCATTTAATTTATCCTCCAGCCCGGCCAGCAACTCATCAGCATAGTCCATGGCTCCCTGCTTAATTTGCCTGGCAATTTCTTCGCTGTGCAAGCGAATTTCTTCGCTTATTTCCTGAGCCTTGCGAGTAATTTCCGAATCTACCGCCTTTTTCTCCAGTTGTTTTTCGGCATCCTCAATCATACGTACAGCCTCACGCTTGGAATCAGTAATTACCTTGTCTCTTTCCTGCAACACCCATTTAGCTTGCCGTAATTCCTCGGGCAGTGATGCTCTGATGCGGTCCAAATAATCAAGCAATCTGTCTTCATCTACTAAAACCCGTTTGGTCATGGGAACTTTGGGGCTGCTTTCAATTAATTCTTCCATTTCATTTATAACATTAAACAACTCCAAAACAGGCACCTCCCACAAGTTATTTAAATTTGCTCTGCATCCTTTCCCGGATTACCGGCGGCACTAAATCCTTTACACAACCGCCAAAGGATGCTACTTCTTTAACAGCGCTGGAGCTTATGAAGGAAAATTCAGCTCGGGTCATAAGAAAAACCGTTTCTACCGAAGTTTGCAGTTTTTTATTAGTTAAGGCCATCATAAATTCATTTTCGAAATCAGATATAGCCCTTAATCCTCTGATTATAACCTGTGCTTCCTTCTCCCTGGCATAATTAACCGTTAAACCGTTAAATGTATCCACTATTACATTATAAAAAGGCTGAGTGACTATTTTAAGCATATCCAGCCGCTCCTCAACAGTGAAAAGCGGTTTTTTACCCGGATTCGAAGATACCGCTACAATTAACCTATCGTACATAATCGCTGTGCGTTCTATAATGTCCAGATGTCCATTGGTTACAGGATCAAAGCTGCCCGGGTAAACTGCTATTCGCAAAAGTTTGTCCTCCTCCGTACCAGGTTTGAAATACCGCCATCTGCAGTTCAATTTGCAATTTACTCAACTGCGGAGGTATTTTGTAAAAACCGATAAAAGACTAACGCTGTGTCGCCGTATTTAACCCGGCGCCACAACTGATAGATACCCGCTTGGCCGGGCATATCCTCATCCGCTCCAATTTCCAATACGATGATGCCATTTAAATGCAAGACAGGACATTTATTTAAGATATTCAACACGTCTGCCGCCAGTCCCTGCCGATACGGCGGATCAGCGAAAACAATGTCAAAGCTGTTCTGTTTACGCACAGCCGTATCCAAAGCCGTCCGCACATCGCCCAAAACAAGTTCGGCATTCGCCCCAAGCCCGGTTATAGCCAAGTTATCCTTTAATACACGCACTACCCTGGCGTCCCTTTCCACAAACAAAACCTTTGCGGCTCCGCGACTGAGCGCTTCTATGCCAACTCCGCCGGTTCCGGCATAAAGATCTGCAAAAAAACTATCGGGCAGCCGGCTGCCAATAATGTTAAACAATGATTCTTTTACCCGATCCGCCGTGGGTCTAACCGGAAGTCTACCGGGAGATTTAAGCCGCCTTTTTTTGGCCGTTCCGGCAATTACCCGCAAAATTATCCTACCTTTCTTTACAATCTTTTTAATTATAACACAAGAACAGCTTTAGCATATAATACTACAGCCGATAAACTAAAAAATACCGCATATAATTACTGAAAAGGGTAAATATATCTTCAAACAGACTTACAAAACAACATAGATATATACTTTTATATGAAAAAGGGTGAATGAATAATAATGAACAGTAAATTTTTAAAATCAATGAATATATCATTGGACTTGGCCTTGGAGGCCAGAGAAGTTATCCGGGGTGAAACCGGCCAGGAAATTCCCGGAGTACGGGTGGACAAGGAAACTTATGACCACGCCGCAGTGACAACTGTACATATTGAAGACCAGAACGCTCAAGTAATTATGGGTAAGCCGGCGGGTAAATATATCACCGTTGAAGCGCCGTCCATCAAGGAAAATAATCAGCAGGCGCACCGGGAAATTACCCAGATTCTGGCCGAGCAATTAAAAGGATTGTTTAACCTGCCCATGGAGTTAAATATATTAGTAATTGGGCTGGGCAACTGGAACGCCACACCGGATGCACTGGGACCCAGAGTAGTGGAACAGTGTCTCGTTACCAGGCATCTATATAATTACGCACCACAGGAGCTGCAAGGCGGTATGCGCCCGGTTAGCGCCCTGGCGCCGGGTGTGCTGGGCATCACCGGTATTGAAACCGCCGAAATAGTCCGGGGAGTGGTGGAAAAAACACGCCCCTCGTTAATTATCGCCATTGATTCTCTGGCGGCCCGCAGCGCCGAGCGTATCGCCACTACCATTCAGTTGGCCGATACCGGTATTAATCCGGGATCCGGCATCGGTAATAAAAGGTCCGGCATTAACCAGGAGACCATGGGAGTAAGGGTTATCGCCATCGGAGTGCCCACTGTTACTCACGCCGCTATAATAGCCCAAGACGCTATTGAAAAATACATCCAAAGCACCGGAGGCCGGCCCGGGGATGCCAGCGCAGCTATTAAAAAGGTGCTGGAGCCCTTCGGAGGCAATCTTACCGTCACCCCAAAAGAAATCGATACGCTGATTGAGGATACCGCTCAAATAATTGCCGGCGCCGTTAATATGGCCATGCACCCCGGCATCAGCCCGGATGATTACGCTTATTACCTGCACTAACCCCTTAAACACAAAACAAGCGGCGTACCGTTGCGTACCGCTTGTTGGCAAAGCCCTCTGCCAGATGACCTTACCGAAACTTAACTTTAACCAGCCACCTGACAGAGGCTTTATTAAAAATCCAAATATCCATTAACCTTTAGGGAGTAGGAGTCTGATTGGTAACCTGCGGAGTAGCGGGCTGCTGACCCTGAGCCAAACTCTGCTCATAAGCGGCAATCATTTTCTTTACCATGTTGCCGCCGATAGCTCCGTTTACCCGGGAGGGAAGATCACCCATATACCCGCCCTGGGGAACCTGTACCCCCAGCTCACCGGCAGTTTCCCATTTAAATTGTTCCATAGCCTGGGAAGCTTGCGGTATTAATTTTCTGTTGCTTTTTTGACCTTGTGCCATTTCTGTTGTCACCTCCTTCGTTGTTGTTAAGACTATTATGTGATTTTTTAAATCTTTTATGAGCGGTACATTTTGCCCGCAATGGTTTAGAACTATAGACAAGTTAAGCAAGGAATATTTTGCCAAGCATATAATGTTCTTTTTTTCTTATCAATAATAATGTGGTTTTTATTAAAGAAAACGACCCGATATCAGCCTATATGATGATAACCGCTGCCCTCTTTGTTATAGCGTTCCAGGGCAAGTCTAAGCAAATGATACTCACCGGCCCGCAGTTCAGGATCGTCACCGATTAAAGCTTTCGCCCAGCGGCGGGCTGTCCCCAATAAATCCCGGTCCCTTATTATATTCGCCAGCCTGAATTCAGGCATGCCGGACTGTCTGACACCGGCCATATCACCCGGTCCCCGGATTTGCAGATCTCTTTCCGCCAAATAAAACCCGTCCTGGCTGGCCTTCATAGCTTTAATGCGCTCCGCCGCCTCCCGGGAACGCAGCCTGGCCGACAAAATACAGTGCGCCTGGCTATCGCCCCGGCCCACTCGTCCTCTTAACTGATGCAGCTGCGCCAAACCAAACCGGTCGGCATCCACGATGACCATCACACTGGCATTGGGCACATCCACTCCTACTTCAATTACGGTTGTGCTGACCAGCACATCCAAATTTCCGGACCGAAATTGCTCCATTACCAGCTCCTTGTCAGATCTTTTCATGCGGCCGTGCAGCAAAGCCACCCGGCATTCATGCAGCTCACCTGCGGCCAATTGCCGGTGTAAATCCACCGCCGCCTGCAGATCCAGTTTTTCCGATTCTTCCACCAGCGGGCATACCACATAGGCCTGGCGGCCTTCGGCCACCTGGCGGGCTGCGAATTTAAACACCCTGGACAATTCCTCCGGAGCTACATAATAAGTACGCACGGGTTGCCTGCCGGGAGGCAGGGCATCAATCACCGACATATCCAAATCGCCATAAACCGTCATGGATAGGGTTCGCGGTATGGGCGTAGCCGTCATAATCAATAAATCGGGATGCACGCCTTTTTGGGGTAAATTTCCCCGCTGCCTCACGCCAAAGCGATGCTGCTCGTCGATTACCGCCACGGCCAGTTTTTTAAACTCTACATCTTTCTGCAGCAGTGCCTGAGTGCCCACAATAATGGATATTTCTCCAGCGGCAATTTGCTCCAGCAGCGCCCGGCGTTCCTTCGCCGGTACGCCACCGCTTAAGAAAGCCACCCGCACACCCAATGGAACCAATGAACGTGTCAGCGACAAGTAATGTTGTTCAGCCAACACCTCAGTGGGTGCCATAAGAGCCCCCTGCAGACCGCTTTCCACCGCCCGCAGCAGCATCAACACCGCTACCACCGTTTTGCCGGAACCCACATCACCCTGCAGCAGCCTGTTCATGGGATGAGGTCCATCCATATCCGCCATAATCTCACCCACCACCCGTCTTTGGGCGGCGGTAAGCATAAAGCCAAGGCCGGCAATATATTTTCGAGTCAGCTCGCTTACCGGTTCATAACTATGTCCCTTTTGCATACGTACTATATTGCGGCGCAGCAAAGCTAATTGCAGTTGAAATAAGAATAATTCTTCAAAAATGAAGCGCCGCCTGGCCTGTTCGGCCAAGGCATGACTGTCCGGAAAATGCACCTGTTTCAGCGCCTCGGGCAAGGCCATTAAACCTTCCTCATCCATCACCCGGCGAGGCAAAAACTCCCGGTAGCCTTGGTGCCACTGTTCCAGGGCCGCATGCACAAAAGTGCGCATCATCCGCTGGGTAACGCCGCCGGTAGACGGGTATACCGGGACAATTCGCCCGGCATGCAACGATTCGCCGTCGCCGGTGATTATTTCGTAATCCTGCACCTGCACCTCGAAATGACCGAATCCTTTGTTCAGCTTTCCACTTATGTACACACGGGTACCCGGTTTTAATAGCTTTTTGATATGTAATTGGTTAAACCACACTGCGTAAAAAACTCCCCGGGCACATTCCATTGCCGCCTTGGTAACAGTCAGTCCTTTACGGGGTTGATTATGTTGACAGCTTATCACCCGGCCCACCACAGTTACTATATCCCCGGAGTGCCGTTCAAAAGGAGAAATCAGCCGGCTTCGATCCACGTATTCTCTGGGGAAATGATACAATAATTCATGCACGGTGTATAATCCCAGGCGAGCCAACTGCCCGGCCCGGCGGGGGCCAATCATTCTTACATATTTCACTTGGGTTAGATAAGGATCTCCGTCAAACATGTTACTCATAACGCCTTTCTGTACGAGATCATTTTATTTCATTAATTAACACTACAGTACAAGCTTTCCTTGCACAGCCTGCCGATATCTGATAGAATATAAAAGTGTTGTAAAGGAGGAGGTGTTGACTATGGCCAGGAAATGCGAAATTTGTGGTAAAGGTGTTGTTGTAGGCATGAAAATCAGCCACTCCCACATCCGCACCAAAAAAACCTGGGCGCCCAATCTACAAAGGGTTAAAGCTATTATAAACGGCTCACCGCGTAGAATAATGGT
The DNA here is from genome assembly GCF_039851975.1 of Desulfoscipio sp. XC116. Lineage (GTDB taxonomy): Bacteria > Bacillota > Desulfotomaculia > Desulfotomaculales > Desulfallaceae > Sporotomaculum. The sequence goes on from NZ_CP156660.1 coordinate 2,445,267, forward strand.
ATGTACCAGGTGCCTCCGCAGCGGAAAGGTTCAGCGGGCCATATAGCATTTAACAACCAAACCAAAGTGAAACAACAAAACGGCGCAAGCCGTTTTTTACTTTTATTCAGCAAGTTGGACCTAATCATTACCACAGTCTAAATACGCTGTTGGCGCCTGTAGCGGTACAAACACCAACAGCGTGAAATTACAAAATCTTTTGCAGACGGGGAGCGTCGGTCCGCCCCGGTATACGGCCTCGCTTGGCTACCGGCCTGCCGTCGATTTCCTTTATATCCATCGTCATATCAATAGCTGAAGCACCCGATATATAACTTCCCACCCCAAAGGCGTCGGCACCGGCGGCAATCAATTGGGTTATCCGCTCGGGGGTAATGCCACCGGAAACAAATATTTTCACCTGCGGATATCCGGCCTGCCGCAGACGGGCTTTCACTTCCCGCACCAATCCCGGGGTCACACCACCGCGTTCGCCGGCAGTATCCAGCCTGACACCCTGCAATTTTTCTCCCAGCGCCTCCACCAGACGAAGCGATTCTTCCGCCTCGTCTTTAAACGTATCCACAAGCATAATTACCGGCGCATCCGCAGGCATGGTTTGCTGGTAAACCCGGGCCACTTCAACCGTGTCCCCCGCAATCAACATTATCGCATGGGGCACCGTACCCCTGGGCTCTTGCCCGGCCAGTTTGGCCCCCAGTATACAACTGGCTCCGGCGGCACCGCCGACAATAGCCGCCTTCTCCATCACGGGCGCCACCGCCGGGTGCACGTGCCGCGCGCCGAAACTAATTACCGGATAGTCGCCTGCCGCCTCTCTGCATCTGCGAGCCGCGGTGGCCCAACCGCTGGAACTGGCCAGTATACCCAGCAAAGCTGTCTCATAAATGCCAAAGTCGTCATATGCGCCGGTAATACGCATAACTACTTCCTTTTCTTTGATTTCAGACCCTTCCGGTATACCCCACACTTCCGCAGGCAATCCGTTTAACAGATTTTTAACTTCTTCCACACCGGCCAAAACACCCGGCCGGCCGGCAAAAACCTCGGCGGTTACCATGGTACGATCCAGACCCATGTGGTTTAATAATTCCCTGGTGCGAATAAAATATATATCGGTAGTCAGCCCCTGAATAATTTCATCCTGATCGGCGGAAAACAACCGCTCCGGCGCTACCTTGTGTGCCGCCACCTCGGCCATATTTTGCACTGTTTGTCTTTTCATCGGCCTCACGCCCCAAGTGCTTTGTTTAAATTGGCCATTTCTATAGCAGTTACCGCCGAATCCCAGCCCTTGTTTCCCGCCTTAGTCCCCGCCCGTTCAATAGCCTGCTCAATAGTATCCGTGGTAACCACACCGAATATGGTGGGAGTACCGGTATCAAGGCCCACCTTGGCCACACCCTTGGACACCTCGGCGGCAACGTAATCAAAATGTGGAGTAGCGCCGCGAATGACCGCGCCCAGACAGATAACCGCGTCATACTTGGCCATATTTACCATGCTGCGGGCCACCATGGGTATTTCAAAGGCCCCGGGCACCCAGGCCACTTCCACATCTTGCTCGGCCACCCCGTGGCGGTATAAAGCATCAAGCGCCCCGGTAAGCAATTTATTAGTAATAAATTCATTGAAACGTCCCACTACAATACCGAATTTAAGGCCCTGTCCCACCAAATGGCCTTCATAAAACTTTGGCAACAATAATCCTCTCCTCACGTTATAAGTTGTTGTATGCATATAGGATTATATCAATTTGTATCGATTCAAGCCATGCCTTATATATTAGGAAGATTTTTTATTTACATCTTCAATAGATAACAAATGCCCCAGCTTGCGCTTTTTGGTACTGAGATAGAATCTATTTTCCCGCCCGGGGCAAATCTCTATGGGTACCCGGCCCACCACTTGCAGGCCGTGTCCTTCCAGACCGGCAATTTTTCTGGGATTATTGGTCATAAGCCTGATTTTCTTCAAACCCAAATCCGTCAATATCTGGGCGCCAATACCGTAATCCCTCAAATCAGCGGGAAAGCCCAGCGCCTCGTTAGCTTCCACTGTATCCTTGCCCTGATCTTGTAATTTATATGCTCTGATTTTGTTTACCAGGCCAATACCCCGGCCTTCCTGCCGCATATAAAGCAGCACACCGGCACCCTCATGCTCGATCATTTCCAGCGCCCGGGCCAATTGATCGCCGCAATCGCAGCGGGACGAGCCAAAGACGTCACCGGTCAGGCACTCGGAGTGCACCCTGACCAACGGTGCCTCCACACTGGACAAGTCACCCTTAACCAGGACGATATGCTCTTTTTTATCCAGCAGACTCTCGTAGCCCACCGCCATAAATTTACCGTACTTGGTAGGCAAATTGGCCGAATCCACCCGGCGGATCAGCTTCTCATGCCGGCGCCGGTACTCGATTAAATCGGCTATAGTCACTAACTTTAAGCCGTGTGTCTTACAAAACTCAATTAACTCCGGAACCCTCGCCATAGTGCCGTCTTCTTTCATAACCTCGCAAATAACCCCGGCCGGGTATAAGCCGGCCAGGCGCATTAAATCCACCGCCGCTTCGGTGTGCCCGGCCCGCCGCAGCACACCGCCCTCTTTGGCCCGCAGCGGGAAAATATGCCCCGGCCGTCTAAGATCCTCGGGTTTGGTACTAGGGTCGATTAACGCACGCACAGTGGCCGCCCGTTCATGAGCCGAAATTCCGGTGCTGGTATCCTTATAATCCACGGACACGGTAAAAGCAGTACCATGCGCATCGGTATTATGAGTAACCATGGCCGGCAGATCAAGCTCGTCCAGCCTGGCCCCGGACATGGGCACGCATATTAGTCCCCTGCCATAGGTGGCCATAAAATTAACAGCCTCCGGGGTGGACTTTTCGGCCGCCATAATAATATCCCCTTCATTTTCCCGGTCCTCATCATCGACCACCACTATCATTTTACCTTGCCTGATATTTTCAATAGCTTCCTCAATAGTACTGAATATCATTTTTGTCATCCTTCCGTTGATTAATTACAGGCGGCCAATAAGTTTATATAAACCCGTGTTCCGCCAATAAGTCCGCGGTAATGCCGCGCTGTGTCGTTTTTTCACTTTCGTTTTCCTTACGCCCGGCAACACCCATCCAGCGCTCCACGTATTTACCAATCATGTCTCCTTCCAGGTTAACCTGATCTCCGGGTTTCTTCCCCCCTAATACAGTGGCATGCGCGGTATGTGGTATTAGGGACACTCTAAATGATTCATCATTATGATCCACCACCGTCAGGCTGGTACCATCCACCGCCACCGACCCCTTTTTAATAATATAGCGCATTACCGACGCCGGTGCGGCTATGGTTATCAAAATGGCGATATCATGCTTTTCCACCTTGGAGATTGTCCCTACGCCGTCAATATGACCGCTGACCAAGTGTCCTCCCAGCCGGTCACCGAGCCGCAGCGCCCTTTCCAGGTTAACCCGATCACCCGACTGCAGTGCTCCCAGATTGGTTTTAGCCAGCGTTTCAGCCATAACATCAGCGGTAAACGCCCCTATATCATATGCGGTTACCGTAAGACAAACACCGTTGACAGCAATACTGTCACCAATCCGCATACCGTCCATAACAAGCCCCGCCTTGATCTTGAGCCTGGCTGAGTCCGCGCCCCGGCGCAGCGAAATCAGATGTCCTTTTTCCTCTACTAATCCGGTAAACATTTTAATCACTCCGTTTGACCGTATAACCTTCTATACAAATATCTTCCCCATAACGGCGCAACTTAATATCTCTGATTGACAGCGCCTCCCGCAAAGCGATTATACCCGGACCGCCCACCGGACCGGGTGCACTTGAGCCTCCGATCAGCTTGGGAGCTATAAACCAATATACCTTGTCCGCCAGACCGGCTGTAATAAACGAACCGTTAACGCGGGCACCTCCTTCCACCAATACACTGGTGATTTCACGCCGCCCCATTTCCCGCAGCAATGCCGCCGGCTCAATACCGCCCTCGCCACCGGACACCTCCAAAATTTGGACACCGGCTTCCTTTAGCAGCCGCACCTTCTCCGGCGGCGCTCCGGACGTAGTCGCTATAATCGTGGGAGCTGCGGAAGACCGGTTAATTACCCGGGCGTTTATTGGCGTGCGAGCCTTGGAATCAAGGATTATTCTGATCGGGTCCTTACCGCCGCCATCCGGCAATCTGGCGGTAAGCGACGGGTCATCAGCCAGCACGGTGCCCACCCCCACCAAAATAGCATCATACCTATCCCGCAGCCGGTGGACATATTCCCTTGCCTTTGCACCGGTAATCCACTGGGATTCCCCTTTAACCGTGGCGATTTTGCCATCCAGACTCATAGCGGTTTTCAATACCACGTAGGGTAAACGGGTGGTGATGTATTTAATAAACACCTCATTGAGCCGGCGGGCGTCCTCTTCCAGCACACCACATTCCACCTGTACACCGGCGTCTTTTAATTTTTGAACACCTTTGCCCGCCACCAGCGGATTGGGATCGGTCATAGCCAATACCACCCGGCTGATGCCGGCTTTAATTATCGCATCGGTGCAAGGCCCGGTGCGACCGTGGTGACAGCAGGGCTCCAAGGTAACATATAAAATTGCCCCTTCGGCACATTCCCCCGCTTCATTAAGTGCGTGCACCTCGGCATGCGGCGTACCGGCCCGGGCGTGATAACCCCGGCCCACCACCCGGTCGTTTTTGACCGCCACGGCACCCACCATGGGATTGGGACTGGTGCGCCCGGCAGCCCCGGCTGCCAATGCCAAAGCCATTTGCATGTAATATTGATCCCCGGCACTCAATTATTCACCTTCTTACCTGTAAACATTATATTAGGCCCGTTATTCCTTCGGCCTGCGCATTAAAACTAAAAAACCCCGAAGAATAATAATTTCTTCAGGGCGGCAAACAAGCGTTAACAAGCACATTCTGCCTCTCCCGAAGCAAAATGAACCCAATAAATTAATAACCTTCTCCCATCCAGACTTTACTGTCGGCTCCGGAATTGCGCCGGATCAGCCCCTTGGGGCTCGCGGGCTCGGATGTAACCTTACCGCCGGTACGGAATTTCACCAGTCCCTGAAGGTATATATTATTTTACGTTAATTATATTAACATGCATAATGTATGTCAATATTCATTATAAGTTATCAGCAAAAGCACTGATTTATTTTTATTCTGCAAATTGATAACCGTTCTAATGTGGACAATTAAACTACTGTTTGATAGAATAAAGTAACGATCCGACAACTTTTGCATTTATATTAATTTGCCGCCATACCAAAACTCCCGCTCGCGTGGCTGACAAACATGTACCGTGTGCCCTTATAAATGGCTATGCGGCAGGACAAGCGGCCACAATGCAATACAAACGAATATGTTTACCAAATAAATTATACTGTCTATTGCGAAAGGCTGAATGCTAATGTCTAAAGTAACCGTTGAAAATCTGGTTAAAATTTTTGGCGACCATCCAAGTCGCGCATTAAAAATGCTGCAGCAGGGGAAAAGCAAGGAAGAAATACTGGAGTCCACCAAACACACCGTTGGTGTTTATAACGTATCATTTCAGGTTCGGGAAGGGGAAACCTTCGTATTAATGGGCCTGTCCGGCAGCGGCAAATCCACGCTGCTGCGCTGTATCAACCGCCTTATTGAGCCTACCGGCGGACAAGTGCTCATTGACGGCGAGGAATTAACGGGTGTCGATGAAAATAAGCTAAGAGAAATACGGCGTCAAAAACTGGGTATGGTTTTCCAGCGTTTTGCCCTGTTCCCGCACCGCACCGTGGTGGATAATGTGGCTTTTGGATTGGAAATTCAAGGATTAAGTAAAGAGGAACGCCTGACCAAAGCCCGTCAGGTGCTGGAGGTGGTGGGTTTAAAGGAATGGGAGAACAGCTCGCCCGCCCAGCTTAGCGGAGGCATGCAGCAAAGAGTAGGACTGGCCCGGGCGCTGGCCAGCGATCCCGATATTCTATTAATGGACGAAGCTTTTAGCGCGCTTGACCCGCTGATCAGAAAAGGTATGCAGGATGAATTGCTGTCTTTACAGGCTACATTAAACAAAACCATTATTTTTGTCACCCATGATTTGGACGAGGCACTAAAAATAGGCGACCGTATTGCGCTGATGAAAGATGGCGCCATCATCCAAATCGGTACTCCGGAAGAAATACTGACCAACCCGGCCAATGACTATGTGGAAAAGTTTGTCGAAGATGTGGACATGTCCAAAGTACTCACTGCCGAAGGGGTCATGAAAAAACCCGATGTATTTATTACACCTAAAGACGGTCCGCGCACAGCCATGCGCAGAATGCGGGAAAATGGCATTTCCAGTATATTTATGGTTAGCCGGGACAAGCGATTGAACGGACTGGTAATGGCTGAAGACGCCCTTAAGGCAGCTGAGGAACACAAGGAAAACCTTGACGATATTATCCTAAAAGATACTCCCCGGGTGTCCCCCGACACCCCGCTGACGGAATTAATTCCGCTGGTGGCCGAATCCAGATATCCCATAGCGGTCGTAGACGAACAAAATTATCTGCGAGGGATTATCGTACGGGGTTCCGTACTGGCCGGTATGGTCCGAAAGGGGGAAAACGGAACTGATGCTGCCTAAAATATACATTGGACAATGGGTTGATGCTTTAGTGGTATGGGCCACTAACAACCTTACGCCGCTTTTTGACGCTATTGTGGTGGTCATACAATTCATAGTAGGCAATCTGGCATTAGCGTTAACTTCCTCTCCCCCCTGGGCTGTTATTATTTTATCAATACCGCTGGTTTGGTTCTTGTCAAACTGGAAGACCGCCCTCGGCACATCCCTTGGTTTACTGCTTATATATGACCTGAAAATATGGGAACCTTCCATGAACACCCTGGCCATGGTTATTTCCGCCACAATAGTGGCCCTGCTCCTGGGCATACCGCTGGGTATCTGGTCGGCCCGCAGCAACACCGCACATAAGATTATTATGCCGGTACTGGATTTTATGCAGACCATGCCGCCATTTGTATACCTGATTCCGGCGGTACTTTTTTTTGGCACCGGCTCGGTGCCGGGACTGATTGCCACAGTGGTTTTTGCCATGCCTCCCGCCATCCGGCTGACCGGCCTGGGTATCCGGCAGGTGCCCGTGGAACTGGTGGAAGCCGCGGAAGCGTTTGGTTCCACTGAATTTCAAAAATTAGTCAAGGTACAGCTGCCCGTGGCCATGCCCACCATTATGGCAGGCATCAACCAGTGCATTATGCTGTCCCTATCCATGGTGGTTATCGCCGCCATGATCGGAGCCGGCGGTCTGGGTTCGGAAGTATTGCGCGGCATTCAGCGTCTGGATATACCCGTGGGCTTTGAAGGCGGTCTGGCTATTGTGATTATCGCTATCATACTGGACCGGATTACCCAAGGCTTTGGCAAGAGGAACAGCCAGTGACAATAAGGAGATATTATAAACTTAACCTGGTATATAGCCTTGCTAAAAAAGTATGTTCATCGGCGTGTTATGAAGGGATTAATAAAAAGGAGGAGATATAAGTAATGAGAAAGTCATTCAAATTATTGCCGCTGGCGGCAGCACTGGTACTGCTAACAGCTGTGCTGTTCGGTTGCGGCGGCGGTGGAGGCGGCGGCACGCAGGGTAAAATCGTGGGCATTGAGCCTGGAGCAGGGATTATGAGCGCCACGGAAAAAGCCGTTGAAGAATATGGGCTGGACTACCAACTGCAGGACAGCAGCAGCGCAGCTATGGCCGCATCTCTCCAAAAAGCCATTAACAATAAAGAATGGATCGTGGTAACCGGATGGACGCCACACTGGAAATTTGCCAAGTGGGACCTTAAATACCTGGATGACCCCAAAAAAGTTTACGGCGGTGAAGAGCATGTCGCCACCATCGTGCGCACCGGCTTAAAGGATGATATGCCGGAAGTCTATGCAATGCTGGATAATTTTTATTGGACCCCCGCTGACATGGAAGCTGTTATGCTTGACATCCAGGACGGCATGACCCCGGATGAGGCGGCCGACCAATGGATTCGGGACAATCAAGAGGAAGTTAATAAGTGGATACCCGAACAGCAAGCCGCCGAAAAAGGTACAGTAACCCTGGGCTATGTTGAATGGGACTCCGAAGTTGCCAGTACCCACGTGGTAAAGAATGTTTTGGAGGACATGGGCTATGAAGTTAATGCGGTTTCCGTGGATGCCGGAATTATGTGGACAAGTATCGGCACCGGTGAATATGACGCTATTGTTTCAGCCTGGCTGCCCGGGACCCATGGTGATTATTACAACAAAGTAAAAGACAAAGTAGTAAACCTGGGACCCAACCTGGAAGGAGCTAGAATAGGCCTGGTGGTGCCGGCTTACGTAACCATAGATTCCATAGAAGAGTTGAACGATGTGAAAGACAAATTCCAATAAACAGTTTAAGGGTGGCCTACGGGCCGCCTTTTCATTAATTGGCAAAGCGTAACTTTAAGCAGACCGGTCAATGAGCTTTTTAGTTAATATGAGATTGCCACGTCGCTTCGCTCCTTGCAATGACGCACTCCAGGCATCCGCAGGTTGTATTCATAGCAATGACAAGATTAAACTGTATTTAAAAGCTCCCTTAGGATATTTCGGGCTTACTTAAGCTGCCTCTGTATTTATGCAAATCTGCAATCATGCCGTTTATACGATCAATGCTAGCTTTACTTTTCCAGTATCCCTGCGCATCGGTGCACCGGTTCAGGCAGCCATAAAGCACACTAAGACGCAGATGCAGCCTCCGCGGCAAAAGAGCTACATCACCGCCCAGCTTATGCCAGGCTTCGGTAAAAAAAATGCTCTCCCCGGCATGTTTGTGATGGTTATCGTATAGCTCGCCATTACCCGCTGCCAGATCATTGATGATAGACCGATTTTTTTTAAGCTCCTCCAACAGTTCATCTATGACAAAAAGCCTTTTCTCGGTAACCTCCTGCACCCTGATTACCTGGTAATACCACACTGTAACAATTACACCCAGCAACGTCAGCAGCCCGCCCAAAGCGGCCTCATTAAAGCCTCTGGCAAACTCCGGCGTATTAACATGCTCACCGAGAGCATCAAACAAACTGGGGAAAACATTGGAAAGCCACTCCCAGTTGGCCATAATCACAATCAGTTTTCTATTTAAAGACAGTATTATCCATATAATAACCGGGCTAAATATCATGAGCAGGCAAATTAAAAGCCTTTTAACAAATCGAAGCATTTTGCGCAATAAGCGGTTGGCCATAGTCACCATTATTTTCTTAAAATGCTGTGTTTTTGATAGATTACATTCGTTCATTCAGTCACCCCAAAGGCATATAAAGCCATACAGCCATGACGGATAAAACTTTTTTGAAAAAAAATGCCACCGTATATTAACCGGCGGCATTTTTATAATATCCACAATCACCTTTTTTATCCCTATCGTAAAAGTTTTAACCTTTCATCTTAGAAATAGCGTCTTTGATTTCCGTAATGGAAGCCTCCTCCTCAATCGTGGACAGGTCGCCCAGTTCCTTGCCGACCCAGAGAGTCTTCATAACCCGGCGCATAATTTTACCGCTGCGGGTCTTGGGCAGTGTGCCTACAAACTGGATATCCCGCATCACCACGATAGCCCCCATGGTATTGCGTACGTGGGCAATCAGTTCCTTCCTCATATCTTCAGTAGAGTCATAGCCTTGCTTAAGCACCACAAAGGCGCAGGCCACTTCACCTCTCAATTCGTCGGGCACGCCGGACACCCCGGCCTCAACAACTGCCGGGTGGGAAATAAGGGCGCTTTCCACCTCCACAGTACCGATACGGTGCGCGGCTATCTTAATTACCTCGTCGGAACGACCGGCAAAGAAAATATATCCGTCTTCATCCATATGAGCAGCGTCACCGCAGAGGTATTTGCCCATCGTAATAGGCAGGCGCTCCCAGTAGTTTAACTTATACCCTTCAACATCGCCCCACAGTGTGGATACCAACCCCGGGAACGGTTTTTTAATAACTACAAGGCCTTTTTCGCCGGGCGCCAGGGGCTTGCCGTCTTTTTCATCAAGCACCTCGGCCACCACACCGGGTACCGGTATATGGGCCGAGCCGGGTTTAATGGGTATTAAGCCCAGACCGTACGGATTAGCGAAAATAGGGCCGGAGGTCTCAGTCTGCCACATATGATCCATTACCGGAACCTTGTTCTCAAATACCTGCTCTTGCAACCAGGACCAAGCCGGCGGGTTCAATACTTCACCGGCGACGAATATTCTTGTTACGGAGCTTAAATCATGTTTGCGGGGCTCGTCAATGCCCAGGCGCATTAATCCCCGCACCCCGGTGGGAGACAGCCACAGCGCGGTAGCTTTATTGCGCGAAGCCACGGACCACCACATGTCCTTGTTGGGGTAATCCGGAGTCCCCTCGTAGAGCACAGTGGTGCAACCCGTCAACAGGGGACCGTATACATTGTAACTGTGTCCCACGATCCACCCGATATCGGATGTGCAGAACCAAACATCGCTTTCCTTAAGGCCATAAATCCACTGACCCATACTATAGATATAAATTTGGTAACCGCCGTGCTTCTGTACCGTTACTTTCGGCTTGGCAGTGGTACCGGAAGTCGGCAATAAGAACAGCGGATCATTGGCATCCATAATTTCATAAGTATCGCTTTGGCCCTCTCCACCAGTCAAGAATTCTTCCCAATACATATCACGCCCGACCGTCATGGAATACCCCTGCCCGGCGCTTTTCTTCAACACGACCACTTTTTTAATTAAATCGGGCGGACACTTGGCAATTCCTTCGTCAACAATAGGCTTTAACGGCACCGGCTTGCCCCGCCGGCAGCTCTCATCTTGAGCAAGAATATAGTTGGCGCCGGATATTTGCAGCCGATCGGCCACAGCACTGGAAGAAAAACCGGCAAAAATAACCACGTGGATAGCGCCTACCCGGGCACAAGCCAGCATTGAGGCTACCGACTCAACCCCGGCCGGCATGTAAATAGCTACCCGATCACCTTTTTTAACCCCCAAGCCGCGCAGCGCCCTGGTATATTGTTTAACCAAATCAAACAACTGAGCATAAGTGACGGCCCTGATCTCACCCGTTTCCCCTGATTCAGCTATAATAGCGGCCCGACCGGCCCGACCCTTTTCTATATTATAATCCAGGCAGTTATAGCTAATATTGGTTTGTCCACCAACAAACCACTGGAAGGTGGGATATTCCCAATTAAAAGCCTTATCCCATTTTTTAAACCACTTAACTTCACTCATCGCCTGCTCGGCGGCATATCCCCAAAATCCTTCCGTGTCTTCAGCCGCCCAGTCCATAAATTTTTGTACACTTGGCGGTATCAGCCCGGTGCCGACTTTTTTTTGTTCCATCTTTTATAATTCCCCCTAATTATTTATTTAATAAATATAATGAAATTTGGCATAGAGTTTATTACATCTAGCGGCGGACAAGTACCTATCCCCCTTTGCGCGTTTGAATTTTCTAAATTCATATTATTTTCATTTTATTACAACAACGCCGGTATCATAAATATATTGCCGCTGGAATGCAAAAATTCATCGCCCAACGGTTAATAAGGTTATTAAAAAGAACTCCCTTGCTAAAAACAAAAAGGAGTTCTTTTTAATAACTTATTGATTTATACTGTCCTGCGCTTCCACTGCCGTTAACTGCGGTTCATCAAGTTCTTTGCGTTCGGTGTCGGCCGACTTTTTATAATCCCGGGCCTTTTTTTCGATGTCTTTAAAACCCATCACCAATACCCCCTTGTTTATTTGGGGGTATTATTTACCAAAAGAAAATATGCTATACATAATTGCACATTATTTTCCCATGTATGCTATCAGATCAGATGTTTTGGTATAGGCTGCTTTCCGCATCCTCAAGCGGCAATTCCTCACCGGTAACCATCTGATAAACCATTCTTGCCGAATCATGGGTACCCACCATCAGCAGAACGTCTCCGGCCTGCAAGGTAGTTTTTGCTTCCGGGGAGACCATCTCATGCCCGTTACGGTAAATAGACAATATCGTAGCTCCTGTGCGCGCTCTAAAATCAGCTTCAGTCATGGATTTGCCAAGTAATGGCGAATTTTGCGGCACGGTAACTTCTTCCAGCTTTTGCAAACGACCGGCCATTTTAAATGTGTAATCCAAAAGCTGGTTGGTCAGGTGATCGATTTCCGTGTTCAGATTTTCTCTTTCCTTCAGTAACCCTGTTAAACGCTCCTGAATATCCAATAGAACCTTTTTTTGATTGTAATCCGCCAGGTATTCACGGGCTGCGACATCCGACTTAACCACCACACCCACCCCGGGCATAACATCTACAATGCCTCTTTCTTGGAGCAGCGTTAAAGCCCGCCTGATGGTCTCCGGTGAAACATTATATTTACCGGCCAGCGTAGACCGGCCAAAAATTTTTTGGCCTATGCGATATTCGCCACGTACAATGCGGGTAGCAATGTCCACCGCTATGGTAATGTATCTGGCCAATTGGACATGGGTTCGATGTTCCTGCATCGGTTCTTACCCCTTCTTTTTTTATTATATTGCTACATATTATAATATTTAATTCACATTGACTGGTTATTATGATAATTCATTTCATGAACACTTAGCGTAGGAGCCGGTTAAGGGGACACCATTAACATTTAAGCCGGTTTTCCGCTAACGGATCACCGGCTATGCTTTACATTACCTTGGCCAGATTTAGCAATAGCCAAAGGCTTTCCCCTTTTTTCACCACACCGCTAATGTAATCTACATGATCGCCATCCACTACCGGCGGATCTACTTCATCCGCCGTGTACCTGCCTACTTCCTGCACATTGTCGACAATCATACCCACCTTTTGCCCGTTGTACTCCACCACGATAATCCGCGTGGAGTCGTCGTAATCTTTCACCGGCAGGCCCAGCCGACGGTTAAGGTTAATAACCGGTACTATACTGCCCCTGAGGTTGATAATACCCTCGACATAATCGGTCGTATTGGGTACTTTTGTAATAACTGCCATGCGAATAATTTCCTGAGTTTCCTGTATCGGCAAGGCATACAGTTGTTCGGCCAGTTCAAAAATTACCAGCTGTCCTTCATTTTGCATTTATACCACCTGCTTCCGGTATTTGTTTATCATTTAATATATGACAATTTTTTTAATTATCCTTTTAATTAGCTGTATAGTATTTAAAAAATTTTTATTTTCTATGGCAAGGCTTCCACTTCCATAAGTGAAAGTTCCTATTTTTACCGCAAGGCTTCCCTAAGCGCTCGTATCGCTGCCGACGGATCAGCGGCTCCAAATATCGCCGACCCGGCCACTAATACGTCGGCGCCGGCTTCAACCGCACTGCAAGCGGTCTCCGCATTTATCCCGCCATCCACTTCCAGCCAAACGGCGGGTTTTTGCTCCTTTATATACCGGCTGATCCACTGTATTTTAGGCAGCATTTGCCGTATAAAACTTTGCCCCCCGAACCCCGGGTTCACAGTCATTACCAGCAGCAAGTCCAGAAAAGGCAATACATAATCCAGTCCGCCGGGCGGCGTAGCCGGATTCAAAGCCAGGCCGGCCTTTTTGCCGGCCTGTTTAATTTTTTCCAAAGTACGATGCAGATGGGTACAGGTTTCGGCATGCACGGTAATAATATCCGCACCGGCATCGGCAAAATCGTTTATATACCTGTCGGGGTTTTCAATCATCAAATGCACGTCAAAAACCAAACCCGATAGCGGACGCAGTGCCCGCACCACCAGGGGGCCAATAGTTATGTTGGGCACAAAATGCCCGTCCATGACATCAATATGTAAAATATCAGCGCCGGCTTCTTCAACAATCCGCACCTGTTCACCCAGGACCGCAAAATCAGCGGATAGAATTGACGGAGCAATTTTAACCAAACTAGTATCTCCTTTCCGCCTCCATAACTTCCTTTAAAAAATCCAGGTAATTCCGGTAACGCAGTTCCGCTATTCGCCCCCTTTCCACAGCATCTTTTACCGCACAGCCCGGTTCCCGGTAATGCAGACAGCCCGCAAACCTGCATCGTTCCTCATGTTCGGCAAATTCAATAAAATAACCGGCCAGTTCTTCCCGCCGCATGGAAGGGAGATGCATACTGGAAAAGCCCGGGGTATCCGCAACCAGACCGCCACCTGCCAGGGGAATTAATTCTACGTGCCTGGTGGTATGTTTACCCCGTTTCAACTTATTGCTAATATCACCGGTTTTAAGACTCAAACCAGGCTGCAGGGCATTCAGCAGGCTGGACTTACCCACCCCGGAAGGACCGGCGAGCACGGTAACGCGCCCTTTTAAGACCTCCCTCAACTCATCTATACAGGCGCCGGTCTTAGCACTTGCCAATAATACGGTATGCCCGGTTTTCCGGTACCGGTTCACAATATTAGGCTCAGCTTCATCAAACAAGTCATTTTTGTTAAAACAAATCACCGGAGTAATGCCCGCCACTTGAGACTGCACCAGAAAGCGGTCCAAAAGCGACGGGTTGGGTTCCGGGTTGCCAATGGCAAATACTATAACGGACTGTTCCACATTAGCTATCGGCGGCCTAACCAATTCTGTGCCGCGTGGAAGAATATCCTCCACAACACCCTGGGCGTCATTGACCGACCTCAGACGCACCCGATCGCCCACCAAAACTTGACCGCGCTGCCGGCGAATTTTCCCCCGGATGGCGCATTCTAAAACTTTATCCTCCGCCCGGACGAAATAAAAACCGCCGTAGGCCTTTATTATCACTCCGTCCATAAAGGCCCTCCTATTTTAATGACCGTTCCCATTTTAAATCTTTATCAACATACAACTTAACGACTCCGCTGCCCACATATGTTATACTTCTTTCTATCTGGCCACCACCCTTATGAGAATCGGCATATTGTACCTGGCGGCCCCGGGCGTCTTCCACCTCTATCTCCACCAGATGCTCCTTACCGTCATTGGGGATCTCATCCGATATTGGTATCTCGGCTGTCTTTTCCAATGGTCCGGGACCGTTATTCAATACCACACTGACCAGCGCCCCTTCTTCCACCTCTGTGCCGGGCGCGGGAGTCTGATCGATAATTTGCCTCGGTAAAAAGTCCGGTGCAAATTCCTCTTTGATATCATCTTCATTTAGCACTAGATTTATATCCTCCAAAATAGACCGGGCCTCATCCAGGGTATGCCTTTTTAAATCGGGCACCTGCTGTTTTTGGGGTTCCGGGCCCTTGCTAATAGTAACCTTTACCTCGGTATTTTTGGGAACCCGTTCCCCGGCGCTCGGGGACTGCGTTACAATTTTCCCTTTTTCTACTTCGGCGTGGAATATTTCATCAGGATTACGAGCCAGCTTAAACCCGTCCTCACTTAGTCTGTGTTCAGCCTCGTATTGCGTTACATTATATAAATTGGGCACTTCCCGCAGCTCCGGTCCTTTGCTTACCGTAAGGACAATATCCCGGGGCGGTTTGACCTTGGGATTTTCCGGTCCAATGCTCTGCTTTGTGACTAGCCCTTTCTCCTTATCGCTGTACTCTTCATTAACCTCACTAACGTTAAGCCCCAGCGCCTCCAGTTCCTCACGGGCTTTCTCCTCGGTCATGCCGATAACACTGGGCACTCTTACCGGAGTTACATTCGTATACTTGTATAACCCGTATAAACCACCGGCCCCCAGTCCCGCAATCAGCACCAGCACCATAGCCCAAATCCACGCCCGCCTGGTCAAACCGCCGGTTTTGCGGGGCGCTTTAACCGCGGTGTCTTTATTAGCCGCGCCGGAGGCCGCCCTGGCCGCCAGTTCATCGGTTGGAATAACCACCGTGGCCTGATCGGTATCTTCCAGGGCCAACTCCAAATAGCGGGCCAATTCCGCAGCGCTTTTATAGCGGTTTTCAGGTTTCTTTTCCATAGCCCGCATAACTACCGCAGCCAATTCGGCAGGCACATCTTTATTAACCTCGTCGACAGGCTGCGGGGTTTCCTGGATATGCTTCAAGGCCACGGCGATGGGACTGTCCCCGGAGTAGGGCTGCTTTCCGGTCAACATTTCGTATAATAAAATACCCACTGCGTAAATATCCGACTTGGCCGTGGCGGTTTCACCCCGGGCTTGTTCAGGGCTTAAATAATGCACCGAGCCCATAATAGTATCCGTGCGGGTAATAGTGCCTGAAGTAGCCTCCATAGCAATGCCAAAATCAGTCAGCTTAGCCCTTCCGTCATCTGTAATCAATATATTGTGCGGTTTGACATCCCGGTGTACAATATGGTTCTCATGGGCATGTTCCAGCGCCCCACAGACCTGCACAGCAAAACGCACGGCGTGGTCAGGCTTAAGATGACCGTTTTTGCGAATGACAGCCTTCAGGTTATCCCCTTGGATATACTCCATGACCAGGTAATGGATGCCTTCTTCCTGGCCCACATCATGAATATTTACAATGTTGGGATGAGATAAGCTGGCTACAGCCTGGGCTTCGCGTCTGAAACGCCTGATAAAATCCTCATCCGAAGTAAATTCGGGACGCAGGACCTTAACGGTTACATAGCGGTTTAAAAAAGTGTCCCGGCTTTTGTAAACGATAGCCATACCACCGCCACCGAGTTTTTCCAGTATCTCATACCTGTTTCCCAGCATCTTGCCAATCATATTTTAATCTCCTTGAAAATCATCTGGCTTATTCATAAATGGTTACAAACAAATTCTTGGTTCAGATGAGGTTTTAAACGTATCCCTTGCCGCTGAATCTTAGAAGTTGTTGCGCAGGAGCTTGGCGCCGCTCTCGTACCCGGAGGATATATCTCCCTTTAAAAAAGCGGAAGTGTTCTGTTAGAGACGGTTAGCTGCCGGATAAATCCAGTGCCTGCCGGATAACCTCCCGGGCCAGCGGAGCCGCCACAGCTCCACCCGACCCGGCGTTTTCCAGCAACACCGCCACCGCCACCCGGGGATCCTCCGCCGGAGCAAAACCTACAAACCAGGCGTGGCTCCGGCCATGCGGGTTTTCTGCCGAGCCTGTTTTTCCAGCCACAGTTATTCCCGGCAGTGCCGCCGCCTTTCCGGTACCTTGTTTTACCACAGCCGCCATGTTTTCACTTAAGGCCGAGGCCACCACCGGTTCCATAGCTGTAAGCCATTGCTCCGGCTGCTTGTGGGTTGCACCCCCTGCCGCATCATTGTAGCCGGACACCAAATATGGCTTCATAATAACGCCGTCATTGGCCACAGCGGCGGCCAGCAAGGCAGCTTGCAATGGACTGATCAGCACTTCGGCCTGCCCGATAGCACTGGAAGCCAGGTTCGGCCCGTCCATTTTATCAGCCGGGGTAATGTTTCCGCTGTATGTCGGCAGGGGAAATGACAGCTGTTTACCTATACCAAACGATTGGGCCTGTCGGACGAATTGCTGCGCACCTATTGCCAGCCCGTACCGCGCAAAGGCCACATTGCAGGATTCGGCAAAGGCATCTTTAAAATCAACATTGCCATGCACCGCATTATCATGAAGTGTAAAACCGCTTATTTCCAACTGCCCTGTACAATTTATCGTATCCCCCGCCATTTCCGGTAAATTGGTCAACAAAGCCGCCGCCGTAACAATCTTGAAAACCGAACCCGGGGGATAGGCGCCCTGTACAGCCCGGTTTAGCATAGATGATTCCGGACTGTTCAAATAATCCGCCACCCGCGCGGGGTCATAGTCGGGGTAACTGGCCATGGCCAGTATTTCTCCCGTAGCGGGGTCCAGCACTACCACGGCGCCTTTTCGGCCGGCCAGCAGGTTGGTGATACTTTTTTGCAGCTCGGCATCAATGGTGAGCATAACATCATTGCCAATACCGGGGTGACCCAGAATCCGATTGCGCAAATTATTTAATTCATTACCACCCTCAAGACCCAACAGAACTGTGGCCATGGATTTTTCAATACCGGCGGCTCCGTATTTATTTGAGCTATAACCGATAATATGCGAGGCCGCGCCGCCCAGCGGATATTCTCTTGCATAACCGCCTGCAGCCGGCACGCTGCGTGCCAGTACTGTGCCGTGCCTATCCAAGATATCCCCGCGCTTAATTTGACTTTCCCGGACGGCAATGCGCGGGTCGGCCGGAGCAACACCACTATCGGCCACACGATCGATATAGACCGGAATCAGGGCCAGGTACACGCAAATTAACGCCAGACCCGATAATATCAAATAAGCCAGCCTGCGCACGTTACCTTTCATAGCGTATCGGCCTCACCGGAAATATTAAGCAGCATTCCGGCTAAAATAAAATTGGCCACCATCGAACTACCTCCGTAACTTATAAATGGTAAAGTAATACCCGTCATAGGCAACAGCTTAGTTACCCCGGCTATGATGATGAACACCTGCAAGCCCAATATAGTTGTAAATCCGGCAGCCATCAATCCGGCATATTCATCCCGCGCCGCCAGAGCAATTTTAAAACCGCGGTAAATCAGCAGCATAAACAAAATCATAAGGCCAATGCCGCCCAGTAAACCGGTTTCTTCACAAATAGCAGAGAAAATAAAGTCCGTGTGTACCGCCGGAATAAACCCCGGCCATCCGGCCCCCAGCCCGGTACCAAATATACCGCCATCGTTAATGGCGTATAAGGACTGAATAATCTGGTAACCCGAGTCCTGAGCCGTAGCCCAGGGGTCCAGCCAAATAGCCACCCGGGTATGCACATGACTAACCACCGTATAGGCAGCCGCCGCTCCGGCAAAAAACATCAGCGCACCCAGCAAAATATAGAGCCACCGGGCTGTGGCCATGTATACCATGGCTAAAAAGGTGCCAAAATAAATCAGTGCGGTTCCCAAATCCTTTTGAAACACCAGAACCAACAGCGCCGTCAGCCACATACCTAAAAGCGGCCCCCATTGCTGAGCACCGGGTAAAAAATAAACCCGCCGCTCGCCCGCTTGCAACAGCATGCGGCTTTCCATCAAATAGCTGCCCAGGAAGAATACCAGCAACAGCTTGACAAATTCAGAAGGTTGCAAATGAAATAGCCCCAAATCCAGCCAGCTTTTCGCACCACCCAATTCAACGCCGAACAATATGGGCGTTAGCAACGCTACAATACCGGCCAGAGCCAGCAAATATTTATAGTCGGCCAAAGCGCGGTAACGGCGCAGCAAAGTAGTGGTAAAATATAAAGTTACCAGACCGATAATCACCCAGCATAATTGTCTATACCCGTAGCCGGGATTCAAACGGAACAGAAAAACTACCCCCGTACCGGCCAGAAAGCTAATAATAGGAGTTATATACAGATCAGATTTAACCTTTCCGTACTGCCACAGCACACTAAGCAGCATAAGGCCAATAAACATTATCAAAGCGGCGGCCATAGCCCATAGCCCGTCACGGCCGGGTTCCCGCAGGTAAAGGATCACTCCCCCGGTGAGGGTGTAAAGGAAAGCCACAACCAGTAATTTACGCTCTATGCCTCGTCCATGCAAATTAATCCACCGCCAAAAAAATGATTGTAATATTATCGTTGCTGCCAAACTGAATGGCTTCCTTTATCAACAAACGTACAGCTTCATGCGGGTTGGGGGCCAATACCATTAAATCGCCAATCCGCTGTTTCGGCACAAAACCGGTTAATCCATCCGTACAAATAAGCAATCGGTCGCCTTTGGCAATATTATACTCGAAAATATCTACATCCACCCGTGGACCGGTGCCAAGCGCCCTGGTCAAAATATTGCGCTTCGGGTGCTTCAGGGCCTCCCGCTCGGATATTCCTCCTCCGTCAATTAACTCTTGCACCAGCGAGTGGTCAACGGTTAATTTATTTATTTCACCGTCCCGCAGCAACAAAGCCCTGCTGTCTCCCACATTGGCCACAGTAATATGATAATCTTCAACCAGACAAGCCGTTATAGTCGTCCCCATCCCCCGCAGCTTTGCGTCATCCCCCGCGGCAAAAAAGATCGCTTCATTAGCCTGCCTTATTCCACCGGTCAGCCTGTCACAGCCGGTAATATTCTTATACTGATTTTCCCGCAGATAATTCTCCAGCACCCCAAGGGCCAGCTTGCTTGCCACATCCCCGGCCAGGTGCCCCCCCATACCGTCCGCCACGGCAAATAAGCCCAGATCGGGGCAAACGCAAAGCCAATCTTCATTTCTTCGGCGTACCGGCCCGCATTCGGTGATCTGACTCCAATTCATAACCCCACCTCACAAACTTAAAAATTATTTCACCTATTCTTATTTGATCACCATTAGCCAGCACCGCGGGCCCGGTAAGGAGTTTACCGTTCAAAAAGGTACCGTTCTTGCTTCCCAAATCCTCCAGCCAATACTGCCCCTCCCGGTTATACAATCTGGCATGGCTGTTGGAAGCAAACCTATCGGGCAAAACAATTTCGTTCTGCTGCCCGCGGCCTAACTTCAACTCCCGGGCCAGGGCAAACTCCGCACCTTCCATAGCATATTCTTTAGGCGCGGACTCAATCATTAACATACCTACACCGCTTTTTTCGGTAATGGCCGGGCCGGCTTCCCGGTGACCCGTGCCAGCATTCACTGTATTAACCGTGTTCGTTTGATGACTTGTTGTATTGTGTAAATCCTTAATTAAATGAATTAGAACTATAAATATAAATACGTATATCAGTATCATAAAAGCGGTGCGCAATACAAACAAAATAATATCCAAAAAAATCATTCCACCTTAAAAATCAATACGGTATTACCCATCTTGATTATATCACCATCGGCAAGTTCTTTTTTGGCAACCCTTACTCCATTTACATAGGTGCCGTTTGTGCTTGACCGGTCTTGAATAACGAACTTTCGGCCCGTGCGGCTTAAAGCGGCATGCCGCCTGGAGATACTGCTGTCCGGCAGGCATATGTCGCATATTTCTCCGCGGCCGATCACCGCCTGGTTGACGGCCAATACAAATTTTTTACCGGCAAGTACACCCTCAACAACCTCCAGCGACACACCGGCACTTAAATCGGGCTCGGGCACACCACGCACCGGAGTGAAACGCATAGTCTCTTCCACAGCCATCTGCCTCGGTTCGTCCTCGACACTCTCGTCAAAAAAGCTTTTTACCTGCAGCTGACCACGGGAAAGTTCTTGCCTTTCCTCAAAAGACACCGCTGCCGACCCCAGCATCGTATACTTTTTTTCAGCCGCCTTGCCTCTTACATAGTCGGTCATCTCCGCCGACAGACGATCAATAAGCGGGCTGACCGCGGCAAAGTCCCCCGGCCCCAGAAAAACCTCAAACCGATTAGGCACATAAATATCCTTAAGCCCGGTTCGCCGACGGTCACGCATTTCCCGGGCCAGTTTTTTGGCTATATCAACAGGCTGCAAACCGCCGCTGCTAAATTTATCTTTAAAAAAACCTTCAATATATTTTTCTAAACTACCTTCCAGCCCTGAGAAAAAACCCACCGTTGCTCACCTCGTTACGGTTTCTTCGCTCTCCGTCAGACGCCGGCGCAGCTGGCCGCACGCGGCATCAATGTCCAGTCCCATTTCCCGGCGTATGGTTACCGGATAGCCGGCTTTTTCCAATATCAACTTAAAAGCTTGTATATCCTTGGCGCCACTGCCGCCAATACCACGCTCAGGTACCGGATTGGCCGGTATTAAATTAATGTGACAGTGAATACCGCGCAATACATCTGTTAATTCCCCGGCATGTGCCGGGGTATCATTTACCCGTCCCAGCAGGGCATATTCAAAAGATACCCGGCGGCCGGTAGTATCGGCGTAGGCCCTGCAAGCCGGAAGCAGCTTTTCGAGCGGGTAGGCATTGTTAACAGGCATTAATTTGCTGCGCAGCTCATTATTGGGGGCATGTAATGAAACCGCCAGGGTAATGGCTAAACGCAATTGCATCAGATCATAAATACGCGGTACGATACCGCAGGTCGATAAAGTTATATGCCGGTGGCCGATACCCAAACCATAGGGCGCGCTGACCAATTCTATAAATTTAACCGTGTTTGCGTAATTATCCAGCGGCTCGCCCGAACCCATTAATACAATACGCCCGATGCGCTCGCCGGATGCATTCTGCATAGCCCATATTTGATCGATCAATTCACCCGGGGTCAGGTTGCGAACCAGTCCATTAAGGCCGGAGGCGCATAGCTGACAAGCCATGCGACAACCCACCTGGGTGGAGAGACAAGCGGTGCAGCCATAGCGATATCTCATCAGCACGCTTTCCACAGCCTGGCCGTCCTGCAATACAAGCAGATATTTGGCGGCATCGCCGCCGCGTGAAACTCTTTTTTCCAGCACCGCCAAACCACCGGGGCTATACTTGCCGGCTAACTTCTCACGTACTTCTTTAGGTACATTGGCCATATCCGCAAAGGAGGCCACCCCCTTGCGGTGCATCCAGTCAACAACCTGAGCGGCCCTGAATTTAGGCATACTCAGGGCTGCAACCGCACGTTCAAGTTCCTTCAATGTCAGGTCTTTAATATTGAGCAAATCCGGCATAAGAATCCCCCGTCGACATGTTTGGTGTTTCTACATTCCGCTGCATAAATCCTGCTAAGCACTGCTTTTACGCAACCTGGCCATAAAAAAACCGTCCAAGCCATGCAGGTGAGGCAGTATTTGCAGGTAACCCCGGCCCATGGTAGTCTCGTGGTCAAGACTGTCCGGCAATAACCCAGCCAGCGAATCCCACTTAAAGTCCGGATGTCTGTGCAAAAAAGACTCTACCTGACCCAAATTCTCTTCCCGGGTAATGGTGCAGGTACTGTATACCAGAACGCCGCCGGGCTTCAACGCCACAGCAGCGGCATCTAAAATCTGCGCTTGCAATTCGGCTAAAGAGTTGATCTGCTTTTCATCCTTACGCCACCTGGAGTCCGGGCGCCGGCGCAGTACGCCCAACCCGGAGCAAGGGGCGTCAACCAATACGTAATCAGCCCATTTTGCATATTCTTCCGGTATCTCCCGGGCATCGGCCAATACGGGACGCACAACTTGCACCCCCAGACGCCGACAGTTCTCTTCAATTAGCCTGATTTTATGTTCATGCACGTCCAGGGCCAGTATTTCGCCCTGATTTTGCATTAACTGGGCCAGATGAGTGGCTTTACCGCCGGGAGCACTGGCCGCGTCCAGTACCCGGTCACCCGGCGCGGGACTTACGGCCTGCCCTACCAGTATGGAACTTTCATCCTGAGCCTGTAATAACCCCTCTTTAAATGGTGACAGGCCGCCCAGTGATACAAATCCCCGCAGCTGCAGACAATCAGCGGCATATTGACCTTTTTTAGCATGCACTCCCAAAGCCTCAAGCCTTTTCGTCAGCTCCGCCGCACTGGTCTTCAGTGTATTCACCCGCACGGTATTGGGCGCAGGTTGGTTATTAGCCATACAAAGGGCTTGGGTATTCGCATATCCAAAGTCATTGAGCCACCGGCGCACCAGCCAGGCCGGATGTGAGTGACGCAAAGCCAAATACTGTACCGGGTCCTCATCGGGATCGGGATAATTCAATTTCTCCTTACCCCGGACCAAATTGCGCAGCACACCGTTAACAAATTTAACAATACCTTCGTGACCGTGTTGGCGGGCCTGGGTTGCCGATTCATTAACAGCGGCTGAATCCGGCACCCGGTCCATAAATAAAATCTGGTAAGCCCCCAAGCGCAAAATATTCCGCACCGCGGCGGAAAGGCCGGGAAGCGGTCGACGCAAATAATGACTTAGGGCCCAATCCAGGGTATTTTGGGTACGCAGGGTTCCGTAGACCAACTCGGTAATAAATGCCCGGTCCAATTTGCCGGGATGCACCTTTTCCAGCAGTGAACCCAGAGCCAGATTAGCATAAGCGTCCCGTTCATCTACCGCCAACAGCACTTTTAGAGCAGTTTCCCTGGCGCTCATTCCAGGTCTCAAATACTATCACTTCCATTACGTAAAAAATATTGTATGGCTTCATCAACCCGCTGATAAGAAAACTGCGTGTCATGGCACGGCCCGTGAGGCCTTAAATTGGTTACACCCAGCACCGGTATGGGATTGGCATCTAAAATACCGCTGGTTAAATCCCGCTCACAGGCAATAGCCACAATAGCTTTAGGGCGATAATCGCGCACATACTTGCGGGCCAAAGTACCCCCGGTGG
This sequence comes from Desulfoscipio sp. XC116, assembly GCF_039851975.1. Taxonomy (GTDB): domain Bacteria; phylum Bacillota; class Desulfotomaculia; order Desulfotomaculales; family Desulfallaceae; genus Sporotomaculum. The sequence goes on from NZ_CP156660.1 coordinate 2,469,497, forward strand.
CCATCCCCACCCGGATACCGTAAAAGTCCCGGAGCTTAAGCAAATCGCTTACCATACACCGGCCACAGCGGCGGCAATTATCGACACTGCCCGTTACTTTGTGCACACAAGCACTGTTCTGCAAGCAATGCGGGGCCAGCAACAACAGTTCTTCAGGGGTAACACTGATATGCATGGCCAGGATCAGGTTATTGTTGACCTCAATAAAAGATCGTTTAATCCGGTTCATATCAATTCTAAGCAACCTGCCCAGTATAAGTACCAGCGGGAAAAAGGTATTAAGAGCCACCCGCACCGGACCCTTTAATAACGCCAGAGGCCTTGAGCTGATAATCGTCAAAACTATGCCGGCCAATCCAAAACCGGCCAGTGTGATGGAGATCACCATTACCGCGGCCACCGCCAGCAGCACCAGTTTGTAAATTAACGAACGTTCAGGACAAAAAACCAGGTACCAGATGGCTGCGGCCAGCATACCTACCACCAGCAGACTGACTATCAACAAGCCTATAAAAAGACGTTTGCGCTCGTGGATCACCACGTTATGCACCGCCTTCACTCCCGATCACCTGTCTCTCCCCCCAGCTTAATACCGGCGTCCAGCGAGTGCCCCCGCAAAAATTCGGACGCTGTCATCTGTTTTTTACCTTGCAGCTGCAATTCATCAATTTTTAATATTCCATTACCGGTTTGCACCAAAATTCCTTGATTAAAATGGGCTTTCAGTATCCGACCCGGCTCGGCGCCGCCGGTCGGGCCATCCTGAGCAATTGATACCCGCCAAATTTTTAGTATTTTCCCCTCCAGGACAGTGCGTGCGCCCGGCCAGGGATTAAGACCCCTGACCTGATTTTTAATGTTCAGTGCATCACGTTCCCAGCGGACTAGCTCATCTGCTCGGGTAAGCATGGCGGCATAGCTGGAACGGCTGTCATCCTGCGCTGCGGGCCGCGCCCGACCGTTTTTTATCAAATCCAACGCTTCCGGCAGCAATTGCCCGCCCAGCTCGGCCAGACGGTCATGCACCATCCCTACGGTGTCGTCCGGGTCAATGGGTACCTTACCTTGCAGCAGCATAGCGCCTGTGTCCAGACCCGTAGCCATTTGCATAATGGTAATACCGGTTTGTTTCTCTCCATTGATTACAGCCCGGTGAATGGGGGCCGCTCCCCGGTAGGCCGGTAACAGCGAAGCATGCACATTAATACAACCATACTGAGGCAGATATAATATTTCAGCAGGCAATATTTGTCCAAAGGCGGCTGCCACAATAATATCGGGACACAAACCCCGCAACACTTCAATAAAAGAAGGTTCACGTACTTTTGCAGGCTGATATACCGTCAAACCCGCGGCCCGGGCTGCCGCTTTCACAGGCGACGAACGCAGCTTTTTCCCTCGCCCCCCGGGCTTGTCCGGCTGGGTAACCACTGCCGCGATATCATAATTGTTTTGCATAAGCGCCTGCAGTGACAGTACCGCAAAGTCGGGCGTACCCATAAAAACAATTCGCATATTATAACTCCTTAAGCAACCACTTATCACACTATTTATCCAAAGCCAATATTACTATATCTTTTTTAAATTCTTTGCCTTATCAATAAATAAAATTCCGTTTAAATGATCTATTTCATGCTGCAGCGCCCGGGCAAAATAGCCATGAGCTTCAACTTCTTTTTCGTTACCGGCCCGGTCCAAACCGCTAACCTTAACCCGTTCAGCCCGGGCAACTTCACCTGTCACACCTGGGATACTAAGGCACCCCTCGCTATCGACTTGCGTACCATCGGCATACTCAATCACAGGGTTTACCAGCTCTACCAAACCATCGCCCACATCAACCACAATCACACGCTTGGATATCCCAATTTGTGGAGCGGCCAGTCCCACCCCCTGATTGGCGTACATGGTATCACGCATATTATCTATCAGTTTTTCAATATGCGGTCCCAGTTTGGTAACCTGCACCGCTTTTCCCCTTAATACCTCATCCCCGACTTCCACAATTTTGTATACAGCCAATGTTACATACCTCCTTCGTTTGTTACGTAATATACATTGGATCAACATCTATGCTCATTTTTAAAGCTTTGCCCGGTGCGGCCCCACCGGTGGCCAGCCAAAACCGTTTTACGGCCAAACGCAATTGCCGGTAATCCGCACTCCAAAGAATGATATGCCACCGGTAATCTTCCTTCAATCGTGGCAGCGGCGCCGGAGCGGGCCCTACTATCATTATCTTTCCCCCGTCCTGCTCCTGGACAAACCCGTTCAACCGGGTGTATATTTTTTCCGCTGCCTCTTGCACAGCGGTATCATCCTTGCCATACACTAATAACCTAACCATTTTGGCAAATGGCGGATACCCCATTTCTTTGCGCACGGCAATTTCACTTTGAAAAAAGGCCTGGTAATTATGCCGGGAAGCGGCCCGCACCGCGTAATGCTCCGGCGTATGTGTTTGAATCAACACCTCGCCGGGTTTATCTCCCCGACCCGTTCGGCCGGCTACTTGAGCCAGCAGCTGAAAAGTACGTTCTCCGGCCCGAAAGTCCGGCATGTGCAGCGTACTGTCGGCATTAACAACCCCTACCAGGGTTACCCCGGGCAAATCCAACCCTTTGGCCACCATTTGCGTACCCACTAAAATATCCGCCCCGCCATTGCCAAACAACCCCAGTATTTGTTCATGTGATCCCTTGCGGGCGGTAGTATCCGCATCCATACGCAAAATTCGCGCCCCGGGCAAAGCCGCTGCCAATTCCATTTCCACCCGCTGGGTTCCCGTACCGAAATAACCCACCTGGCTGCCGCCGCAATCGGGGCATCGCTTAGGCGCCTGCACACGGTAATTACAATAGTGACAGCGCAAACGTCCATCGGTATGGTAGGTCAGGGAAATATCACAGCGGGGACATTTGAGCACCAGTCCGCACTCCCGGCAAACCACCAATGTTTTAAATCCCCGCCGGTTTAAAAAAATAATGGTTTGCTCATTATTATGCAGCTTTTCCCGCAGCTTCTGCAATAGCGTCAAACTAAAAATACCACTGTTGCCGGATTGCACTTCCCTGCGCATATCCACTAATTGTACGCTGGGCATGCCCTTGCCGTTAATTCTATTGGGCATATTAATTAAATTATAGGCGCCGCCCGGCAGCGCCCGGCAATAGGATTCCAATGACGGAGTGGCACTCCCCAGTACCAGTACTCCCCGGCTCTTCCGGGCCCGAAAAAGGGCCACCGCACGAGCGTGATAGCGCGGCGCCTCATCTTGTTTATAAGATGGCTCGTGCTCCTCGTCGATAATTATTAAACCGGGATCAGACACCGGCGCCAGTATGGCTGAGCGCACTCCCAGCACTACCGGTGCGCTGCCGTTTTCAATGCGTGACCATTCATCACATCTCTCGCCGTCGGACATGCGGCTGTGCAGCACCGCTACATCACGTCCAAAACGGGCCTTATACAAACGGACCATTTGCGGAGTTAAGGATATCTCGGGCACCAGGGTGACAGCCTGTCGTCCGGCGCGCAATACTTGTTCGATGCAGCGCAGGTAAACCTCGGTTTTACCGCTGCCCGTAACGCCGTGCAGCATAAATACCCGGTGTCCGCCTTGATGTACGGCGGCCGCAATATCCTGTACAGCCCGGCTCTGCTCACCGGTTAGCCTGACCCGTGCTTGATCGGTAATTTTATACTGCGGATAAGGGTCCCGTACAGGCAGGTCGGCTTCCACCCTCAGTATACCCCCTGTACATAATTGATTCACCACATATAGTGATACGCCGGCCAGTGCCGCCAGTTCCCGCTTGTTCAGTCCCGGATGCCGCAATGCCGCTTCCAGAGCCGCCAATCTTTTAGGCGACCGGGCCATTTGCTTTTGCACTTCCGGCAACTGACCCGGCTCCACATTGCTATAAAGCCTGACCACCGGCCTGGCGGAAGTTTTTTTGAGCGCCGGGGCAATGACAGACTGCAGTGCCTTAACGGTGCTGCAAAGGTAATAATCCGCCAACCATTTGGCCAGGGCAAGTTGATCTTCCCGAAACAAAAGACTTTCATCCACCAGGCCGATAATTTCCTTGACCCGCGCCACAGTCTTTTGTTCACTCAATCCTACCACAAAACCGGTAACCCGCTGCTTGCCAAAGGAAACCTTCACCCGGTTGCCGAATTGCACGGAACCCGCCAGTTTTTGTGGTACCCGGTATTGATAAGTACGGTCAGTCTGCAGACCCGGCACTTCCACCAATACATCGGCATATAAATGATTGTTCATACATATCCCTCAAGTTTGTCAAACATTAGCTGATAGTTATCCGCCTTTGATAATTATAGACTATAATAATATGCCATCTCAATCCATTTTCTGGCACATGACAGGCAAGCGTCCGCTCTCTGCCGGCGGATGCTGTGGAGCATGCACGATAGTAAGACTGCTTAAGATCATCTCTTTTTCGTATTGCAGTTGATTGTCTCGATAATATCGCTGCCTGATTTCCACACGAGGTACGTAAACTGAGAATTCATGGGGCACCGTATTGGAAACATGACGGGTCATTGTCACCACGACATCTTCTATTTTTATAACGGCCATATCCGTTTGCGGCGGCCCAACCAATGACCTATTAGAAAGCAATTTGGGACACCGGCTAATTAATTTTTTTAATTTACCAATCAGCATAATCATCACCCGGCAGCTTTTTAACCATGTTATGACATTGCAGTGTGATTGTGTGTTCAAGAATATAAAAAATGCGCTCAGATCTTATGCCGGCGCATTCTTTTTTACTGTTTATCAGGTTTGCCGCCAACACCATGCTACTTAGGCCTCGAAAACCGGGGTGCTTAAGTAACGCTCGCCGGTGTCCGGTAAAATTGTAAGCACTGTTTTACCCGGCCCCAGCTCCCGGCCCACAGCCACCGCCGCAAACACGGCGGCACCGCCTGAAAAGCCCACCAGCAAGCCTTCTTCCCGGGCCAGACGCCTGGTCATATTAAACGCATCTTCATCGGATACGGCAAAGGGCGCATCCACCAATTCCAGGTCCAGGTTGGCGGGCACGAAACCATCCCCGATACCTTGAATACCGTGTCTTCCCGGCTTGCCTCCGGATATCACCGCTGACTTTTGGGGCTCTACGGCGTAGATCTTAATTTGCGCATATCTTTCTTTCAGCACCCGGGCTACTCCGGTCAAAGTGCCGCCGGTACCCACGCCGGCCACGTAAGCGTCTATGCCGCCTTCCACCTGCTCCAATATTTCTCCGGCCGTAGTATGCGCATGGAACGCCGGATTATCCGGGTTGGTAAACTGATCGGGCATCCAGGCCCCGGGTATCTGTTTAACCATTTCCCGGGCCTTTTGTACGGCCCCGTTCACATCCTCGGCGGCAGGTGTCAGTACTACCTCCGCTCCATAAGCACGGGCCAGCAGCTTTCTTTCTTTACTCATTGAATCAGGCATTACCACAATCACCCGGTACCCTTTTACCGCGCCTACCATGGCCAAGGCAATGCCCTGGTTGCCGCTGGTGGGCTCTACAATTACCGTTCCCGGCTGAATTTTTCCCGCTTTTTCCGCAGCGATAATCATACCTAACGCAGCTCTGGCCTTGGCACTGCCGCTGGGATTGAGCATTTCAAGCTTGGCCAGTATTTGCGCGGCACAGCCATCAGTTACCTTGTTAAGTCTCACCACGGGAGTATGCCCCACCAGTTCCAGGACATTGTCAAAAATTATGCTCACTATCTAATTCTTCCCTTCCAATTATTTGTTGACAGATACTCATACTGCTATTTACAATCTATGTGGAGGTATTTACATTGTCTAAAAACGAGTCCAACGATGCTTATTTGGCAATTCGGACCATCATTGAACTTACCAGGACATACGATACGCTGGAGGATATAATGGGCCGGCATTTCGCTCGCTTTGGGTTGTCCCAGCCCAAGTTTAACGCTATGATGCAAATGCGCCAGGCAGGTGGCCGGGGTCTGGCTCTGTCCGAGCTGGGTGAGCGCATGCTGGTAACCAGGGCCAACATCACCGGTCTAATCGACCGCATGGAAAGAGATGGCCTGGTTATACGGGAAGCCGACCCTAAAGACCGGCGCGTGTACCGGGCCAGACTCACAGCCAAGGCATCAAACTTACTGGATAACATACTGCCGATACATGCGGATTTTACCCGCCGGGTTATGTCGGTTTTAAGCATACCCGAAAAAACACAGTTAACCGAGTTGCTGCAAAAACTGCGCATGGAAATGGAAAAGATATAATATGACGCAGCAAATTTAGTCTGCTGCGTCTATTTTTTTACCTGCCTTTAATTGTTGCACTTTATCCCAAATAACCTCACTCAGGGTTAACTTGTCCATAAGCGGCAGCGGTTCCACCGTTCCGTCCGGATATAAGATATTTACCACATTGGTATCGGAACCGAACCCGGCCCCCGGCCTGGTGACGTCGTTGGCCACCAGCATATCCAAATTCTTTTTATTTATTTTGGCTTGGGCATGCTTTATTAAATCCTCGGTCTCAGCAGCAAAGCCCACCAGCAGCTGGTGTTTTTTTTGTTTGCCCAGCTCCATTAAAATATCCGGGTTTTTTTCCAGCTCCAGCACTAAATCGTCATCATTCTTTTTAATCTTTTGTTCGGCCGCCACCCGGGGACGATAATCGGCAACAGCGGCCGCCTTTATTACCACATCCACCCGGGGATACAGTTCCATGACCGCCCGGTACATTTGCCGTGCTGTTTCCACATTAATTATATGTACCCCGGCGGGCACCGCCAGCCGGGTAGGAGCGGATACCAGGTAAACTTCGGCCCCCCTGTTGGCAGCCGTTTCAGCCAATGCATAGCCCATTTTGCCCGAACTGCGATTGCTGATATATCTTACCGGGTCAATCGGCTCCCGCGTGCCCCCGGCGGTAACCAAAACCGTGCTGGGCAGCAAATCTTTTTTCGGTTCAAACATCATCCGGATTTGTTCTAAAATCACCGCCACATCCGCCAGACGTCCCGGCCCCTCATCCCCGCAGGCCTGACGCCCCACAGCCGGCTCCACCACCTTAAAGCCTATCCGGCGCAGTCGGCTCAGATTGTCCTGTACCGCCCGGTTGCGGTACATGTACACATTCATAGCCGGACAGATCAGTACGGGACAAACCATAGCCAGTACCGCGGTAGTAAGCAAATCATCGGCCAGCCCGCAGGCAAGTTTGGCCAAAATATTGGCGGTAGCCGGCACTATCAGTGCCATATCAGCCCGTCGGGCCAGTTCCAGGTGCGGGTAGCGCCAACCCGGCGGCGTTTCAAAGGTATCGAAGTGCACGCGGTGGCCCGATATGGCTTCAAACGCCAGAGGCTTTACGAATTGCTGCGCCCCGGCAGTCATTATTACGTGCACCTCGGCGCCGGCCTTAACCAGGCCGCTTACCAAATCCAGGGCACGGTAAGCGGCAATTCCGCCGGTAACTCCAATAACAAAATACTTACCCGCAAGCATGAGTCACCCCCGTTATTTAATACCCTGTTTGGTTCTCCGGTACGTTACATTCCCCCGGACAACTTCATGCAACGCCGCCGAAACAGGCTTACCGGTGATCCAGGGTCCTTCCTCCTGATCTTGCTGTAAAGCTATTTCAGTTATTTGACGCGCCCGCTTGGCCGATATTACCACCAGGGTATACCGGCTATCCACCTTATCCATTAAATTGTCCAGAGAAGGTTTATTCATGGCCATCGGAGCTTAAACCTCCCAATATCCTAATTGTATTTTTATAACTTGCTCATATTTTAAGTATATATAACTAATATTATTATATAGTTATTCTCAGCCGTTAACCAAATGTTATTCTGTAACCATCCGGTCATCAGATAATTTAATAGCTTTGCAAAAGCAGGTCAATATCAAAAAGCCCGGCACGACATCTCTCGGCGGTGATGATCGCACACACCTTTTGGGTGGCGGCAGTCAGGTCGTCGTTAATAACCAGATAATCGTATTTGCGTACTTCTTTTATCTCCCTTTCCGCCCACTGCAGCCGGTGCTCAATTTCCCCGTTGCTGTCCGTAGCCCTGTTCTTCAAACGCATGGCCAGCTCAGCCCGGGACGGCGGGATTAAAAAAATCAGCACGCAATCGGAATATTTACTTTTAACGTGCAGCGCACCCTGCACGTCAATTTCCAAAATAACGTCCAGACCGCTATTGACAGCATCCAGCACAGGCTGCCGAGGTGTCCCATAGTAATTTCCGTATACATTGGCCCATTCGAGTAATTGATCTCCGGCAATCATCGACTCAAATTGCTCCCGGGCTGAAAAATAATAATCAACGCCATGTTTTTCCCCACCCCGAGGTTTTCTGGTCGTCGCCGAAACGGAAAGATGCAAATTATCCAACTTTCTGAAAAGGCCCTGACAAACCGTCCCCTTGCCGGACCCGGACGGACCGGATATCACTATTAAATTTCCCCTGGTTTTCATACTCCCCGTTCCCCGTTAATCTTCATCATTTCCCGTGGCACTGTCCTTGTTAACCAGACGGTGGGCCACCGTTTCGGGCTGCACAGCGGAAAGAATGACGTGATCGCTATCCGTAATAATAACCGCCCTGGTACGACGGCCATAAGTAGCATCCACCAGCATGCCCCTGTCCCTGGCCTCGGTGATAATTCTCTTAATTGGCGCCGATTCAGGACTAACAATAGCGATGATCCGGTTGGCCGAAACAATATTGCCAAACCCAATATTAATTAATTTTATTTCCATTTTTACTGCCTCCCCTGTTATTCAATATTCTGAACTTGTTCCCTTACCTTTTCCAATTCGCTTTTAACTTCCACAACCGTACGGTTGATAGCCAAATCTGAAGCTTTAGAGGCGATTGTATTAATTTCACGGTTTAGTTCCTGAAGTAAAAAATCCAATTTTCTGCCTACCGGAGCGCTTAGCTCCAGGCAATCACCCAACTGCGTCAGGTGACTTTTCAGTCGCACAATTTCCTCCGCAATACTTGATCGCTCGGCAAATATCACCACTTCGGCATCCAGCCGGGCCGGGTCCGGTGTTCCGGATTCCAGCAAATCGTGCAGCCGCTGACGCAGCCGTTCACGGTATTCCTCCACCACCACCGGAGAGCGCCGTGCTATTTCATCAACAAACGCGTTTATACGCCCGGTTCTTTCCTTGATATCAGCAGCCAATAATTGTCCCTCTTTAACACGCATATCCATTAATCCCGCCCGGGCCTGCTCCAAGGCCGCCTTAAGCTGGGGCCACCATTGCTCTATATCTTCTTCAGGCTCTTCCAAAGAAAATACACCGGGTAACTGCAACAATTCCGTAACAGTTGCCTCCCCTGTCAATGGCAGCTTGCTTTTAAGCTCTTTGACCGCCTGCATGTAGGAAGCGGCCAAAGATTCATCCACTTTTACCGTTGCTCTGTTCCGGCCGCATGCAATTATATTTATATATACATCCACCCTGCCACGGGCAATTTCTTGCTGTATTACCCGCTTGATACGGTCTTCCAGAACATTCATGGACCGGGGCATGCGCAGAACGATTTCACAATAGCGATGATTTACCGACTTCATTTCAATATTTATTTTGGATATTTCCGAATTTGTTTCTCCTCGTCCGAACCCGGTCATGCTTTTTATCAATATTCCACCACCCAGCCTTGTTTAGTTGTATATATAGTATTGACTTTGGTTACTAAAAATAATTTTTCTACCTAAAAAAAGAAATTCCTTTTAAAAAAAAGAAAACCAATGATATTCTTTGCTCTTCGTGTTAAATATAATATATTTGCACACTCCGGCGGGAAAATTCATTAAGATTTTAAATTAATTTAAAAACGCGCCGGGGTAAATATAACCACAACGCGTTTTTTCAAAGCCTTCTTGCATAGTGTTAATGTTTAAATACTACTGCAGCTCTTTAAACACCTTTTCAATGAGATCCAGCCCCGCGCGGATATTATCCATAGAAGTGGCATAAGAGAGACGGAAGCAGGTGTCATCACCAAAGGCCACACCAGGCACAATAGCCACGTGCTCTTTTTCCAAAAGCACCCCGGCCAGGTCGGCGGCACCGTTTATAGTCACACCGGCATAACTTTTGCCCAGCAGCGGCTTGATTTCCGGGAAAACATAAAATGCCCCGCCCGGGCGATTGCACTTGACGCCGGGTATAGCACTTAATCTTTCCACCATGTAATCCCGCCGCTTGACAAACTCGGCTACCATCTGCCGCACGGGTTCCTGAGTACCGCTAAGCGCTTCCAGGCTGGCCGCCTGAGCTATGGAAGTCGGGTTGGATGTTGAGTGACTCTGCAAATCCGCCATAGCCTTGGCCACCGGCTGCGGCGCGGCAGCATAACCAATACGCCACCCGGTCATGGCATAGGATTTGGAAACCCCGTTGATTACCACTGTCAAATCTTTCAATCCCGGGCTTAAAGAAGCAATACTGACATGCTCGCCGCCGTCATAAATTAACTTTTCATATATTTCATCGGAAATAATGGCTATATTGTTTTTTTCCAGCACTTCTCCCAGGGCCGCCAGCTCATCCCCGGTATACACCGCGCCAGTGGGGTTGCTGGGACTGTTTAGTATTATCAACCTGCTGTTGGGGGTGATGGCGCTTTGCAATTGTGCAGGTGTCAGCTTAAAGCTGTTTTCCACCGTTGTGGGTACAATTACCGATTTAGCCCCCGTCAATTTTATTTGTTCCAGATAGCTCACCCAGTAAGGAGCCGGCAAAATTACCTCGTCCCCTTCCTGGCACAGCACCTGAAAAGCATTATAAAGTGAATGCTTGGCCCCGGCGGAGACTACTATCTGCCCGGGTTCATATCGCAGTCCGTTATCATCAGACAGCTTTTTGACTATAGCCTTACGCAAAGGCTCAATACCGGCCACCGGGGTATATTTGGTCATACCATCGGCAATAGCCTTTACCGCGGCCTGCTTAATATTTTCCGGTGTATCGAAATCCGGCTCGCCAACCCCAAAGTTAATTACTTTAATTCCTCCGGCCATCATTTTCTTGGCCTGGGCATCAATGGACAAAGTGGGGGAAGGGCTTATATTTTGAGCCCGCTCAGCAAGTTTCATATTTCTTTCCCAGTTTCTAAAACCTATCGAAATCTACAAATAAGCTTTCACCCATCCGACAATGGGCGGTGGCCCCTATACACTCTTGGCATGGAACAACCGAGAAACCAGGTATTCACTCCTCTCATATTTTAAATTTTTTGGGACGACTAAAATACGTTAACTACTACAACAGGTAAATTCACATACTTAGTTTGCTAAAATTACATATTATTTCAGCAAACAATAAGAAGCTTAAGCTTGAATAAAGCTGTCCGGACCCGACTCCGGCTAAAATTTAACCGTACCGATGTTTTTCTTCATCCGCTCCAGCGCTTCCATCATCCGCTCCTTTTCCACCGTCAGCGCAATGCGGCAAAAGCCCGCGCCATTGGCGCCATATCCCGTGCCCGGAGTGATAACCACGCCCGCTTTATCCAATACAAGCTCGGCAAAAGATTCCGAAGTATGCCCGGCGGGTACAGGCGCCCACACATAAAACGTAGCCCTGGGTTTTTCCAGCTGCCAGCCCATACTGTTCAGGGCGTCCACCAGTATATCCCGCCGCTCCTGGTAGACTTTCTGCATCTGCAGCACGGCATCCCGAGGTCCGGTCAAACCCTGTATGGCAGCATATTGAACGGCTTGAAACTGACCTGAATCAATATTGGACTTGAGTCTGCCCAACGCTTCTACCACCTGGGCATGTCCGGCGGCCCAACCGATGCGCCATCCGGTCATATTGTAGGTTTTGGACACGGAATGAAACTCAATGCCTACTTCTTTGGCACCGGGAAACTGCAAAAAGCTGAGCGGCTTATAGCCGTCATACGCCATTTCCGAATAAGCGGCATCGTGGCAAACTAAAATATTATATTCCCTGGCAAAAGAGATAACTTGCCGGTAAAATTCCTCGTCCGCTACAGCACCGGTGGGATTATTGGGATAATTGATAAACATCATTTTGGCCCGGCGAGCCACAGCGGCGGGAATAGCACTTAAATCAGGCAAAAAGCCCTTTTCCGCCGTCAAAGGCATGTAATACGGCTCGGCGCCGGCCAGGATGGCGCCGCCGGCATACACCGGGTACCCCGGATCGGGCACTAAAACAACATCGCCGGGGTTCAAATAGCAAAATGATATGTGCGCAATTCCCTCTTTGGAACCGATAAGGGAAACAACTTCACTAGCCGCGTCAAGCTCCACGCCAAACCGATTGCCATACCAACGGGCCACGGCCTGCCGGTAAGCCGGCAGACCCACCGAAGAAGGATATTGGTGGTTAACCCGGTTCTCAGCCTGTTTTTGCAACTCTTCTATAATGTAACCGGGAGTGGGCATATCGGGATCGCCAATACCCAGGCTAATAACATCCACTCCCGCCGCCCGCTTTTCGTCAATTAATTTTTCGATACGGGCGAACAAGTAAGGCGGCAAATTTTTAATCCTTTGGGCCTGTTCAAATTGCAAGCTCAAAACCAAAAACCTCCTATTTTTAAATTCGTTATATCCCGAAAAACTCAGGTCGCTAATTTCCGTATGGTCGATGGAAATATTATCGGGAAAAGCAGCAAAGCAATCTTAAATGCTATAAACAGCCCAATATGAGATTGCCATGACAGGTTAATCTATATATTATTTTTACTCAATTGGATAATCGCCGACAAAAACCTGCTCTGCCGGGCCGGTCATATATAGGTGATTATCCGCCGCCCACTCTATATCCAGTGCCCCGGCGTACAGGTGCACCCTAACATTTCTGCCGGTATATCCGTTAAGCACCGCCGCCACCGCTGTGGCGCAGGCACCGGTGCCGCAGGCCATTGTGGGTCCGGCGCCGCGTTCCCAAACCCGCATGCGCACCTCTTTATCATTTAAAACCTGGACAAACTCCACATTGGTTTTACGGGGAAAAACCGGATGCGTTTCCACACCTGTGCCCCAATTCCCAAGAGGTACCGCATCAACCTCCGGCACGAAAATTACGCAATGGGGATTACCCATGGATACCGTGGTAATATTGAAAACATCGCCGCCAACCGCCAGAGGTTCATTGACTACCCGGCCCGCCGGTCCGGTCATGGGGATTTGCTCCCTTTCCAAAGACGGAGTGCCCATATCCACCCGCACCGCCTTAATAGCATCATTTTCCATGACCAGCTCGGGCACGATGATGCCCGCCCCCGTTTCCACGGCCATTTTAGTTTTGCGCACTATTCCCCGCTCATAAGCATATTTAGCCACGCAGCGAATAGCGTTGCCGCACATTTCCGCCTCGCTGCCATCGGAATTAATTATCTGCATAGCCATGTCGGCCTCTTTACCCGGTTTTATCAGCACCAGCCCGTCCGCGCCCACCCCGAAATGGCGGTGGCAAACCTTTACGGCCAGCCCGGCTAAATCCGCGGGTAAATTTTTCTCCTCGTTTACGTTGACCAGAACAAAATCGTTGCCCAATCCATGCACTTTAGTAAAAAGCAAAACTATATTTCCTCCCCCGACATTTTTCTCCCGTATATTTTATACTATACTTCCCTACCAGTCTAATCTTTCCTGCCAATTATTTTTCATGTATACAGGATATCTTTTTAGAACAACCGGTTTATCAACAGTAAACAACGTACTCATATAACCGCACGATCCGCTAATAAAAAGCCCTTGAAGTCAATGAAACTCCAAGGGCTTTGTGTCAAGCTTTAGAATTATACCTTCAGGTAAGTCACTCTTTCCCGCAGCCGATTGCCCACTTGTCCCTTTAGGGCACCGGCTATGGCAGGCAATAGAGCCACGCCGATAACGGTCAGCCATTGATGCAGACTGAGCGGCACTGTGTGAAAGATGGGTTGCAAAAATGGCAGATAATTAACTCCCGTCTGCAGCCCGGCGGAAATTAGCACCGCCCATACCAGATGCGGGTTGGAGGTTACTCCCAGTTCCCGAATGCTCAGATGTTCCGACCGGCAGGAGAACACATAAAACAGCTGTAAAAACACCAATGTGTTAAACGCCATGGTACGGGCCAGATCCAGGTTATACCCATCAGCGTAAGCCAAACCGAAAACAGCCAGGGTTAACACAGCGATAACCGTGCCGCTGCCGACAATTCTCCAGCCCAGTCCGTGGGAGAACACGCTCTCCTGTGGGTTCCGAGGCGGACGGCGCATAATATCACGATCAATGGGGTCAAGCCCCAGCGCCATGGCGGGCAAACCGTCGGTAACCAGGTTCATCCACAGTATTTGAATGGGTAAAAGCGGCAGCGGCATGCCTCCAAGCACGGCCAGCAACATAACCAACACTTCTCCCACATTGCAGGAAAGCAGGTAACGAATAAATTTGCGGATGTTATCGTAAATACCCCGTCCTTCTTCCACCGCTGCCACAATAGAGGTGAAATTATCGTCCATAAGCACCATTGCCGACGCCTCCCTGGTGACATCGGTACCCGTTATGCCCATGGCAATGCCAATATCCGCCTCTTTTACAGCGGGAGCGTCATTGACCCCGTCGCCCGTCATGGCCACCACATGCCCTTTGCCTTTCAACGCCCTGACTATCCGCAGCTTATGTCTGGGCGAAACCCGGGCATAAACGCGTACATCCTCCGCCACACCGGCCAGTTCCGCATCACTCATTTGCTCCAGCTGTTCCCCCGTGAGCACCCGGCTATCCCAGCCGGCTATGCCCATTTCACGGGCTACGGCCCGGGCGGTTAGCTGGTGGTCACCGGTAATCATAGCCACCCGGATACCGGCCCGCCGACAGGTGTGAACCGCGCTGATGGCCGAAGGCCGGGGCGGATCGATCATACCGGCCAGCCCTACAAAAACCAGATTACGCTCAACATCTTTCGCATCAGCCTGTTCGGCATTAAACCCAACCGGCAGCTCGCGATAAGCCAGTCCCAGTACACGCAGAGCGTTTTCCGCCATAGAGGAATTGGCTTTCATAACAGCGGTCCGTGTACGGTTGTCCAATGCCACCGGGCGACCCTCCCGCAAGTAGTGGGTGCACAATTCCAGCACCACGTCGGGCGCCCCTTTGACCAGGGATTCAATTTTTCCGGCTCCTTTGTATATAACCGTCATACGTTTGCGTTCCGAATCAAAGGGTATCTCCGCCAGGCGCCGCGCCTTTTTTTCCAAACGCTCCCGCCAGAAACCCGCCTTAGCCGCCAGTACCAGCAGCGCCCCTTCGGTGGGATCGCCCGCAATATGCCATGATGTATCTTTACCCTGTCTCGTCTTTCTAAACAAACCACCAATAGAAATGTCATCCTTATATAAGGTGGCATTATTGCATAAGGCTGCCAGGCTCATTAGTTTGTCAAAATCAGGCCCCTCATGCGCACTTTCACCTGTAAACTTACCCTTGGGGTCGTAGCCTTCCCCACTTACCTCTAATTCCCGGCCGGCCAGGTATACTCGGCGCACGGTCATTTCATTTTGCGTCAGGGTACCGGTTTTATCGGAACAAATAAATGTGGCACAGCCCAGTGTTTCCACGGCGGGCAAGCGTCTTATGATGGCATGTTTTCTAATCATGCGCTGCACCCCGACAGCCAAAGCTACAGTCACTATGGCCGGCAGCCCCTCGGGAATAGCCGCCACCGCCAGGCTGACACCGGTAAGAAACATCTGGTAAACTGCCTCACCGCGCAGTACACCCGCCACAACCACCATGGCGCACACAGCCAGGCAAAAAAGCACCAGCCCGCGACCCAACTGGGCCAGCCTTTTCTGCAGCGGCGTAGGCTCCTGTTCGGCTTCCTGTATCATGCCGGCAATTTGTCCCATTTCCGTAGCCATACCCGTGGCCACCACAATACCCTGGCCACGGCCTCTGGTCAGCGCCGTACCCATGAACACCATGTTGCCGGCATCCGCCGGGCCCGCTGTTTTTTCCAGCGCGCGAGTATGTTTGCGCACAGGTGTGGATTCCCCCGTTAAAACAGCTTCCACGGCTTCCAGATCCACTGTCCGGGTTAGGCGAATATCCGCCGGTACCCGATCGCCCGCCTCCAGTAAAACTATATCCCCCGGCACAAGCTCGGCAGCGGGTATTTTTCTTTCCATGCGATTTCGAATCACTCTGGCCTCAGGGGAAGCCAATTCCCTGAGCGCCTCCATGGAACGCTCGGCCCGATATTCCTGCGCCACCCCCAATACGGCATTGAGCAATACAATAATAGAAATGGTAACGGCATCGGACCATTCCCCCAAAAAGCCGCTTACAGCTGTGGCTGCCAGCAGGACTAAAACCATAAAATCCTTAAACTGATTTAATAACATCTGCCACATGGCTACACCGGGGCCCCTTTCCAGCATGTTGGGGCCTACTCTTTCCAACCGGCTGCGGGCTTCGCCGTCAACTAAACCCTTGGTTGTATTCACTTCTAAGCGCAGAGCCGTTTCTTCGGCACTAAGCGTTTGCCAAATATCGGGCATGTCCTCACCTCTTGCAGTTTATTTCCATAATTATCTAATAGCATATTCAAGCACCCGGAAAAAATTACTACAAGTTTGGACATACTCTTAATTTGTTAAACAACTGTCCGTTAATAATGAAAGCTTTCTATTTTACCAACCCCCGAGGTTGTAAAAAATTTACCACACCTTTTAAGCGATTGTTTCCGGCCCCGCCCAACAACCCAAATCATTTATTTAGTTACAACAGCACTCATGAAAATGGTTTTTCACTCACTATTCTCCGCAGAGATTACAGAGCGTCTCGCATCCAAAGACCGTTTGACCCTCTTTAAGCCCCGGTGTTATACTGTTAACGTTAAAGATATTAACTTAGAACCAAAGCCGGAGGTAACCGCCATGCCCTTTGACGGTCTTTTTTTATACAATGTATGCCACGAGTTAAACGATAATTTGCGTCAGGGACGCATTGAAAAAATTTATCAGCCCGCCCGGGAGGAGATAGTTTTAATTATTAGCAAGCCCGGGGGCAAATACCGCTTAATCATCAATGCAAACGCTCAAAACGCCCGGTTACACCTCACCGGGAAGTCCGCGCCCAATCCTACCGCCCCCCCCATGTTTTGCATGTTACTGCGCAAACACCTGGAGGGCGGTAAAATAAGCGGCTTCCTTCAGTCCGGCTTAGACCGGGTATTGAATATACAGGTGGACTGCCGCGATGAACTGGGCCGCCCGGCCGTTAAATCACTGATTTGTGAAATAATGGGCCGCCACAGCAACATCATACTGGTATCGCGACCGGACAACACTATACTGGATGGCATAAGGCGGTACGGCCACGCCGTCAGCCGCCACCGGGAAGTGTTACCCGGTCAGCCCTATATACCCCCGCCCGAGCCACAGAAGGTCAACCCGCTGATGGTTTCGGAGGAGGATTTCCGAGAAGCCGTCATGAACGGCCAACTGGAAGACAATCTGGCTGTAGCCCTGCAAAAATCTCTGGATGGGCTGAGCATTCCCACCTGCCGAGAGATCATCAAGCTGGCGGGCCTGGAGCCCAATATCCTTTTAAACTACTGCGGCGAACACGAACTGCGCACCCTCTGGCAAACCTGGCAACCTCTGGCTTCCGACGCCCGGAAACAAAAGCTGCAATCCGTGCTGGTATGCAACTGCGATGGCGAACCCGTAGATTTTTTCCCACTTCCCGTGGTTAAGAATGAGAAATTCACCTACACGAAAGCCCGGGCCAATGATACAGTTGATGCTTTTTTCTCCCATAAGATAATACGGGAAATCATAAACAAACAAAGAAGTCAGTTGCTGAGCATTATCAATAAGGAAGCCAAGCGCATACAAAAGAAACTGGCACTGCAGAGAAAAAGTGTTGCCGAAGCCGGGGAATCCGACCGGTTGCGTTTATACGGTGAGCTCCTCACAGCCAATATTTATCGCCTGGAGCGGGGCATGCAGGGTATTGAGCTGGAAAACTATCATGATCCGGAGGCTAAAACGGTAGTTATACCGCTCGATAAATCGCTTTCCGCCTCAGAGAACGTACAGTCTTACTTCAAAAAATATAACAAGGCTAATAAAACCAAAAAGGCGGCCGGACAAATGGCCCGGCTGAGCGAAGAGGAACTGCAATATTTGGATAGTGTTAAAGCAGCATTGGAAATAGCTGAAAATATGGATGACCTGAATGAAATAAGACAGGAACTGACTAAACAGGGGTACATCAAAAAAACAGCTGTGCAGCCCGGCAAAAAACGCGAAAAAGATACCCCGCAGAAGATCAAGCCGCTGCAATATGTTTCCGGTGATGGTTTTATCGTGCTGGTCGGTAAAAATAACCGCCAAAACGACACCTTAACTTTAAAAACAGCCGAGGACAGCGATATCTGGCTGCATACCAGCAAAATACCGGGCTCTCACGTCATCATTCGCACCAAAGGCCGGGAGGTACCCGAAAAAACTCTGCTGGAAGCGGCTACTCTGGCGGCTTACTTCAGCCGGGCCAGAGAATCCACCAATGTACCCGTAGATTACACACTGCGCAAACACGTAAAAAAACCCAATGGAGCCAAGCCCGGCTACGTAATTTATGAAAAGCAAAAGACTGTTTTCGTTAACCCGCAACCCAATGCCATGCAGCAAGCAGAGCGGGAATGACAAAGCATGCTTTTCCTCCTTAACCGCATATAGACAACTATTTTACACATTGATTTCTTATTCATTCCACAGTTTTGCCACATTTACAGGTTATAATTGAAAAGACAAAGGAGGAGATACGATGAAGAAAAAAATAGGGATCGCTATAGCGACATTATCACTGGCAGCTGCCATGGCCGTGCCCGCCTTTGCGGACAGCGCGGCCGACGCCAAGGCCTGGTTTGACCAGCGGTTTGCCGCCAAGGAAGCAGCTGTGGAACAAGCCGTGGAATCCGGTCGCATAACTGCTGAGCAGGGAGAAGCCATGAAGCAGCACTTCGACCAAATGTACGAACTCCATGAGCAAAACGGTTTTACCTGCCCGTACGGAACTCCTGGCCAGGGACCGGGCTTTGGCCACGGCGGCAGAGGCTTTTGCGGTGGAAACGGCATGGGCTTCGGCGCCGGCGCCCAGCAGCAATAAAGACAAGTGGGGACGGTTCTTGCTTTTGCCAAACCTTACATGGCAAGCAAGAAAACCGTCCCTCTTTTTTTACATATTTCCTCTACCTTAATACATTAGCAATCATTTTGAACAATCATTTTACTTTTTGGCGTAGCGGTCAAAGTAACGGCTGACTACAATTCGTGTATTCTCGCCGCCATGAGCCGGTAAAAAGAGTCTGCATTTGGTGTTTAATAGCTTTTGCCAGGAATTTAACAGCAGTTTCGGATTATCAACAAACAGCGGGTAAATATTGCCACTTATGCCATGAACCATGGCGTCCCCAACCAAAGCGATTTCCTCATCGACAATGATACTTACGGAACCCAACGTATGGCCGGGCGTATGCATTGCACAGGGTTACAGAATCGGGCAACAAAGAGTCCGGTTCAAGTAAGTGAAAAAATTATGATATAATCCCTTCAGAATAAAAAACTGGAGGGATTCTTGTGATAGAATTAGCACAAGACACTAAAACGTCTATGGTTAACCTTACCACTGTTTGAATTATTCTTCTACCATTTATGAAAGGAAACAATATGATGAATGATTTGATTAAAAAATATAAACATAAGATTATGCCTCGGGAAAAAAGTGTCGAAGAACTGATAGACTACTTAAGACATAAAACTGATATTGTGGAAATAGCCACAACAGCACTGCCGGAATCATATGTAAAACTTATGATATTTAATATTATTCATTGTTTGCGGAATGAAAAATTTGCTATACCTGCCCATGAATTCAATTTTGTCGCATATAAGATTATAAGAAACCATAGAAGCAATCCATATTATCAGCATGACTATGCACATCTTTCCGACGTTCAAGGGGACGACTTCATTTTTGTTATCTTTGAAACAAAAACAGGAGTTATCCATTGCAATAGTAGTAAATTGATGTTGGAATTACGTATTGAACAAGGTGTTAGCCAATATGATTACGACAATGAAACTCTTTTATTTGTCGATTATCTATCATCTTTAGAACAGTATTCTAATGGAGATTATTAACCGCAAAGTAAATCAAGTCAGTCTGTGGTAAATGCTTCGTCAACCGCAGCGTACGGATTGCCCGCACTGTTTTTCCCGCTAACTTCACATCAAGGGTTATGTGCCTATGTGCCTTATATTGCACCGGCAGCACTTTCGGACTGTCCCCACACTGTGGTCAACGGTAACCAGCGATATATTTGGAAGGGTCTTTTCCTGATGGGTGTGTTGATTAATGTTAAAGAAGTTGCTTAGCACAATAAATAGTCACCGTATTTATATATTAAACTTCTTTTGTGCTCTCATTGCTATTGTGATAACTAAAATCATTTGGGGCTTTTACCACAAAACTCTCTTTTCCAGGGAATACCTGGAATGGTCTCTCGTATTAATTGTTTTCTATATTATATCCTTTGTTTTTTTCTTTAGCTTCAAGAAAAAGTAAGCTAGTTATAATGCATTTTCAAATTTAACAGTGTCTGGAAACGAAGTGGGCCACGGATATTAACGAAAAAGTTTAATGTTTGGGGCTGGCTTGCGCCGTTTCCCAAGTAAGGCTGTCACTTGTTTGCCAAGTCCATATTATTGCCCGCATAATTAATTCAACAGCCAACCTATTGGAAAAAACAGGCGCCATAAAAAGCCGAACAAATAACACCTGGGAATGGGATATAGGGAAAATGGGGTTCCTTGGGGGAATGGGTCTGTGAAAATTTTCTGGAAAGGTTGCTGGATTGCTATTTTTACTATGTATACCCCTTGGTCTTATGGCTATTTTCGCAGTTGAGCAAGGTCAAATACAAATACAAGACTTTGGTGATATTTTAGGAATCCTTATATGGTCTTTTCTTTTTTACTCCATAGCCTTAACCGTGGCAGGGCTTTTTTGCCGATCTTCAAGAACAATATATTTAGCAGGCGGACTATCACTATTATTAGCAGTTTTCACCGCGTGGTCAATAGGCAAATTTGTGCTTATATGGAGTTGTATACAAATTTTGATTGCAGTTATTTTAAGTTCAGCTAATCAAAAAGAAATTTAGCACACCCTGGCATTCCATGCTAAAAGAGTGTGTTCAAAAAGCTTCAGGGTTTACTAATTACGGAGCTATTGGTATTACGATTACACATATCTTAAAATGGAGTTATACTTGGATTTATAAAATTAGATAGTATATATAAGGTAGATGACAATTAACACTAGCTGGATATATCATATTGCCGTTATTTTGCCGTTATTTTGCCGTTATTTTGCCGTTAGGCTATACTGTCGCCCTTTTTTAGATGAGTTACTTACTATCAGCCATCCATTATTTTTTATAATATTGCAAAATTTCGCAATTCAATATAATCTATATTAAACAAGCTAATGCCATCCTGCTCTAATAAATATCGTTATTATCCAAATTTTTAAACATACTGTTAATTATGCATAACATTGACCGACTGTCGGTTTGACTTGCTTTTTACCAACTGAATATTAAAAATAAAGGAGTGTTCGAATGGATAAAATCTGGTTAAAAAAAAGTTGGCCTAAGGACGTGCCCCAAAAGCTTGCATACAGGCTTGGCGTTAAGCCGTTATATGAATATCTGCGTGCTAATGCCAAGGACATACCGAATAACATTGCCTACATTTATTATGGCCAAGAGATTACCTGGAAAGAACTTGACCGGTATTCCGACAGCATTGCCAATTTCCTTTTATCAAAAGGTATTACCAAAGGCGATAGGGTTGCAATTTTTATGCAAAATTGTCCTCAATACATTATTGCGCATTATGCAATTCAAAAAATTGGAGCCATCGTGGGTCCCGCCAGCCCAATGTTTAAAAAATGGGAATTGGAGTATGAAGTAAACGACATGGGGGCAAGAGCAATCTTCACAACAGATGATCTATATCCTATTGTAGCTGACATTTTAGAAAAGACAACACTGGAGCAAGTGATCCTTTCCAATTATGCTGATTTTGCGCCAAATCAACCGACTATACCATTTCCCAAAGAATTAATACATGAAAAAATAAATTACCCCAACACCTATGATCTAAAGGAATTGACAAGCCTTTATAAACCTGAAGTCCCGCCTCTGCAAGTTAATATCTGGGACGATATAGCATTGATGGTTTACACTTCAGGCAGTACCGGCAGGCCCAAAGGTGCAATGCTAACTCACGGAAACGCTTTATTTAAAACTGCGGCCAGTTACCAAGGCAACAGAATGTCTGCTCATGACATATTTCTTGTCACAAACCCAATTTTCCATATTGCGGGGATGGTTATGGGGGTTAATATTCCCATATACGGTGCTAACGCCACCATACTTCTAACAAGGTATGATCCAGAGGCGGTTATTACAGCAATAGAAAAATATAACTGCAGCAAGTGGTATAGTATTGTGCCAATGAACGTTGGTATTTTACGCTATCCCGGTATTGAAAAAAGAAATCTGAACTCTCTGAACACTAATATCACTACCAGTTTCGGTATTGCCTTAACTGAAGAAATAAGCAATGCCTGGGCGCAGTTAACCGGCGGATGCTTACTTTATGAAGCTTCCTACGGACTCAGTGAAACTCATACCTGTGACACCTTTATGCCCTGGGACAAAATAAGCTACAACAATTGCGGAATTCCCACTTTTGAAACTGATATAAGGATAACTGATCCTGAAACCGGCAATGAACTTCCAACCGGCCAAATGGGTGAAATACTTATTAAAAGCCCCGGGGTATTTAAAGGTTATTGGAATAACTTTGAGAGTACACAAAAAACATTACGTGACGGTTGGGTGTATACAGGTGATATGGGTATGATTGACGAGGAAGGTTATCTTTATTTTAACGGCAGACTTAAAGAAATGATCAAGTGTTCAGGCTACAGCGTTTTTCCTGAGGATGTTGAAGTATTATTGCTTAAACATGCGGCGATTGCACAAGTAGCGGCAATTGGGATTCCTGACCCAAACCGCGGTGAAAGTGTTAAAGCATTTATAGTACTCAAAGAGGAATATAAATGTAAAATAACCCCGGAAGAAATTATCCAGTGGTCCAAGGAACATATGGCTGCCTATAAATACCCTCGATATGTTGAGTTTATGGATAATTTGCCTACATCCGGCACAGGCAAAGTGCTGCGCCGAATGTTAAAGGAAAAATAAATATAAGTTAACTAAACGTTTATAAAAACAGATCCGCACGAATAAGGCGGATTTGTTAATTTATAAACCATATTAAGTTGACGTCCCAGCCAATTAATAATTAAGTCATGCGATAGCATAAATTGTTTTCTCATACTTTAGCTATTTTCTTGCCATATTCCATAGCGTCATTTTGTGAATTGCCATCAGGATTCCACTGATTTCTAAAGCCTTCACCAATAACCTCAAAGCCTGCATTTTCCATTAAATTATTAATTACTTTCGTTGATTCCCCACTCCAGCCGTAACAGCCAAATGCCGCTGCTTTTTTATTTGTGAATTTTAGCTCCTTCATTAAATGAATAAATCCTGCTACTGAGTGTAGAATGCTTCTTGAAATGGTTGGTGAACCTATAACAACGGTTTTTGATTTGAAGACTTCGGTAATCAGGTCGTTCTCATCACTTTTGGCCAGGTTGAAAACTTTTACCATCACATCTGAATCTACCAAACCGATCCCTTCAGCTATTTTTTCGGCCAATATTTTTGTGCCATTCCACATCGTATCGTAAATAATGGTGATTTGATTCTCTTGATAGTCATTTGCCCACTGGGAATATTTTTCAACAATCTGCATGGGGTTTTCTCTCCAGATAACACCATGACTTGTTGCGATCATATCAATTTGTAAGTTTAAGGAGATGACTTCAGCAAGCTTTTTCCTTAATATTTGGCTAAAAGGCGTTAAAATATTTGCGTAGTATTTTATAGATTCGTTTGCTAGATCACATTGATCTACCAAATCATTAAATAGTTTTTCGGTTGCGTAATGCTGTCCAAAGGCATCATTACTGAATAAGATATTATCTTTCGTTAAATACGTCGCCATACTGTCCGGCCAATGCAGCATCGGCATTTCAACAAATACCAACTCTTTGCCGTTTCCGATATCCAGTTTATCTCCGGTTTTTACTACATGAAAATCCCATTCTTGATGATACTGTCCACTTAAAGATTTAATGGCATTGGCGGTACAATAAATCGGTTTGTCAGGAATATGCTTCATCAACGCAGGTAGTGCCCCGCTATGATCAACTTCTCCGTGATTTGCCACGATATAATCAATTTCATTTAAATCGATTTCTTTAGCTAAATTCTCAACAAATTCCTCCGCAAATGGAGCCCAGACCGTATCAATCAGAATAGTCTTTTCTTCTTGTATCAAGTACGAATTATATGTGGAGCCTTTATGAGTCGAATACTCATCACCATGAAACTTCTGCAGTTCCCAGTCTACTTTACCTACCCAAGATACATTGTTTTTTATTTCCTTTTTCAATTTATGTTCACAACCTTTCTTTATTATTATTCGTCGCATAACCTTGCGGCTTAGCTTACACTCCCCAGCACCAACCCCTTAAGATCACTTAACCCCCTGGTGCATATTATTATTTGATTATAGTTTACCTTTCCGGCATACTCAACAATTTCATAGCCCGGATCACCTGTGCTTTTTCATAAAGCGCTCCCCTTAGATTTAACAAGATTTAACAAAGTTATTCATTTAAAGTGTTGTCATAACCAGTTAAACAGATAGTGTTTACCGAACTGGTTATACCTTCTTCCGTGTTGGCGATGCAAAATTTTGATAAACGAATTACAGATAAATAACGTAAATTAAAATTGCAAGCACTATACGATAAAAAGCAAATGGAACTAATTTAATGCGATTGATTAATTGCAGAAAGAATCTTATAGAAAGCAGTGCAAATAAAAAAGCGCTAATAAAACCTACAATAAAAAACGGAAGAGCATCTATGGTAAAATACTGCCAGTTCTTAATGAGAGATAATCCACTTGCCCCCAGC
The DNA here is from genome assembly GCF_039851975.1 of Desulfoscipio sp. XC116. Lineage (GTDB taxonomy): Bacteria > Bacillota > Desulfotomaculia > Desulfotomaculales > Desulfallaceae > Sporotomaculum. Next base: position 2,494,700 of record NZ_CP156660.1, read on the forward strand.
ATCACCGGTACAGCCATGATAAAAGTAAAATCAGCCGCCGCACGGTGACTCATACCAAGCAAGACACCACCCGAAATGGTAGATCCGGAACGGGAAAAACCCGGCCATAATCCTATACACTGAAACAATCCCATACCGATGGCTTGCTTATAGGTCATTTGATCTACCGTTTCCACCTTGGGCGCCTTCGGGCGATACCAATCGGCTATAAGCATGAGCAATGCTCCCACTACAAGACCGATAATAACTGTTTGAACAGAAAATAAATATTTATCGATATAATCCTCAAACAAGAACCCCAGCACGGCGGCAGGAATTAAACCCACAACAACATGTTTTAAACTTAACCTTTTAGTGCGTTGATCAACAAGAACATACCTTTTTAAACCTAGCAAGTCTATAAATCTATCTTTAAAAACAACAACTACAGCTAAAATAGAGCCCAGCTGGATAACCACTTTAAATGTATTGGCGGTTGATGCCGAAAATAATTCCTTTGAATGGAGTAAAATATCATCCACAATAATCATGTGACCGGTGGACGAAACTGGGGCAAACTCCGTTAAACCTTCTACAACACCTAAAATAAATGCGACAAATAAAACCCATATATTCATTAGCTAATTCTCCTATTTATCATGACTCCGGTAACTTCCCGGCGCCGGCGTTAATCAATGATAACATTATAGCCTACATCAAATAAATAGCAACCTTTAATAGCTCACCGATAACCGCCGCTACAGATACAAAGAATAGACCCCTGCCTGTTCATATTAAAAGGGCAGGGGTCTATATCACTGTAGTAGGCAAGTAATTTTTCATGCAATACCTCCGTAATTCTGTTACTTAGCCGGGCGCAGCGCAATCACTTTTTTATGCTCTTTGCATCCGCCATACCTATCAACAGAATGCTCTTCTTTAAGCAAGTCGGCGCGCAGCATTTCTGCTTCGTATAGTGGTGTTTCCAAGTTTTTCTCCATCCATCTGGTCAGCCTGTCAAAAGTTTTCATACTAAACACCTCACGTTATATTGGAAATCATTTGTTATATTTAATTGTTATTTTACTCCCACTCACACAAGACCAAAATCTTTTACCGCCGAATTACCATAATATCAAGGCGAAAGTTTCACAAACCCATTAATCATCATTATAGCCATTTATCTTTGTATTAATCATGGTTTTATACCGGCCGGCACGTTTATCAGCCTGGCTTTAATTGACTATTTATAGAACATAGCATTAGCTATCTTCCTGCTCAATATGAGGCAGGTAAGCTGTTTCATATAAGCACAGGCCGGTTAAACCATCCGACCTGTACAGATAAAAGTCACCGGTGATGTTAAATTAGTCAAATGCGAATGTCCGGCCAGCAACGAAATCCTTTATTTTAGCGGACTGCGGTATAAGATGGTCATGGCACGCACTTTGCACATTAATTTACATTAGAAAAAAGTTATCTTTGTCAAGGAGGCTCCGGGCCATGAAAAAAAACGCTAATTTATATTCCTGGATGGTTAAAAACTTTGAAGAACCTTTACTTCAGGCTGAAATATACAGAGCGGACCTTTTGAAATGTGCTGACAACGAAAATTGTTCCCTTAGTTTGATTGCCGTATTAGCAGCATTAGTCATGCCTATAATAATAGTGGCAGCCAGTATGTTAAAGATAAAATACCCTTTTTTATAAACATCAGGCAACAGGAGGAGGGAGCCCAAAATGACTGATAGGGAATTCGTTTCTACATTTGTTCAACAAAAGGAACGCTTTATCAGCCAAAACATGCCCAGGGGCATCAACTGCAAAACCCTGGACCTGTTTGAAAGCTGGTTAATGGAACGTCTTTCATCAGCCAAAGGCGAAAAATCAGCACCAGTATCCCCCAAAACAGAACTGCCTGCTCTGCTGGACCAGGCTATCGAAAAGGCTGACACTCTACTGCAAAAGAAAGATATTCGTATTAAACGTATTTCTTTAAACGTACTGGGTAATAAATCAAAGACGCGCTGCATCAAGGTTTACCCATTTGATAATCTTTATTACCGCATATGTAAAACTTCCCCCCGCAAGGGTAAACATAAAGGTGAAAATTTGATCGCTATTGAGCTGATAATGGATGGCAATAAAAATAATATTTTTGTTCCCATGGCCGCTGAAAAGGATAATATAGAAAATCAATTAGGCATAGCTGTGGAAAGAGAAAGGCCATCTATTGAGGCAACCGGCAAATACAGGCTTAAAGTACTGTTTAATCTTGATGAAAAGAGCAAGCAAGAAATAGCCGGGCAACTTGGCATTGCCCTGGCCGATTTCGTTTGTATTACCAACCGCTATTTACAAAAAATTAAACGTTTTAGTAAAAGTAATCATCCATAACCGTGAAAACATCCATAGTGCGTACAATGCCCACCGGTTTTCCTTGTCTCAGCACAGGCATCGAATTAACCCCGTGCTTTAAGAGGGCCAGGGCCACATCCAAAACCGGAGCCTGATAATCTACAGTAAATAACGCCAAAGGACGCATTACATCCTTAACTCTTATTTTAGTTTCTTTACGCATAGCATTAATATAATACCAGCCCCAGGATTCCGCTTTAATTTGCGGGTCATTATCCAATTCTTTAAGACCCGCGGCCCTGAGCAATCCGCGCATGGTCAGCATGCCCACCAAATGGCCGCCCCTCCCCAGCACCAGCACACTCCGATGGCCGTGCCAAGCGCCTCCTTTACTGTGCATGGCCTGTTGCAGCGCCTTGATCGCCTCATACAAGGTAGCATTTTCCTCAATTGTCACGTAGTCTTCGATAGGCAGCATGATATCAGCCGCGGCTTTATTTTGCAAAGCTATCCCCCCACTTAATCCAGCATTTCACCTACCACCCAGAATAAATCAATGGGGCGCACCATACCTACCATACGTTCTTTATCCATAACAGGCAGCAGGTTAACGTTCTTCCTCACCATTATTTGCACCGCTTCAAAGACACTGCTTTGTCTATTTAAAGCAGCTGTCTTGATAGGACGCATGATATCCCTGACCACAATCTGCATGTTATCGTTAAACTTATTGGGGAAAAACAGACCTATAGCATCGCTCTTCAATAAATGATCCTGAATCTGCTGCAATTGGAAAGCGCGCAATAGCCCCCGCAAAGTCAGCAGCCCCACCAATTTATCCCTGCTGTTCAGCACCAGGGCCGCCTGGAACCCAAACCACGTTCCGTCCAAAATATGCATAAACCGGCGCATCGTATCTATAGCCTCGGCAACAATATCAGCTTCGCGCACTACAGGGCAATCATTTATGGGTACCATGATCTGATCCACCGTCTTGTTATAATAAGACAAGGCAAAAACCCCCGTTAATCAATTATCCCCAATTCTTTCATCTTAGCGTAGAGAGAACTCCGGTTCATTTTTAACGCCTGGGCAGTGGCCGAGCGATTCCAATTATTATCTTCCAACGCCTTTAGAATAACTTCCCGCTCCACCTCGGCCACAATTTCCTTCAGGGAATCACCCTGCAGTTCACCCAGCCAGTCGATGCGCCGGCTGCTTTTCCTGAGGCCTAACGGCAAATCCTCCACCGTAAGCAGCGGTCCGCTGGACATTAGCACCGCCCGCTCACAAATATTTTTTAGCTCTCTGATATTGCCCGGCCAATCATAAGCTTCAAGCAGGTCTATAGCCTCCCGGGAAAAACCGGTTATCGTCTTGCCGTGTTCCAGGCTGGTATTTTTTATGATATGTTCCACCAGGGCAGGGATGTCCTGTTTACGTTCCCTGAGAGGGGGCAGCATAATATCCACCACATTAATCCGGTAATATAGGTCTTCCCTGAATGTACCTTCCTCTATGGACCTTTCCAGGTCTTTATTGGTTGCAGCCACAATCCTTACGTCCACCTGAATGGTTTCGGTGCCGCCAACACGTTCAAATTCCCTTTCCTGAAGCACGCGCAGTATTTTAGCCTGAGTGCCCGCGGACATTTCACCGATTTCATCCAAAAATATGGTGCCCTTATGAGCTATTTCAAACTTGCCCTGTTTTGCCGCCACTGCTCCGGTAAAAGCACCCTTTTCATGTCCGAACAATTCACTCTCCAGTAAGTTTTCGGGAATGGACGCACAGTTGATTTTTACAAAATTTCTGTCTTTGCGCACGCTGTTAAAATGAATGGCTCTGGCCACCAGTTCCTTCCCCGTACCGCTTTCTCCTCTGATTAATACCGTCGCATTACTGTTGGCCACCCGCCCGATGGTCTTATAAATACTTTGCATGGCCGGTGACAGACCGATCATCATGTTTTCATTTATATCGCCTTGGCAGTCACTTTGGTTATGCCTGAAACGGCGAATCATTTCCCTCACTTCCACCGCTTTTCCGAGAGCATCCAATACCTCATTAACTTTAAGCGGTTTCATGAGATAGTCAAAGGCGCCCAGCTTCATGGCCTCAATGGTGGTTTCCGTGGAACCGTAGGCAGTCATGATAATCACCGGCACGTTCCGGCCCCGCTGATTGATAATTTCCAGTGCCCGGATGCCGTTCATTTCCGGCATTTTAATATCCAGCAGTACCGCGTCCGGATCCAGGCGATCAATCAATTCCAAGCCTTCAAGCCCATTGGAAGCGCATTCCACCCGGTAGCCGCTGTCCTCCAGTATATCGCGCAGAGCTTCCTGCACACTCCGCTCATCATCAACAACCAGAACTAATTTTGACAACTTTAGGCTACCTCCTTGGTCTTTAAATAAAATATCAACTCAGTCCCTTTCCCAACCTCACTTTCCACTTCAATATGACCGCCGTGCACCTGGATAATTTCATGGACAATGGCCAGCCCCAATCCCGTGCCCTTGGGACGGGTGGAGAAAAACGGGTCGAACAAGTGTCCCAAATGTTCACGAGGAATACCCCGCCCGGTATCTTTTATGGACACAAAAACTTCCTCGGCATCCCCATAATACCCGGTAGACACTGTTATAGTACCGGACTCAGGCATTGACTGCAGGGCATTGAATAGAATATTGGCCAATACCCGCTCAATTTGCTCGGGATCTATCCACACCTGTGGAATACCGTCCTTAAGGTTCCTAATCAAACTGAATTTACCCTGGTGTATTTCATTAAAAAAACCCAACACATCTTCAACAAGTACATTAATATCCTTTTGTACAAACTTGGCCTCACCAGGCTTGGCAAAATAAAGCAATTGATCTACAATAGCATCCAGCCTGGACACTTCCCGCTGCATAGTGGCCAGGGCCCGCTGATTGGGCTCATGCCGGTTTTGCCAGTGCTGAATATACATGCTGATGGAAGTCAGCGGATTTCTGATTTCATGGGCCACGCCGGTAACCAGTTTACCAAGTGACGCCAGGCGTTCCTGGCGATGAGCTTTTTCCCTGAGTCTGAGCCGCTCGGTGATATCGCGGCACAGCAGTACGACTCCCAACATACTCCCCCGGATGCTTTTTAACAGTGAAGTGCTGATCAATAATTCCAACGTATTATGATTACCGTTATTGGCCCAGGAGATATGCAGATCTTTAAAATTATTTTTATCCTCCATAGTTCTGCCAATCAATTCCGCAAATGGGGACCCGGTGGGGAGTAATTCAAGATAATCCATATCCCGGCAGTCTTCGGGCAATCCCATTAACTTGACCGCCATTTTGTTGGCAATCATCACCCGGCCATGTACGTCAACCACCAAAATGGCATCGTCGATGGTGGCCAGCATGGTTTCATTGTATAAATTTAAATCAGATATTTTATGGGCAAAGCCGTTAATGGCATCCACTATTTCACCAAGCTCGCCGGGCGCTGTCGGCAGGGTTTGATTCAAGTCACTCTCCAGTAATTTAACCCCGTTTTTAATATTTTCCACCTGGCTCACCAATTGCCGGAAAAGCAACACGGCTCCGGAAATGCCGGTAATAATTACAAAAGAAATTATTGAGTAAACGGTATATTCAATTTCCTTGCGCTTGCTGTAATAACTGGTTTCTCCCAGGTATTCGGCTGATCTGATCACCCCTTCAACACGCCCGTTCCTGGTAAAAGGTTTATAAACCTCCACCACGCCGCCCTCTTCTTCACCCAGGCTTTGGGTTAAAGCGTTTTTATTTTCTAAAACGACATCAAATGCTTTTTTCCGCCGCAGGGAATAGTTTTCCCCAAAACGCTGGGTACCGTCAAAAAAAATATCCAAGTCCTTATAATAAAGACCGATATGCACTTCAGGGTACTCGCGGTGCACCTTGCCGATCGCTTCATTCAGATACTCTCCCATAACCAGCATCTGCTCTTGTTTGCTTTTACTTTCCGCATGACGACCGTCCAGGTAATCATACAGACTGCCGTCCAGGTTTTGGTCAAACAGGTAAGCAGCCTGGTTAAGACGTGCCTTCTGGTGTTCCAGAAGAGAAAGCTCACTGTTGCTGATAATACTCATCAGGTATACCGTCAGTAGCACAGTGAGAACGAGCAGCAGCGATACAAATATTAAAATACGATTGCCGAAATACACATTTTTCTCGGTCATAAAAAGGCCTCGCTGATAAATATTTTGCATCCTTAGCCATATTATAATGATTAACCGCGCTCATTGAAACCATTAATAAAAACAGACGCCGACGACATCGCACCGGCATCATGTTTTTATCTATTTTACTTGTTTTTTAACTTTTTCAACCGGACACCTGCTGACCGCTATGCACTTCATTCCGGGCGGCCTGACCCGCCCGCCGGTAAGCAAGGAACATCCAGTAAAAGATAACCGCAACGCCCACCACGCCGCTGCCGTATAAGAATACACTGCTCAGAAGATTAACGGTATCATAGGTACCGGCGCTCATGGTCATTTTACCCATATCGGCCAGGTAAACAGGTACCATGGCCAGCCTGCTCAGGGCCACTAAAGCTATAATAGATACCATAACCATCCTTATCTGGGCCCCGCGTACCACCCGGGTGCCGATGGCCCCCAGGTTGACCCCGATCAGCGAGCCAACGTACAACAGCAAGGCTATCCGCAAATCAACCAGGCCATGCAGCGAATAAAGAAATGCCCCCTGCGCCCCGGAAAATATAGCTAAAAAAAGCTCTGTACCGGCGGCCACATAGGTAGGTATGCCCAGCAGGTAGATCATGGCCGGAACGCCTACAAAACCACCCACGCCGATAGTACCGGCCAGAAAACCCGTCGCAAAGCCGACAAGAAGGGCCAGCCACAATGATGTGCGGACACCGGCTACCTTGAAATTGATCATGGGCGGGAGGTTCAGTTTTTGAATTTTTTCGGCCAGCGTAAGAGCTGCCTGCCCCCCGGCACCGGACGCGGTTTTTCGTTGTCTTAGAATATCCCGGGTCATAAAAATCGTTACCCAGGTAAGTATAATTACAAACATAATACTGATATACAGATTGGAGCCTGATTCACCCATTTTGGCCAGCACCCCTCTGTTTGCCGATACGGCCACTTCAACTCCGGCAAACAGGGCAAGAAACATCACCAGGCCCATGCGCATATCCACGTTGCCAAATTCACTGTGTTTCTTGGACCCCATGATAGCCTTGCCAAATTTATGTGTAATATTAGCGGCTACCGCCATAATTCCGGGAATACCCAGACTCATCATGGCCGGAGTCATAATGAATGCACCTCCGCTGCCCATGAAACCGCTCAGAACCCCCCCCACCAAGCCAATGCCAAACAGGGAAAAGGCGATTTTAGGCGTAATAGCAATAAATTTTATTGCTTCCACCGCCGCCGGAATTTCTACAGCACCTGCCATTTTATCACTCCTCTCTTAACTCCTGGGATTTTAATCTTTCCTGCAAGGTGTATTTAAGGATGTTGGAAACCGCCGTTCCGTATAGAAATGCCACGACGACTACCAGGACCATGCATAAAGCCGGTGCAGCATAGCTTTCGCTCTTTAAAATCTTAACCAACTGGTCGGTATTGGTGAAAACATAAAAGTAAATAATTGCCGACAACACCAAACAAATAACAGCGGAAACCATAGCCTTTCCTTTACCTTGGGCTGTATGGGATGCCACAGACATTACCTCCTTTTAACTTTAAAAAATTGGCAAAATCCCGAAAACCCCGCCTACACCTCCCTGTTTGTTTTTGTAACTTAAGGTGCAAACGAAGTGCCAGCCGGGAAAAGCACCTGATCCCAGCATTGACGCCGGTTTGTGAAAAAGAAGATCTTCACTATTTGTTGCGGATTTAGTCACAGCTGACCCAATTCCCAACAACATATACGGGTTGCAGTAACTGCATAGCCTAATGGAGCCTGGCGTTGATAACTGGCTGTATGGTTTTAAGTCAAAAAAACCCCCGGCAGTTTCCACCCCGGCATAAAATATTTTTTAATCTTATATTTTTCAAATCAGACGCTTATTGAATATTGCTTGTTATACTAAACACAATACTGTTGCAATATCGCAATATATTCATTAATATACAAGCATACTTAAAGTGCGGGGTCGAAAAGGCAGGCTCCGGTGCCCGGGTGTTGAAGGTTGAAAATCTAAGATTTTCAACCTTTTAACACCCGGCACCCATCAAAAAGATAATCTCATGCGGACTTTTCAAACAAGCTTTTTTAAAGAGATTTAATTAAAGGGGGATAAGATTGAATGTATTGAATGTTATATTGAAAAAATCGGCACGCTAATAAATATTATAGAATAATATAGGTACTTACAATATTAGGAGATGATTGCATTTGGCGGTTAACTTTAATAAAGAATCACTGGGAAATGAGATTGTAGAGCTGCTGCAGGAGCTAATCACCGTAGCCGGTGTTACCGGATTTGAGGATGCGGTAAGGGAAAAAATTACTGCGTTGCTGCGACCCGGCGGCGCACATATCAGCACAGACCATATGGGTAATTTATACGCCACTGTACCCGGGAAAAATAAAAGCGGCAACAGCACCTCCCCGCGGGTGATGATTTGCGCCCATATGGATGAAGTAGGTTATGTGGTTAGCAATATTGATGACCGAGGGTTTATTTACCTCTATCCCCTGGGCGGCATTCCCGATTACCTGGGTCCGGGTGAATGGGTGTCGCTGCATACCGGTTCGGGAGTCATCCAAGGCAGCGTGGGCATTCACCCACCGCATTTGCCGGTAACGGGACAAAAAGAAATTTTTGTTGACGTAGGAGCAGAAGACAGGAACGAAGTGCTGCAACTGGATATTTCCGTGGGCACACCGGTTACTTTCAGCCATGGTTTCCGCCGGCTTAATCGAAACCGGGTGCTGGGCAGGTGCCTGGATGATCGAATGGGTTGCGCCCTGCTTACGGCACTTTTGCGCAAGTTATCCGCCGACCCGATTGAGGCCGAGGTCATCGGAGTTTTCTCCAGCACTGAAGAGCACGGCATGCTGCCGGGCAGCGGACCATCCGGTGTGCACGGCTCCCGCGGTGCTCTGGTGGCCGCTATAAAAATGCGCCCGGACTTTGCCGTTGTGGTAGACAGTATGGTATGCAGCGATATACCGGGCATTCCCTCCCACATGCGCCAAATACGCCTGGGTCGGGGGGCGGCACTGCGCCTGGTAGACGATTTAGCCATCATGCGCCCACCCATGCGGTCATTTTTAAAAAAAGTGGCCCAAACCGCGGACATTACCATACAGGAAGGCATTTCACGCTCTTACACCGATGCCTCGGTAATCCAATTGTTGGATATACCGGTAGCCACTCTGGGCATCCCACTGCGCTATGCTCACGCTCCGGCTCAAATCGCCGATATAAATGATTTAGTACAAACATTGCTATTTATCCATGCAATTGCGCAAAACGCGGGACAATATTTAAAGAATGAGTGAATACAATATTTCACAGGCATATTCAATGAATTTTCCTCAAATACTAACAGTCGAACTTGCTTATCTCTAAAACCCAAAGGAGGCAGGCTAATTATGGCCAGAAGGCGCAGCGGCATTATGTCGGACAAGCTGAAAATGGAGTTAGCCGAAGAACTTGGGGTTGCCGGTGTTGTGCGTGCGGAAGGCGGTTTCGGCAGCGTTTCGTCCAGAGACTGCGGCAATATGGTCCGCCTTGCCATACAAAGAGCGGAACAGTCAATGATTTAGGGAAAGCAGGTTGGGGATGCGCTAAATAGCGCATCCTCTTTTTGATTACCCGATAACGTCCCCACTTACCCTTTAGTTAATCAGTATAATCTGTTACAATATATTGTGTACCATTTTGGCACACCAATTTTACATGATGCGAGGTAGCAGCATGAACAGAACAAATATAGATATTATCAAATTTGTGTCGCCGGAAATCATCTTTGGTATGAACGCCATCAGCCAGGTGGGTGAAAGCGCGCTGCGCCTGGGCGCCAAAAAGATTTTTGTGGTTACCGACTGCGGTGTAAAAAGTCACAGCTGGGTGAAAAAAGTTTTACTTTACCTGGATCAGGCGGGACTGGAATACCAGGTCTGGTACGATCTCACCAGCAATCCCAAGGATACCGAAGTAGCCAGAGGAGCCGAGGAATATCTGGCCTCCAAATGCGATGCCATAGTAGCCGTAGGCGGCGGCAGTCCTATTGACACGGCTAAATCCATAGCCACCATCGCCACCAACGGCGGTAAAATTCAGGATTATGAAGGCATCAATAAAATCACCCGGCCGCTCCCGCCCATGATCATGGTGTCCTCCACCGCCGGCTCGGGCTCGGAGGTAACCCAATTCGCCATTATAGTGGACAAGCAGCGCAAGAAAAAAATGACTATCATATCCAGATCACTGGTACCGGACATTGCCATTATCGACCCGCAGCTGCTGCAAACCAAGGACGCCCAGCTTACCGCAGCCACCGGGGTGGATGCTTTAAGCCACGCCATTGAGTCCTACGTTTCGCTGGCCGCCAACCCGCTGAGCGATGTCCGGGCTATGGACGCCATCCGGCTGATAGCGGAAAATCTGCGGGAATCAGTGGCCTGCCGGACTAACATGCGGGCTAAATCCGCCATGTTCATGGCCAGTCTGCAGGCCGGCCTGGCCTTTTCCAACGCCATACTGGGAGCCACCCACGCCATGGCCCACCAGGTGGACGGTTTGCTGGATCTGCACCATGGAGAAACCAACGCCATTTTACTGCCCTATGTCATGGAATTTAACTTAATATCCTGCGCCGATAAATATCGCAAGGTGGCCATGGCCATGGGTGAAAACGTAACCGGACTGAGCAAACAGGACGCAGCCCAAAAGGCCATCAGCGCCGTGCGCCGCCTGGCGGAGGACATCGGCATCAACTACGGGCTCTCCGCTATGGGCTTTAAAAAGGAGTATATACCCGAACTAAGCAAAAACGCGCTGCATGACGCCTGTATAATAACCAACCCAAGAGATGCCGACGCGGAAGATTTGGCCCGCATTTTTTATAAGGCTTTATAGAGGAGAGAAAGATGAAAAACCAGCACTTAATCAATGAAAAAAAACACCTTATCGAACAACTAACCGGCATTCATTCCTCCAAGATAAATTATTATTCAGAAGTTAAAAAAAGAAATGAAGAAATCATTAAGCAAAATAATCGCCTTGAGATAATTCACCAAATCATTAAAGATATTAACATTGATATGTCACTGTCGGATATCATTGAGCGGGTTTACCAACGTTTGCCGCTGGCTATTCACTGTGATTTTCTGGGCTTGGCGCTGATGCAGGACGACGACTTAATTATGACGGCCATGATTCCCAACTGCGACTGCACCGGACACCCCGTGCCTTTTAAATCACTGCTCTGGCGTGCCGTACGGGAAAGCCAAAGCAAGGTATATTCTCTCACTGAAGAAGAGCGCGCCACCCAGAAATGCCCGCCCATTAAAAAAATGGATCTGATCTCCCTGGCCATAGACCCACTGATTGTCAAAAGTAATGTGATCGGTGTACTGATGATCGGCAGCCGCCGGGAAAACGCCTATGCCGAAAATGAGGTTGGATTTACCCGGCAGTTGGCCGACCAGCTGGCTATTTGCATAGAAAACGCACGTCTTTACGAACAAGTATTAAACAGCAAGACGGAATGGGAAGAAACTTTCCGGGCCCTTACCGACCCCATTTTATTAATTGATCAAAACTATAATATTATCCGCTGCAATAATCAACTTAATGGGCTGCCGGGCCAAATAAACGGTAAACCTGAAAAAAACAAATGTTACCGTTATATATGGGGGCGGGATACCAAATGCGATGCTTGCCTTATGGATGAAGTTAATAGAAATCAGGCCCCCGCTTACCGGCGCATCCAATTGGAGTCAGGTAAAACTTTTGATGTACACTACTATCCGGTTTTTAAACCAAACCGGCGGATTTACTCGGTAATCCACCATATCAAAGATATTACCGAGCAGGTTAAAATGGAAGCACAACTAATGCAATCCGACAAATTGGCGGCCATCGGTGAAATGGCCGCGGGGGTAGCCCATGAATTAAACAGCCCCATGACTGTGGTCATCGGTAATTCCCAGATGATCATGCGTGATGGCGAGATTGAAGAAAACAGCGTGGAACTTCTACAGGATGTAATAAACTGCGGCCTGCGATGCAAAAGAATTATTCAGAACCTGCTTACCTTTTCCAGGCAGGATCAGCGCCCCATGTCCCGCACCAACCTTAATAAAGTAGTGGAAAGCGTGCTCTCTTTAGTTCAGTATCAGATCAACCGCAGCAACGTGGATATTATACTGAATCTTGACCCGCATCTCCCGGACGTGTTGGCTAATGAACAGCAACTGGATCAGGTACTGATTAATCTACTGCTGAACGCCCGGGATGCACTGGATAACAACGCAAAAGATAAGAAAATCACCATTACCTCAAAAATTAGAAAAGCCGATAAAGGCGAATATATAACCGTAACGATTAGTGACAATGGTGAAGGCATCCCAGCAGAAAATATCATGAAAATTTTTAATCCTTTTTTCACCAGCAAGGAGACCAATCGTGGTACCGGGCTTGGCTTATCGGTCAGCCTGGGTATAGCCGAGGCGCACGGAGGCACTATCGAAGTAAACAGTGCACCAGGCCACGGCAGCTGTTTCACCCTGGTTATTCCAGTTAACCACCAGCAAGTTTAACAATATACGGGAGGTGATTTACTTTGGCCTCAGGTGAAAATATACTGGTTATTGATGATGAGGTGGAGGTTGGCAGCTTTTTCCGCCGTCTGCTGCAAAGAAAGGGTTTTAGCGTCAGTCTTGCCCATGCGGGTGACGAAGCCTTACACTTAATTGATTCCACTAATTTTACCGTAGCTTTAATCGATTTAAAGCTGCCTGATACAAGCGGTCTTAAATTACTGCAACGTTTAAAAAACAGCCAGCCTGATTGCGAAGCTATTATTATGACCGGCTATGGCACCACCCGCACAGCGGTCAAGGCCATACAATTGGGTGCCTTCGACTATATAGAAAAACCCTTTGAGGATATTACCGAAATTGAAGAACTAATTAGCAAAGCACTGGATTACGGGCACCGGACAACCGGTAAAAATACCGGCCAGCCCGAATGGGCCGCAACCGCCAAACAAACGGGCTTTATAGTGGGCAAAACCCCCAAGATGTTGCGTCTGGCCACCGTAGCCGATAAAATCGCCAAAAAAAATATCAATGTACTGATCCAGGGAGAAACGGGCACAGGCAAAGAGGTATTGGCCAGATTTATTCACGCCGCCAGCCCCCGGCATCAACAAACATTTATCCCTATAAACTGCGGCGCCCTACCTGAAAACTTATTGGAAAGCGAACTGTTCGGCCATGAGAAAGGAGCCTTCACCGGGGCTTCTTACCTGCGGCGGGGTATTTTTGAAGTTGCGGATAACGGTTCGCTTTTTTTGGATGAGATAGGGGAAGCCAACCCGCCCATCCAGGTTAAATTACTGCGTGTTTTGGAAACAGGTGAATTTTTACGAGTGGGAGGTGAAAAGCCGGTCAAAACCGACGTCCGCATCATTGCAGCCACCAACGTAGACCTGGAACAAGCCGTTCGGGACAAGCGGTTTCGGGAAGACCTTTTTTACCGTCTGGACGTGGTAAGGCTGGAATTACCGCCACTAAGAGAAAGAAAAGAAGATATTCCCATGCTGGTAAACCATTTTATTTCCCGCGCCAAAGATCAGGCCTCCAGAACACTGCAGGTTTCCCCGGAAGCCATGCTGATACTGCAAGAGCACAACTGGCCGGGCAATATACGGGAACTCGTGAATATCATAGATCAGGCTATTGCACTATGCGAAGGCAATCTGATTTTACCCGCGCATTTACCGGATAAAGTACTGCAGGCTACGGGCAATTCCTTGGCGCCGGCGGCAAAAAATGCAGCCAGCAACCCTCGACCGAACTTTTCGGGACAATCGCTGGAAACGCTTGAAAATTTAACTCAGAGTGCTTTTTGGACCAATGCATTAACCAAGGATAACATATTAAAAGCCTACCGTTTAACCAAGCAAATTGAAGAAAAACTGCTTAAACAAATGCAGACGCTGTCGGTACCGGGCCCGCTCCCGCCCAGCCTGGAGGAAATAGAAGTTAAAACAATCACTCACACCTTGACTTATTATGACGGCAACATAACCACCGCAGCCCGTTCTCTGGGTATTGGCAGAAACACCTTATACAGAAAAATCAGGGAATATAGTATTGATATTAAATAAATTGATAAAGAACCGCCGGGCCTATATTTTAGCCCGGCAATTTTTTTAATAACGTTTTTAATCCGAAACAAACCTGATTCCTGTCCCCTTTCGGCACTTTTGTTCCATTTCGTTACACCATATATCAGCATCAATGTTCACATTTTAGTTTCATTTTAGACCATTGACTTAATTTATTACATATTTACTGCTGCCTATTTACGCCGCAAATATTAACCGGGCTTGATATAACTGCACTGGCACGACCTTTGCGTTTAAAATACTCAAAATTAAATAAATAGTGGGTAAATTTTTTAAACACCTACTATTCTTTCAAATTCTAAAGGAGGTAATTTAAAAAATGGCATTAGGAGATCAGGTTTTCGGGTACTTTATTCCTACGGTTAATCTCATGGGTGTAGGTTCGCACAAGGAAACCACCAATCAGGTAAAAGTATTAGGCGGCACCAACGCACTTATCGTAACCGATGCGTTTCTGGCCAAGTCCGGTATGGCTGATGAAATTAAAGGTCTGGTAGAGGCAGCCGGCGCCAAAGCTACCGTATGGGGCGGAGCCGAACCCAACCCAACCGATAAAAACGTGCACGACGGACTGAAAGTATTCCAGGACAACAAATGCGACATGATCATTTCCCTGGGCGGCGGCAGTTCTCATGACTGCGCCAAAGGTATAGGCATTGTAGCTAGCAACGGCGGCAACATCCGTGAATATGAGGGACTGGACAAGTCTGCCAAAGCCATGCCGGCATTTATCGCCATCAACACCACCGCCGGCACAGGCAGTGAAATGACTCGTTTCTGTATTATTACCGACACCGCCAGAAAAGTTAAAATGGCTATTGTAGACTGGCGGGTTACCCCCAACGTAGCCATTAACGACCCCTTATTGATGGTAGGCATGCCCCCGGCCCTTACCGCCGCCACCGGCATGGACGCGTTAACCCACTCCGTGGAGGCTTATGTTTCCACCGCCGCCACACCGGTCACCGACTCAGCAGCTTTAATGGCCATCAAGCTAATCTCCGAAAACCTGCGTGCCGCGGTAGCCAATGGAACCAATATGGTAGCCCGGGATAAAATGGCCTACGCTGAATACCTGGCCGGTATGGCCTTCAACAACGCCAGTCTGGGCTATGTACATGCTATGGCTCACCAACTGGGCGGATACTATAACCTGCCTCACGGCGTATGCAACGCCATTTTGTTGCCATATGTATGCCAGTTCAACTTAATTGCCGCCCAGGAACGCTTTGCGGATATCGCTGAAGCCATGGGCGAAAATATAGACGGACTCAGTACTCGGGCAGCCGCTGATGTGGCCATTGAATCTATCCAGCAGCTTTCCGTGGATGTGGGCATACCCACCGGCCTGACTGAATTAAACGTACAAGAGAAAGATATCCAGATAATGGCTGAAAACGCCATGAAAGACGCTTGTGCCCTGACCAACCCACGTTTAGGCACACTGGAAGATGTCATTCAAATTTACAAAAACGCCATGTAATAGGCAGTCCATTACTGCCACTTACTATATTTAAACTTACACCTCTCGGTTAATAACTTGATTTATTATAAACCCCTGTTCCTTGCCTGGAACAGGGGTTCTTTTTATAGCTGCCGATAACACTGGCATATTTCTAAAACCCGGCTTCGTTACCCCTCCTGGCAGATACATCGTCGTCAATAGCATCCGCCGCATATCCGCCGTTGGCACAACGAAAGACTTTTCCCTCCCAGGTTCTAATCATCACGCTGTCCTTTTCAATAGACAGCAAATATTGGGGAAGCAGCGGCGTTTTGCCGGCTCCGCCGGGCGCATTGATAATATACCACGGCACAGCCAGACCGGACGTATGGCCGCGCAAGTTTTCCATGATTTCCAACCCTTCTTGAATAGTGGACACAAAATGTGTTGTGCCTTTAACCGGCTTGGCATGAAAAATATAGTACGGACGAACATGTATTTTAAGTAATTCATGGTTTAATTTTTTCATTATATGCGGGTCATTATTAATCCCTTTGAGCAGCACAGCCTGATTACCAAGCGGTATACCGGCCTTGGCCAACATCCGTGTAGCTTTAAGTGCTTCCCGGGTTACTTCCACAGGGTGATTAAAGTGGGTATTCAAATAGATAGGATGGTGTTTTTCCAGCATATTGCAAAGTTCGGGTGTGATACGCTGCGGCATGGTCACCGGCACCCGGCTGCCAATACGTTTAATTTCCACATGCTCGATATTATCCAGTTCAGCAAGCATCCAATCCAGCCAATCGTCAGACAAAGTTAGCGGATCACCGCCCGTAATCAACACATCCCGAATCTCGGGATGTGCCCGAATATAATCCATGGCCGCCTTGACATCCTCAACCGGTGCAGGCCTGTCTACTTCACCGATATTGCGCCTGCGCTGGCAGTGCCGACAAAACATAGCACACTGATTAGTCACGTTGATAATCAGCCGGTCTGCATAACGGCGGGTAATCCGAGGGGCCGGTGATGTATATTCTTCGGCCATAGGATCTTCTTTACCCCGACTGCCGCGTATTTCCCAAATAC
This sequence comes from Desulfoscipio sp. XC116, assembly GCF_039851975.1. Lineage (GTDB taxonomy): Bacteria > Bacillota > Desulfotomaculia > Desulfotomaculales > Desulfallaceae > Sporotomaculum. Next base: position 2,511,958 of record NZ_CP156660.1, read on the forward strand.
TTGGTATGCCCTGCATCCTCACCGGACAACGGCGGTTTTCCGTTTGCATTAGACTTAAATAGTAGGGCGAAACTGCCCAGCGAAATTTCTTACTGACAAATTCAATATGCCCGGCTTCCTCATCGGTCAGCGGCAAAAGTTGTCTTAATTTTTTAACATCGTTAATCCTATTACGCATCTGCCAATGCCAATTTTGCCAATCAGATTCAGTGGCATCTAAAATATCAAGTATTTGCCTTTTTCTCAGCCGGTATTGTTCATCTAATTTAAACCCGGTAGGAATATGCTTAACAGCCTCCAAGTACCCCGTAATACGGTATTTTAGTTCCTCCGCCCGCTCCGCGGCTACCCGGCGTTTATCGTTATCCGGGTGCATCGGCAAACTCGTTTTATTGATTATACTCTCCAATAAATACCACCCCCCCATTTAACATTAGTTAACATAAATAAACAAACTTGCAAACATATTATTTTATCATTCAAAGTTGCCGGATTGTGCAAGCCAATATTGATTAACTATATTATATCAATTATTCGTTGGGGTGAAAAGTAAATTTTAAATTTATTATCTGATTAATGCCGGGTTAACCTGTATTTACTAACTTTACGGTAAATAGTAGCCCGGCTGATACCAAGCGCGGCCGCAGCAAGTGTTTTGCCTTCGTCCGTCCAGCCATAAAGATTCAGCGCGCTGCTAATGGCGTCCTTTTCCAGCTGTTCCAGAGGCTTTATCTGCGTTACATTTATCGGTACGGAATGACTTTCATAATGACGCAAGCGCGGGGGCAGACTGTCCGGTTCAATAACCGGCCCTTCCTCCAAATTAATAGCATATTCCACAGCGTTAATCAATTCTCTGATATTGCCCGGCCAATGATAGTCCAGGCACAATTTCAGCGCCTCTTCATTAAAGCCTGTGATACTTTTATGCAACAGCCCGGCAAACCACTGCCTGTAGTGTTCCAGCAATGCGGTGATATCATCTCGGCGCTCCCTCAACGGGGGTAGTATCAGGGGAATAACACTGAGCCGATAGAAAAGATCCTCACGAAATTGTCCCCGCCGAACCATTTCGTGCAAATCACTGTTGGTGGCCGCGATTATCCGGATATCAACAGGTACAAGCCGCGTAGCGCCCACCCTTTCAATCTGCCTTTCCTGCAGCACACGCAATAGCTTGGCTTGTAGATAAAGAGACATATTGCCGATTTCGTCCAGAAAGACAGTACCGCCATTAGCCAGCTCAAATTTGCCCGGTTTGCCGCCACGCCGCGCACCGGTAAAGGCGCCTTCCTCATAGCCAAATAGCTCGCTTTCCAATAAATGTTCGGGTATCGCTCCACAATTAATCGGCATAAAAGGCTTATGTCCGTGCGGACCGGCAGTGTGAATGGCCCGGGCGAATACCTCTTTACCCGTGCCGCTTTCACCCAGAATAAGTACAGTGGAGTTGCTGCGGGCTATCTTTATGGCCTTGCTTTTTACATCCCGAATAGCCTTGCTCTCACCAATAATATCCTTAAAATCAAGGGTTTCCTGCGTAGTAACAATTCGATAAGCCAGCTTCTGGGCCTCCTGAAAATCACTAAATGTGGCTACCACCCCCGCGAATGTTCCTTCCCCGGATTGTATAGGCCGGGCGGTAATTAAAAGGTGCCACCTTTTGCCACGGGCGTTAACAAAATATTCACGGGAATTAAACCCTTTACCTTTTTGAAGCACCTGCAGCAAAGGCATATCCTCAAAAATCCGCTGCACCGGCTGGCTGAGCAACTGTTCCTTCGGCATGCCAAACATTCTCTCCGCCGAGCGGTTGAAATGGGTAATGACCCCATATTTATCAATGGCCATCACCCCCTCGTAGACGGTATCCACCACCGCTTCCAGCCTGCCGGCCATCACAATTTTTTCTTTAAGCATTTCCCGCTCCATTATTTTACCGGAAATTAGATCAGCCATGCGGCCCACAAAATCAATTAATGTTTCCGTATTATTACATAGGGTTTGTTTTTGCTCTTCATTAAAGGCTACCAGACTGATGGTGCCGAGTACTTTATCTTCCATTAAGATGGGATAGACAATATAGGCCCGGTAAAAACAGATGCCCGAAAGCGGGCATGATAAGCAGATGGAATGGAAACCCGGCTCATTGATGAACACATGCTTGCCTGTCTGCAAAACATGTTTGTTAACCAGCCCCCGGAGCAATCGGTTGCCCACATCGGCCCGCACCTGGCCGGTACCGGCTACCCGTACCAGGTTGGCGTCAATTATTTCCACCTCAACCTTTAAGGCGGCGGCAATTGCGTCGGATACCCGCTGTTCCATTTCCTTGGCTTGCATCAAGTTAAGCATGGTCATAAACCCCCGAGTTGTTTGCGATATAAAAAAGGAGGCTTTAGCTATCGCCTCCACGGTTATTATTTATAATAAACCAGACTCGAACTTTTTAGCAATATATAAAGATTTAAAAGTTATCAGTTTAATACCTGTTCCGCCAGCTGCCAGCCAACATCGAGCGCTTTTTTATTTAATTCCTCGGTCCCCCGTGGCACACGGGCCAGCAGTGCCTCAGTTAAAGATCCCTGAGAAACCACACCCGTAATTCTGGTCACGACCCCCAGCGCCACCACATTGGCCACTATTTCCCTTCCCAACTGCTCACGGGCCGCCCGGCTGATCGGCAGAGCATAAACCACACCCTCTACAGCAGGCCGGTCATATACATAGGTAGAATCAACAATCAGCACACCGCCTTGCTCCAGACCGTCGGCAAATTTATCGCAAGCCTCCTGGCTCATGGCCAGCAGTACATCCGGTCGAGCAACCCGGGGATAATCGATTTCCTCATTACTTATAATGACCTCGGACCGGCTGGCGCCACCCCGGGCTTCAGGCCCATAGGACTGGGACTGTACCGAATTTTTACCGTCCCTGATAGCCGCATCTGCAATAATAATACCGGCCAGGATGAGCCCCTGTCCCCCGCTGCCGCTTAACCGCAGTTCCGTATTATTTTCACCCATTATCTCACCCCCGTTGAGTACCCTTGAGCGGGGTTACCATCGTACCACCTGTCTGAAAACCGCTCCGGTTGATAAGCTGCTCATACATGTCAGTGTATTCAGGGGCTGCCTGGCTGTGCAAGCGCCCGATTATTATTTTCCCGGCCAGTTCCTCCGGGTTCATTTTCTTCGCTTGTTGTATTTGTACCGCGTTTTCCTTTTGCCACAGCAGCATTTCCAACCCGTCTTTCATGCTGTTGCGTCTTCCATAGGCCGTAGGGCAAGCAGTGACAGCTTCAACCAGGCTAAAACCCTTGTTCTCAATACCTTCCATAATTAACCCGGTAAGCAAGCTGCTGTGATAAGTGGTACTTCGGCCCACATAGCTGGCACCGGCGACTCGGGCCAGTTCCGCAATATCAAAGCTAGGTTCAATAACACCATATGGCGCAGTAGTAGCTTTTTTATTTACCGGCGTCAGCGGTGAATACTGCCCCCCGGTCATCCCATAAATACTGTTGTTAAACAGTAAAAGCGTGATATCTATATTACGCCGGGCCGCATGAATAAAATGATTGCCACCAATGGCGGTTGCGTCCCCATCCCCGGTGATTACAATTACTTTTAAATCCGGCCGGGCCATTTTTATACCCGTAGCAAAAGCAATTGCCCGCCCGTGAGTGGTATGCAGCGTGTTAAAATCAAGATATCCAACCGCTCTGGATGAGCAGCCTATGCCGCCTACTATCACCGTTTGGTCTTGATCCAAATCAAGCCTTTTTACAGCCCGCAGCATAGAGCCCAGCACAATTCCATTACCGCACCCGGGGCACCAGATATGAGGAAACTTTTCTATACGCAGGTAACGTTCCAATTCCCGCACTTAAACCACCTCCCGGATGGCCGCCAGTATGTCGCCGGGTTCAACTAATTCACCGTGCACCCGGTGCACTCCCCGGACACAAGCCCGCTCCCGAACCACTCGCTCCACCTCCAGCCGGTACTGGCCCAGGTTCATTTCCGGCACAATGATAGTATGCGCGCAACGTGCCACTTCCAGCACCCGCTGTTCAGGAAACGGCCAAAGAGTTATCGGGCGGTACAAACCGGCTTTAATTCCTTCTGCCCGGGCTTCCTTTACCGCACGGCGGGCCGAGCGGGCTGAACAGCCATAGGCAAGCACCGCTACCTGAGCGTCATCCAAATAAAGTGCTTCGTCAAACAGAATATCAGGCAGATTATAGTTTATCTTATTATGCAAACGCAGCAACAGCTTTTCCAACACTTTCGGGTCATTGGCGGGCATGCCCTGTTCATCATGAGCCAAACCGGTAACATGGTAACGATAACCCTCCCCGAAATTGGCCATAGGGGGTACCCCGTTTTCATCCGGAAGGTATGGTGAATATTCCTCAACGTTTGGAGATGGCGCCGGGCGGTTGATTATTTCCACCTCACCCAAGGCAGGTAAAACCACCTTTTCCCGCAAATGCCCAACTACTTCATCCATGAGCAAGATAACCGGCACCCGGTATTTTTCAGCAAGGTTCACTGCCCGCACCGTAATATCATAGGCTTCCCGCACCGAAGCGGGACTAAGTACGATAACCGGATGGTCGCCATGAGTCCCCCAGCGGGCTTGCATAACATCACCCTGGGCCGGCGCCGTGGGCATACCCGTACTTGGACCGCTGCGCTGAACGTTGACGATAACACAGGGCACTTCAGCCATAGCGGCAAAGCCAATGTTTTCCTGCATCAGAGAAAAGCCCGGACCGCTAGTGGCAGTAATAGATTTTTGGCCGGTAAGTGACGCACCGATTACTGCAGCCAGACTGGCCATTTCATCTTCCATTTGTATAAATTTACCACCCAGTCGAGGCAAGCGTTCCGCCATTATCTCGGCAATTTCGGTTGACGGAGTAATCGGATAACCCGCAAAAAAACGCACCCCCGCAGCCAATGCACCTTCGGCTACAGCTTCGTTTCCCTGCATCAACCGGGCCATTTCAAATATCCGGCTCATTTCAAATACTCCCTTCGGGCCCCATTTTTCACCTACCGTGGCGGTTTTATTATAACCAATATCTTTATCCTGACCTGCAGTTTATTTAACCAAAATACATGCCGCCGAAGTAAAGCGGTACAGTCATTTAAAAGTTATCTTCCATCCTTTGGAATAGGCCGTTCAATAGAAATAGCCAATTCAGGGCAGTGATCCTCACACTGACCACAACCCGTACAAGCCGCCGGATTTACTGCCACCGCCTTACCCCGACTATCCAATAACAGCACCTTATGTTTACAAAGAGCGGAACAAATGCCACAGCCCTTACACCATTGCTGATTGATATATATCCCATGGTCATCATTGTATTGCCTGGCTGGTCTGGCCATGTACAATCACTCCTTTCATCATATCGCCATATAACCCGTTATTTAGAATGTCTTTTATTTCTCAATAAGCAATTTACATGCCAGCTCCCAATATATTAAATAACTCCATTATTACCGCTCTTTTATTTAATTAAGCGACAAAAGAAATACCATGGTTATCTCAAATTGATATAAAAGAATATTATTCCTTAATACAATAATGAAAGTCTCATTTTGACATGCATATCATTTTGACATAATCTTTTTTACGGTGCCGTCTTTAACGGCACGATGTCTAAATAAATTTAAAAGACAACTGTAATCTTATCAAAGATAAACGGTTGCCTTTTAATTTTATCATGAACAAGCATGAAATTATTATGTTAATACCACCGGTTTAACTTTATCCTGCTAATACATCCGGGATTTGTTCAGCTTAAGCGAGTTGGCAAAGATTTGCATTCAATTGATTAACTAGTCACGCAGCAAGCGGCGTAATACTTTACCCACGGCGGACTTGGGCAGTTGTTCACGAAACTCCACTATTCTGGGCACCTTATAGGCCGCCAGTTTGGTACGGCAGTAAGCGACAATATCTTCCCGGGTAGCTGCAGCCCCTTCTTTAAGAACAATGACCGACTTCACCGTCTCACCCCGATAGGCATCAGGCACACCCACCACCACGGCCTCTAGAACCCCGGGGAAAGTAAACAGTACATCTTCCACTTCCACCGGGTAAATATTATACCCACCCGCTATGATTACATCCTTTTTCCTGCTTACTATGAACGCATAGCCTTCATCATCCACTTCCACCACGTCACCGGTTTTTAGCCAGCCGTCTTCTAAAACATTGACAGTTTCATCAGGACGATTCCAATAGCCCCTCATAACCTGAGGTCCCTTAACCCACATTTCACCGGCCTGATTAATCTCGCATTCTTTACCTGTGTTTATATCAACAACCAGCATATCGGTGTCCGGAACAACCAACCCAATGCTGCCGATTTTCACCTTGCCATTGACCGGGTTACTGTGCGTAACCGGCGATGCCTCGGATAATCCGTATGCTTCAACTACTTCCACACCGGTTAGTGCCCGAAACGCTTCCTTTACCTCATTGGGCAGGGGTGCGGAACCACTGACGCAGGTATGTAAGCAGCGCAGGTCGTATTTATCAATATCTTTATAACTATTAATGGCAATTAACATGGTCGGGCTGGCAAAGTATACCCCCACTTTATAATTGTGGATGGCCTCGATGATCGCCTTGGGTTCAAACCGCGGGAAAAGAATCATCGTTATACCCATGTACACCGACATATTCATAACACAGGTAAGCCCATACACATGAAATAGAGGCAGTACACCGATTATATGGTCATTGCCACGACGGTAATTTTTACCCATCACTTCGACCGACTGCAGTACATTGGCCACCAGGTTGCGATGGGTAAGCATGCATCCCTTGGATACGCCCGTGGTGCCGCCGGTATACTGCAGCAGGGCCAAGTCGGCGGCATCAACCGCAACCTTACTATACTCCGCATTGTAACCGGCCAGAATTTGCTTCAAATCCTCAACTTCCTCGCCGGCGGCCGTGGCAGAGCCATCCATATTAAAAACAATTACATTCTTTAATGAAGTGTTGGCACGGATACTCTTAATTTTGGGGTAGAGATCAGCTAAGCACACGATTGTCTCACTGCCGGAGTCGTTCAATTGATGCTCCAACTCTCTCTCCACGTACATGGGATTATGCTGTACGACCACCGCCCCCGCTTTTAACGCGCCAAAGAAGCATAGCACATTTTGCGGACAGTTGGGTGCCATAACAGCCACCCGATCACCTTTTTGAACGCCTTTATTTTGCAGATAGTTAGCAAAACGACCGGTTAGTTCATTCAGTTCGCTATACTTGATTTTTTGGTCAAAAAAGATGATGGCATCATTATCCGGGTATAACCGGGCACTATCCTCTAAAAATTGAAAAACGGCTATATCGGGATAGTCCAACTGTCGCCTCGTATCCGGCAAATAATTTTCAAACCATACTTTTCCCATGGTAAAACCTCCTCATCTATTCGTCAATTGCCTGAATGTAAGCAGTTTGGCGGCTTTTACTACATTAACAGACTTTCTCCCCCCTTTTATAGTGCCCGCATCATCATGCATCACTTAAAATAAGAGATACAAACCAGTATTTCATCTCCCAAACCATAGAGAATATTTAAAGCGTTAAAATATCTATAATTTGTGAAATGTTAAAATATTATTACTATATCAAACAATGCAAAAAGTCTGCCACTTGCAAATAACCCTGTAAGGTACTAAAATTGAACCGTATATAGTATTAAAAGCCACATATAACACTGATCGCATCATGCACGCATCACCACGCATCGCATCAAAAGCAAAAACTGCCGGTTACTTTTAATACATCTTGCTGTCTTTCATTTGATAGTGTTATTAAATAATACGGCAAGATTGTGCAGACTCTTGCGGCTGCGGTCGATGATGCAGGAAGCTACCGCCTCTGTGGGCGGGAGTGACTTTACAATAATTGTGGATGCATGTGGCGTATTGACACCCGAATCAGTTTGCCGAACCGGGTAAAACAGCGCATGATTGTGATATATTCTGGAGGGTTAGCAGTGATCCAATGGAAAGACCGGTTTATTGTTTAGTTTAAAAGTATATATTAAGGGAGGCTACAAAATGTTTCTTGACAATGCCAAAAACATTAAGAAGATTGATATAAACGCCCCGGGGGCGTTGAACGTCATCAAACAAACCCTGGTGGGTCCGGCTCAGGGCTGGGAAGGTTGGGTGATGCGTTTATTCACCGTTGCCCCAAATGGATACACACCCCGTCACTCCCACCCCTGGCCGCATATCAACTACATTGTAAGCGGCCAGGGCGCCATGTACCTTGACGGGCAAGAACACCTTGTAAGCCCCGGTTATACGGCCTACGTTCCCGGCGGCGCGGAGCACCAATTCATCAACCGTAGACAGCAGGACTTTGTTTTCATTTGCATTGTGCCGGAAGAAGGAGACATGTAAAAAACACATTAATAGTAGTTATCATGTTCTTCGCTGATGTTTTGCTTAACACGCCTGTGGAAAGTTTATAAAAGTTTGGCTTTAATTAGCCGGCGGAAACCGGTAATGACCAATTATTTCCCAGTCGGTCAGACAATCTTCTTCCCTGGCTATGCCGGCATTGTGAATGGCCAGAGGCACACCCCGTTCGTTTTTACGGTCGCTGACAATACCACAGTGTTCCAGATCATTTGAAAATCGCCAATAAACCACATCACCCCATTGCCAGGTTGATAAATCAGCTCCCTCCACCGATAAAGGGAGAGATTGTCCATACCTGGCAAAAAAATTCATTTGATTGGGTACCCGGCGGTGGTCAATGTTGGTATCCGGTCCTCTTAGACCCCAGTTCTGCGGGTATTGTTTAAAATGTTCCCGCATATCCTCGTGTATGAGTTTCTGCAAATCAATTCCCCCGTGGCGCAAAGCCCGCACCACCACATCGGTGCAGGCCCCGCCTTCGGGCGGAACGTCACCGCCCGGGTAATCAATTTGGCGGTAAGAAGCGTCATAAATCACTCCTCCGGCCACTTCCTCCCGGGCACCGATAACCAGTAAGTCATACACATTGCGTTTTTCCGGCGGTATTTTTTCCACCGGTGAAGGGCCGAGTGCCTCGGTCTGCGGCTTATTGGCCCGCTCCTGCTGTTCAGGTACGGTTTCACAACCGGCAACCAGCCAAATAATCGCCAGCAACATCAGGCACAAACCGGCACACACCTTAACCCGGCCATTTACCGCCTCAACGGTCACTCGCATAGATATAATTGATTGATCATTTTTTTTCTTAATCATAATTCAAACCACCTGAGTATGTATCACAAACACAAAATCAATTTTACCAAAGATATTACGATTACTTCGCCGCCCCGGCTCGTTTGGGCAAATTACTTGCAACAACCGGTGCGGTTAATAATTTCCTTAACGACCATCTTCCCGCGGAAAGCAAGCAAACCACATCGTTCTTTTCCAGCCCGGTCAGGTCGGCTATTTCAGCATAGTTCAGACCAAGTATGTCCCGCAGCACCACCAGCAGCCTTTCCTTGGGCTGCAGATACAGCAACGCCTCTTGTATCTGCGACCCGTTACGGGATAATTCATAAATTGCCGCATGAGCAGTCGCATGATTCCGCCCGTACATCACTGTAAATTTATTTACGTACGTGAAGCATAGAGTTTTAAGGATGGCAGCGAAAACTATGTGATTACTACCGCTTAGCAATTGACCCACATCTTTAAATGGCGGATTTTGGGCGTGTGGGTTTTGCCGGTTCAATTCGCTGATTGACGCCCCGATAAGCTCGACGGTCAACCTGTGATTACCTGTTAACCTGTAGCCAACAGTGTATAGTACTTTAAATATCTGATCGGGATTTTTGACTGTGTTAAAAACCCCGCTCGTCCACGACACGGCCACTCCTCCCCCATACTGTTTCAATATAATCTCCTATGATTATTAAAATTTGAACATCCCACACTATAACTCTAAGCAAAGAGGTATTTGTTAATCTGATCCCTGCGACTCCCACTCCCCATAAGTAGAAATTCCACTATTTGCTTCAGATGGGGTGTACTCTCCCCCCTGAAGCCTCGATGTCCGGCTTTAGCCGGACAAGCTCACTGTCGCATACACTGATCTAACAAACTATCACCTATCCTATAAGTTAAACACATCAAACCATAAAAAAATGACCTGCGTTATAGAAATAATTAAAAGATGCCGCCGTTAAATTTACCAAAAAGTTACATAGATAATGCTGTCACTAATTACAATTTGCATGTGTTATAATTACGTTATTATTTTTAAAAATTTAACGCCAAGGAGGTGGATTTTCCGCTTATCAATCAATCAATAAAGGAGGCTGTTATTCTTGTTCATTAACAAAATGCGCCGGGTAACCGTTTTAGCCGTGCTATTGTTATTTACATTATGTTCCGCCGCCTATGCCGCCACCAGCACGGATTTACTGGATGTATTGCCGGGGGAGCAGGGCGATGTATTAACCAGATCCGAATTCTGTGCCATGCTGGTTAAATCAGCCGGCTTACAACCAACCGACAAGGCGGCCCAGCTGCCCGGCGATGTAAAAGCTGACGCCTGGTATGCCGACGATATCCAGATACTGATATCTGCAAACATTTTAAGAAATTCCGCAGACAATACGGTTAAGCCCGACCGGCCCATCACCCAAGCGGAGGCTGTGGCATTAATTGCCAGAACACTGGGTCTGCCCCAAATAGCGGCCCCGGAGATAGACCAGTTAGCCGTTTCCAACAACCACTGGGCATTTAATGACTATAGCTGGATGGTCAGTGAAGACCTGATAAACCAGGTGGATCCTCAAAAAGTTTTGACCCCGCAAGACGGTGCCGATCTGCTCATCCATGTATTTGGCACAGCGGAGCAGTGCAAAGAGATCATCGACAAAATGGAAGCAGCCAATAAAGACATTACCAGCATACGCATGACCGGGGAAATGGATATGCAAATGAATATGAGAGAGACTACGGAAATTGCAGACATGCCTTCCAGCATAAGCGCCAAAGCAAGTATGGAAACTGAATTGGTTATGGATAAGGGACTGCATATGATTGCGGAAACCTCTTTGCCGACCGGTGAAGACCAAGCACCGCAGTCCCTCACCATTGAACAGTACATGACCAATGACGGTATGTTTATGGGTATACCTGACCCGGAAACAAAAAAAGTTACCTGGGCTAAAATTCCCAGCGATGTATTACCCAATATGATGGAGTTAATAAAACAGCAAGCCAACCCTCTGCCTGATGAAATTAAAAATATGTTCCACTACAGGTATCTGGGTGAGGAAAAACTGGCCGACCGGAATGCATATAAACTGGCGTATTACGGAGAAATTAAAGATCTGACCAAAATGATGGCCGCCTTTGGCCAACTGGGTGGTCAATTACAACAAGTCCTCGAACAAAGCCAGGGAATTTTAGAATCAATTACCTACGTTGGCACCATGTATGTAGATAAAGAAACATATTTACCGTTAAGCACCAGTAATTATTCCGTAGTTACTTGCGCCAACGAGTTTCAGAACCAGCCAATGCCTATTGAAACCATGCGTATTGGTTATGATTTCACATTCAGTGACTACAATGCTTCAATGGACATAGTGCTGCCGAAAGAAGCCTTAAACGCTGAGGAAATATCATTGCCTGCTCCCAATGCCGACAGCGAAACCGTGCCAACAACACCCGAACAATAGACAAACCTAGTTTCAGATGGGGATTCTACCCCACCTGAAGTAAAAATAGGGACTCCCACTTATAGAAGTAAGGAAGTGGGAGTCTTGGAATTTGATTAATGTAACCGCACTCTTAACATTTAGTTATTCAACTTTCAACATCTCGACACCCGGCACCGATTACAACCTTTCAACACGCGGCACCGATGTGGCGCCGACGACACCCGGTACCATTAGCTTATTTCATTCAGAATGGCGGCTGCCGCGGCGGCCCGGTCCGCGGCGCCGGTCACCGGGCGGCCCACCACCAGGTGAGTAGCACCCGCATTGATGGCTTCTTCCGGGGTCATTACCCGTCGTTGATCGCCCAGCTGCGCTCCGGCAGGGCGTATGCCGGGCGTAATAATTTTGAAGTTTGGACCACAGGCATTGCGCACCAGCTCAATCTCCCGCGGTGAGCAAACCACCCCGTCCAAACCCGAATCCCGGGCCAGCAGCGCCCAGGCGCGTACCCGCTCCGCAATCTCCCCGGCAAAACCCATCTCCCGTTGATAGGTTTCCCGGTCAATGCTGGTGAGCACGGTCACCGCCACCACCAGCGGGGCCGGCATACCCAACCGGCGGGCCTCCTCCCGGGCGGATGCGCCCGCGGCCCGCAGCATGGCAGCGCCCCCCGCGGCATGCACATTGATAATGGAAGCCCCGGAGCGCACCAGCACTCTCGCGGCCCGCCCCACGGTGTTCGGTATATCATGCAGTTTTAAGTCCAGAAAAACTTGCGCCCCCGCAGCTACTATTTCTTGAACAATACCAGCCCCGGCCGCATAAAACAGTTCCATGCCCACTTTAAAAAATCCCACCTGCCCGGCCAGCTCGCCCACCAGCGCAAGCGCCTTTTCCCGGCTGTCCACGTCCAAAGCTACGATTAATTTATCCTTAGACAACTTTATATCACCCCTTATTTTTGCAACAAGCAAACCCCTGAAAGCCCGGTTAAAAGGTTACCAAAATATTTTACACATACAATATTGGTTATGTCTATTTTTAGCAATACCAAATCTACTTAGCACCACAGCGTAAAGTATAGTTCATTGAGGGAACTCGAGGAAATCAACGAGACGCCCCCGGCGTGCCTTTTAATTATCCCCGGTGTACCGCTGGGCCAATCCAACCAGTTCATTGATATCGGTAAAGCCATGCTCAACCATGTATTGCTCAATACCCTCCAGCACATCCAAAGTTGCACGGGGGTTGACAAAATTACCGGTGCCCACCGCTACCGCCGTGGCCCCGGCCAGGATAAATTCCAGGGCGTCCCGGGCCGTCATAATGCCCCCCATGCCCAGTATGGGCAAAGCCACCGCCCGGTACACCTGCCACACCGCCCGCACCGCCACCGGACGCACTGCCGGGCCGCTAAGCCCGCCGGTGACATTGCCCAGCGCCGGTTTACGCCTGCCCACATCAATGGACATGCCCAGCAAGGTATTAATCATGGACAGAGCATCCGCACCGGCCCCGGCCACCGCATAAGCCATAGCCGCCATATCCGATACATTGGGGGACAACTTAACAATTACGGGCAAACCGGCAGCCGATTTGACCGCACGGGTTACCTCGGCCGCCGTGCGGGGATCACTGCCGAACTGAATGCCACCCTTTTTAACGTTGGGACAGGATATATTAACCTCCAGACCCGCCACCCCGGGGACACCGTCCAAACGATGTGCCACCCGCGCATAGTCCTCAACCGTATCCCCGGCAATGTTCACTATCACCGGCACCCCCAGCCCGGCCAACCGGGGCATGATTTCCTCCGCCACCCGCTCCACGCCCGGGTTTTGGAGCCCAATTGCATTGAGCATGCCCGAAGGTGTTTCAACAATGCGCGGCGGCGGGTTACCCAAGCGCGGTTTAAGCGTGGTGCCCTTGACAGTTATCGCCCCCAGCCGCCGCAAATTAACGTACGCCTGATACTCCAAGCCGAAACCGAATGTCCCGGAAGCCGTGGTTACAGGATTTTTCATAATAACGCCGCCCAAGTTAACCGTCATATTCACCACCAGACCACCTCCCCCGCCGGAAAGACCGGGCCATCCACACAGGCATGCCGATACGTTTCCAACCCACCGGCATCCTTCACCCGGCAAACACAGGACAGGCAGGCACCCACGCCACAGGCCATTCTCTCCTCCAGCGACACCTCACCGGGCACTCCGGCATCATGCAGTATAGCACATAGCGCCCTTAACATGGGCGAAGGCCCGCAGGCATAAACGTAACCCGCTTCCCGCCTTAGTTCCTCCGCCAGCAAATCGGTAACCGGGCCCCGGCGCCCGACCGAACCGTCGTCCGTAGCCACCCTTATTGAGAAACCCAATTCTTCAGCGGCATCAAAAATCAGCAATTGATCGGCACAGCGTGCGCCAAGCAGCACCTTAACCCGCCGAATGCGGCCCATCCGGGCCATTTCCTGCAGCAAAAAATACAGCGGCGCGGCGCCAATACCACCACCCACCACTATAAAATTCGCGGGCGTATTCATAACCACAGCAGAATCATTCTGTGTAGACAATGTATCAACATTGCCATACTTTGCCCGCTCCCCAGTGAAAATAGTAAAGCCGTGACCAAGAGGGCCCATAATATCGATCAAGCCATTTTTACGACCGGCGAGCCGGGATGTTCCCTTGCCGACCACCTGAAACATTATTTTCACCCGACCGGTCTGCCGGTCCACGGCATGAATGCTGATAGGACGGCGCAGCAACGGATCGCTGCCCTCCCCGCAGCGGATATGCAAAAACTGCCCGGGCATGGCCGCCTGAGCCAGGGACGGAGCCAAAAATTCCATGACCCAAACACCGGGTATCCGTTCCCGACAGTCGGTTATCTCTGCCTGCACCAAACGGGACATAAAACGATCACCTCTTATGAATAATACTCCATAATTTTAGATTTTAGAATTTATTGTTCAATGACATGAAAGCAACCCTGCTAAACTATTGGCTCAAATTAAATCAATAGCTTTATTATCCCTTAAAGTTAATATTAATTTAATGAACTATTAACAGTATTATGTTATATTAATATTGAAAGGAGGTCTGCCGAATGTCGGATAAAGAGCACGCTATCAGCGCGTTAACTCAAATGATCCGTTCCAACAATGAAAAGGCTGAAAAGAACCTGGAACTTAGAGATTGGTTCAACAACCTGAACCGGGACCTGATGCAAGCGGTTGAATCCTTACGGAAAAGCGCTTAAAGCAGGTCTTTTTATTTTCCCTAAAAACTAACTTACGAGCAGCAGCCCGTTTATGATAAACCCCGCACGGAATGTTTATTCCCGTCCGGGGCTTAAGCTTTCCAATATCCCCGCACATCTTTTGACCGTCGTCGAACTTTATTTTTTTAGGTGTTATCGAACGCGGTTTTCAGCCTTTCAAACTTTTAAATTTCAACACCCGGCGACATATTCCTGCAGCGCTACCGATGGGAAATCCGAGCCTTCCTTAATATGGTCCCTTAACCTGTTCCAAAAGTAAAGCCAGGTTTTTTGCCCTGGTTTTTTAATAATGCAGGAAACAAGGTAAAAAAGGAGAAAAAATTTTAAATCAGGCTTTCATCAAAACAAAGGTTAATGCCGAGTTTATCTAACCTGTTTTAGAAAGAACAGCACAGTAATCATCCCCGCCGGAAAAGCCAACCATCCAAATAACGCACAGGGAGTGCTACGCACTCCCTGCTGTCGATCTGTTTTATTTTAAATTTAAAAAAATATGCAGGATTTAATACACAGAGATAGCAAATAAACGCTATTTCATCTATTTCTTCTATCCTCCATTTAGGAAGGAACATCTCCCCCTGGCGTTTAACTGCTGGTAAATTACTGCCGTAAAACAACTTATTATAAACCTACCCATTTTCATCGGTACTGTAATGGATATAGACCAATGACCCCCCTATTAAGCACGGCGGCGTGGAAATTTTCTCCGCGCCGCCGCAGGAGATGTCGGTAGGATAGCTGAAGTATGCTTCTTCCTCCGCCCAATTCGCAAGGTCGACCATGATCTCCATGAAAACCGTTTTAATTATTGCAGCCGTTTGTTTGCAAAATTAATTTATCCTCTGTCGAACGAGCACAGCCTTTTAACATTCACAGCAGCGGTTCCATTAGCGACCTGGAAATGCAAAACCCGTTAGTTTAATTTTTCTTTCAACTTTAAGACTGTTTGTTTGTCCAATCCGGTAATTTTAACTACGAATTCCACTTCAGCGCCTTCTTTTAACGCTGCTCTGGCTATTTCTTCCCTGCCTTCCTCCCTGCCTTCTTCCCTGATCCACTGTTCTATCTGGGTCATTTTCAACACCTCCAGAAGATGCCTTTTATATTCTTCCGATAAATGTTTATCGGTCACCACTATTATGCCGGACATGGCAAAAGTTCTTTGCTTTTCGTCTTTCAGCCGCCTGGCCAGTTCCAGAGATTGAACCGCTTGTTCTTCTATTGGGGACCTGCTTTTCATGAGGGGCAGAAAAACCAGCTTTATCAGGTCTTCATCATCCAGCGATTCACCGGCCTCGATTTTTTGCTGCAACCTTTTGTATTCCGCGTCACCGTCATAATCTTTCATGTATACGTTGGTTACCCTGTATAGTATGGAACCACAGTCCAGCAGTTCAGGGGCCTCTTGTATGTTGCCCGAGTATACGACGGCAGTGTTGATGATCCACGCCTGCTTTTCCCGGTTTGTTATTCTGGCATCATATAGCAGGAACCGTTTCATGTCTTTTTTGCTTACCGTGGTCTGGAATTCCAGGTGCAGCAACGTTTGGTCCTCTAACAGAAAGACTGTGTCGGTCCTGGTTTCCCTGGCTTCTATGGCGGGTAGTGCGGTGGGTGATAGTCCTACTATCCTGGCTGTCGGCAGCCCAAAGAAGGCCAGGGTTTTGTCTTTAAAGTTTTCAGCCATGCATTTCATTAAGATGTCGTTGCTGTTACGGGCTATTTCGGTGTCCATTTTATTTCACCTGCTTTTAATGCCATTATATCTTACCCGGTGAAGATTGGAAATAGGGCTTTTGCGTTGGTCATAGGCTAAGGATGGATTTATGTCTTTCACGTCTTTCAGCTTTTTCAATGAGCCATACCGCAAGGACTCTTCCGTAGCCGTAAGCGTTTTCCAAACCGTAGATCGGTGACAAATTAAGTCTTAAGGCTGCTTTATCAACCTTCTTTGCGGGTATTTCTTCCCGGCGGCCGTTGTATAGGTAGTAGTATTTGTTGCCGTCGGCTGCTTTTTTCATTAGCAGCCGGTCGGGTAAAATGCAGCCCCAAAATGTGTTTCATCCCCTCAATCACAAGATGAACCATGGGGTCAAAAACTGTGAAGGTTAAAGCGCCGGGGACGCAGAGCTTCCCGGCGCAGTTTTCACCGCCCCGCAACGCGAGTCGGGAATGATTTTAATCGGGGTCGGATTTGCGACAATGGGGTTAGAAGCGGTATTATGCTATGCAGATTGCTGCATTTGTCAAGAAACACACAGGGGTCATTGCTGACCCCTATGGCTTTTAATTTCAATCCACCTATTTCTTTTACAACAGTTTTCTCACTTTCAAAGACATTTCAGCGTTCAGTCCAAGAATGCCTGCCTCAGACATTTTTGCAATTTTTTTTAGCGTTTCAACTGCCTCCGCATATTTGTAACCGATATCCAATGCTTTTCCCGATGCCCAAATTCTTACACTGATATTATCGTGTTCCAACAGAACATCTAGCATTTGCTGGGCAACTTCTCGTTCCCGTTCCATCATTTTACTAATCTTAAAAAGTTTATTACTTGCTTTGTTTCCCGTTTTGTAATCGCCTTCATATGTCGCTTCACCTTGAATCACTGCATGTTTGACAAAGTCATCAATTAATACTTGGACATCCAGCTTTTTTGTCACAGAAAAACCTCCATTTCTACTTAACTCCAAATCTATTGAGTACATCTAGTCCGAATTTATACTGTTCTTCATAGCTCTTTCCAGCAAGCCAATCCCTCACTGTCTTGCCGTGAGCAAATTCAGGTTTTGAGGAATAATACCCGCTTATCTTCGCGTGTGTAGCTTTATCAACAGCAATAAGGTTATTTGTGTTATGAATCTGCGTTGGACTAAAGCCTGATTTATTTATTTGTGACTGCTCAACAATATGATGCCATTGCCTTCCTTCACCAGGGGAACCTAAAAACTTCTTCACATCATTAAACGTATTGAAGCCTTTACCAGTCTTCCCCGCGCCCTTAATAGCCCTCTTCAAAGTAGGCGAAGCCTTGGAAATCATGCTGAGTGCCTTGCCACCACTATTATAAGCCATCTCCAACAAATTACCCAGGTATTTGCCGTATTCGAAGACTGCTTCGTCCGTCGGTTTGCCGAACCAGACATGCTTAAAATGTTTAGTCAGGTAACTGACCGGTTCAGTGGCGGAGGCGCCGATGGCTTTCCCTAAATCGGTTAGGGATAATCTGCCGGACCGAATGGCGCTGCCGATTTCATATATTGCCACGGGTGACTTGATGATATCTTTAATACCCTGCCAGCCGGATGCCAGCACCCCTTTGCCCAGGTTATCCAGTTGCCTGAAGCCTAGGTTGCCGGAGGGGTCGATGTATTGCATGGGGTTGTTGTAGGCATAGGTGTACAGGTTCAGGGTCAGGGGGTTGCTTATGTCTCCTTCATAGGGATCCTTGTTGATGAAACGGCCGGTGACCGGGTCGTAATATCTGGCCCGGAGGTAATAGAATCCTGTTTCCGGGTCGTAGATTTCTCCCGCGTATTTGAATGAGTTGCTGATGTTCTCAACCTGGCTGAGGATGTTGCCCCATTCGTCGTAGCTATAGTTGTTGACTATGTTGCCGGCGGTGTCTGCTATTTGAATTACATCGCCATGGCCGTTGTATAGGTAGTAGTATTTGTTGCCGTCGGCTGCTTTTTTCATTAGCAGCCGGTCGGGTCCCCAGACGTAATTGGCGGTCAGGTTGTTGGAGGCGTCGGATTCGGCGACGACCTGGCCGGCGTTGTTGTAGTGATAACGAATGGTTTCCGACATGGTGACTTTTTTGGTCCTTAAGCCCGTCGGGCCGTATTGGAACGCCGCCGACGAGTTGGTTCCGGCCAGCACCATGGTCAGTTGATTCCATTCGTTAAAAGTGTAGTCAGTGTCTTCCGGGTTAACGGTTACCGCGCTGTTTTGGGCCGTTGCGCGGTTGCCGCGTACGTCGTAGGTATATTTGATTGTTTGGCCGTCCGGGCGGCGTATTTCTTTCAAACGGTCCAGTTTGTCGTAAATATAGCTTGTCGTTCCCGCTGCATCGGTTATTGCTGTGATGTTGCCGTTGCTGTCATAGGCATATTGGTATTCCGACAGCACTTGGGCGCCTTTGCTGTTGGTTATCTTTGTCAGACGGTTCAGACCGTTATAGTAGTAGCTGGTTTTTAAGTAAGTCCCGTCCTGCAGCTTCGGGTAAGTGACACTGCGCAGGGTGCCGTTTGGGTAGTATGCATATCTGGCGTTTGCTTCGTCCGAGGTGTTGATAGCGGCGCTGCCGTTGGTCTGCACTCTCACCGGACGGTTTTTGTCGTATCCGTATTGGGTGACGTGTGAAAAAGGGTCTTGGACGCCGATTTGCTTGCCTGCTTTGTCATAGACGTATGCGGTTTCGTGTGCGTATATTTCGTTGTAGAGTATGGAATAGCTTATTTGTCCTTTGGCGTTGTAGCCAAAACCCTGCAGGCGAATTAAGCCGACGTTGTTAAACTGTTCAATCCACGAGACGCCCAGCGGGTTGTAGTAGGTATAGGCAAAGGATAATGCCGGGCCGCTTTTGGTGATCTCGCGCTTTTGGGCGTCGTAGGTGTAGCGGAATGTGTTTTGGTTGGGATCCTTTCTTTGTTCCAGCAGCCCCAGGCCGTTGGGTACGTATTGTTCCGCCAGAGAGGTTGGGGTGATCTTCTTGGTTAGCCTAGCCAGTTCGTCGTATTCTCTGGCGGTAGTCCATGTCTTGGTTCCGTCGGTTTGTTTGACGCTTTTTAGTTCGTCCAGGACGGTATATGCGTATTCCGTGGTCTGGTTTAACGGGTCGGTTATTTGATATAGCCGGTCGAGTTGATCATAGGTGTATGTTGTTGTATCTCCGTTGGGGTTGGTATAGGTGCGCACATTACCCGCAATGTCGTAGGTGTAGCTTTCCGAGATGGCTCCCGTCGTATTGGGCCAGGTTTCGAAAGCACGCTGTGCTGTTACCTCTCCCCATTGGTCCAGATTGGTTTCTATTACGTTTTGTTTGCTGCCGGCGCCGTTGGCTATGAAATAGTCGGTATATTTCCGTGCGATCAAGTCATAGTCGGTCCGGTAGGTGTTGCCAAAGGGGTCTACTGTGATATAGTGTTCTCCCCATGGGTTATAGGCATAGGTGCTGCTGTTCCCTTCGGCGTCTACAAAGTAGTTGGGGCGGGCCAGGCTATCGAAATGGTACTGGCTTTGTGGCACCCATACCTCCGATACCCACAATGTCTGAAGGCGCAGGTTGCCGAATCCATCGTAGAAGCTGTGACGTGCATCATAATAGTATTCCTCCCCGGTGGCCGGATCTTTATAGTAAGTATAGGAGAATACCGCTGTGGTATACAGGTTCTGGTTAAAGGCGTCAAAGCTATTGGTAGTGCCATTATAGTATTCAAAGTTCTGTTCTACTTCAAACTCGTCTCCATCAACAGTAGTGTAATTCGGTAATTTAACGGATGTTATCCGGGCCAGATTGTCGTAGGTATAGGTGGTGGTGTTGCCATCGTTGTCTGTTTCGGTTTCAAGCAGCCCCAACAGCAAGGCATAGGTTTTGGTTGTTTTTGTTTCTTTGCTGCTTCCGTTTGCACCGGTGTAATATTCTTTGATGATAGTGGGGTAGGCATAATTGGTTTCGGGCCCGTATATTTTGATTGTCCTGGCTGTCTTGCCGTTTTCCAGACCTTTGGTGATGGTTACTTGTTCTCCGCCAGCGGTATTGGCATATGCGTAATTGGTGGTTTCACCTTTCGGGTTGGTTGCGGTCTCAATTCTCCCCAGGCTGTCATAAGCGTACTGTTCCATTAACCTGGTTGAATTGTTTTGGTACCATTTCCTTTCCGTCAGGGCTTTATATGTCGGGTGATACTGATAAGTGGTGGTGTATAAAGCCTTAACCGAAGTGTTGTTCAGCTGCTCCAGGGTCAGGGGTTTGGTTTCGCTACTTAGCCCGCCCCATTCGTTATATATTTGGTCGATATAGAGTTTATTGGCAGTTCCCCCGCTGGAGTACTCGGCAATTTCCGTTCTTGTCGGTTTAAATTTAAAATTCGCATCGAAAGATTGATGGGAGATGATTTTCTTTTCTCCGTTGTTTGCAGTTATTTCCGTGTTAATTTGCTGTTTTTTTCCGTTAAACACAGTTTTGCTTTTTAGACCGGTATCAGCAACGGTGGCTTCGGAGCTAAATCGGTAGCTTTCGGGTAATTCTTCATCCATGTCATAATCCGGATATCCGGTATAATCGTTAACATATTGATAATTAATCCGGTTAATATAGCTGTTTTCGGGCACATATAACGTTTGGGTAGTAGGATCGTAGCAGTATTCTTGATCGTATCGCGATCCCACCCGGTACCCTTGATAGGCGCCATCAGGGCCCAGGTTTCGCAGTACCAGCTCTTGATTAACATATGTGCTTTTTAGGTGCGGATACCATATATTGCTTAGCCAAGCAACGTGTGTAGAGGCCGTGGCTCCGGATAAGTTTTTGCTATTATATAAAAATTTTGTTTCGAGAAAATCATAGGCATAGCTGGTTTGGAATCCTTCCGGGTCTGTGTAACCGCTGAGTCTGACGTCGCGCCAGGCTAAATTACCGTCATGAATAATATCTATCCCTGCCTTATTATATTGAATAGACAGGCTTTTACTATTGAACGGGTCCTGTACCGTAACGAAGATTTTTTCGGACGTGCTGTTTTCAATGGTGTTTTCATATGTGAAATTAATGGTTCTGCCGATACTGTCTATAATTTGTGCAATAAATGGATAATTGTCGCCATTTATTGCGCGGTTGATATGGGTGAATCTGATCTCATTGCCAAACCGGTCTTTGACTCCGATTAGTCTGCCGTCTGAGGCAAAATATGTTTCTCGCCGGTCTGAGCCGATAAAGATATATTTGGAAGATACTTGACCGTTGCTGTAGGAATTGTTGTCGTCTTCAATAAACTCAACGTCTTTGCCCTGGTAGTTCTCCAGGTTGCTGTCCGTTGTATCCAGGGTAATGTGAGCCCGGTAGACGGCTCCTGTTCCATCATGGAAGAATAGTTCCTTTATTCCGTTATTGTCTTCGATTTCCACGGACGGAAACGCCAGCGACCAACCGGCCCCCAAATCATATCTGGATCTCAGATAATTATACTTGTCAGGGTAATTACTGGTGGTAACGGTATAGTAGGTGCAATAAGTTTGTATCAGATCGTAATAAAGTGTATAGCTATAATAAATGTTATACGGATCAGACGTATCGTTTAGCCAGCGTTCCCCTTCGGCAATAGCTGCAAAATTATTGCTATAGGGACCGCTTGTTTTAGTCCACCATTTGCCGGAGGTTAAATTATAGGTTAAAATATCCACATAAAAATAATAATCGTAGTCTACCCCATAGCCGGTCGTTGATGTTACGCTTACTCGTTTGGTTCCAATTTCAGCCTGGGAAGAGTTGTAGATGCGCGCAATGGAGAGATCCAATCCGTCCTTGCCGGGCAAGCTTATATCCGTTTCTTTAATGGTCAACGAACCGGTCATCGGGTCAATAATTTCTTTTGTTTCATTACGGTCCGCCATTGCTTGCTTTTTTACTTCGTTAACTTGTTGCGGTGTTATCAGCCCGTTAATAACTCCTTGCAATTGCTCAATATTTACATCGGCGTATGCTGCTTTAATGGGAACCATGAAAATTAGCATGCTAAGTAGAATGGTTCTTATATATTTTAAAATTAATTGATTGGTCAAATTAACCCGACCTCCTTACCTGTGTCTTTCTTCCTGATATCCTTTTATCAATTCTTTTACCGGGATATCGGTTTTTTGGGAAAGCATTTCCATCTTTTGAATTATTTCATCGGAAATTTCTTCCGTGTCTTGCTGGGTGAGGCCATACTTATCTATTTTTTCTTTGGAAACATTCGTTACGGGCTTTTGATTCTTGATGATATTTGTTAGTCCGCCTTCCCCATCTTGCTCGTACGTTTTAATCAATTCTTGCATTGTCGGCGCAATATGCTTATCGTACATGGCCATTAAGGTAAATTGTTCTTCCAGGGATAATCCCCGGGCTTGCAATTGCTCATATTCTTCCGGGTGCTTTTCTTTAAGCTTGGCTAAATATTTTTCCGCTCTTTCCATAAGCAGGCTTTTTTCTACTTGCTCCCAACTTTGGTTTTTCCCTTTTTTCAGCGCTAATAGTTTTTGCGGGTCTTCATCAAGCCTGTTGGCTAATTCGTCTAATTTGAAAATATCCGCTATTGAATGACCTTCCTTTATTAGTTCTTCCATTTCATCTTTCCCAATATGGTACTTGTCATTTTTGAAAGCATCTCCCTCTTCCAAGGATACTCTTTCCCCCTGATAGATCATTCCCTCGTTATCATTGTTTTCCACAATAATAGCCTCAGGAGGATCAATATTTAAATTAGCACTGTGGGCCAAAGAATTGTTAGTCGGCCGATTATCGAAGGCGCTCTCTAAAAATTGGGCGTCTGATTGAGCATTGGATAGATCTTTTTTATCCGTAGATTTACCAATGGTCTGTTCCATATGTTGCTGGTTAACAAACCAGTCTTTTATCTGCATAGGATCACCGGCAAACCCTGTGGATATAAAACCTGCTCCCGATAGTAAAAAACTTACGCATAAAATAACGGCTATTGTTTTTTTATTCTTCATTCTTTATTCCTCCTCGCAAGGTATGATACAGCAAAGATAACCTTTATGTTATTGTATCAGCATCCGGCGGATTAAATTTCCATTGTTATCATATTGGTAGTCGATGGTTTGTCCCACTGGCGTAATAATATAATCCAAACAGTTGTTATCGTCATATTGATACTGATGCAAATCGGATAACTCAAGACCAAATTCTTGAACAATATTTAAATGTCCACTGACGCCAGAACCGCCGATGGCGTATATTTTTCCATTAACCGACGTCGCCGCCAAGTCCCCCCTCGGTATAAGCATACTTGCTTTTGCCGTCCAGGTATTTGCGGCCGGATCATATTCCTCCACTGTATTTAGACGCCCGCCGCCATAACCGCCGATGGCATATATCTTCCCGCTTACCACCGCCGTGGCCAGTGCTGTTCTTGGGTTGTACATGCTCGCTTTGATAGTCCAGGTATCTGTGGCGGGGTTATATTCTTCCACTGTATTTAAACGCCCGCTGCTGCCAGAACCGCCTATAACGTAAATCTTTCCGTTTACTGCTGCCGCTGTTAAATGACTTTTCGTTGCAGGCATATTTGCCTTTGCTGTCCAGGTGTCTGTGGCGGGGTCATATTCTTCCACCGTGTTTAAAAAACTCCCGTCAAAACCAACACCGCCCATGACATAGATCTTTCCATTTACAGCCGCCGCCGCAAGATACGCTCTTGGCGTTGGCATGTTTGTTTTTAAGCTCCAGGTATTCGTGGCGGGGTTATATTGCTGAACATTACTGTATACAGATCCGTCGGCGGCGCCGCCGATAGCGTAGATCTTACCGTTTACTGCCGCCGTGGCCAGTGCTTCTATGGGTATCGGCATGTTCGCTTTGGTTGTCCAGGTATCTGCCGCGGGGTCGTACGCTTCTACTCTGTTGCATATCCCGCCGCTGTCGGAACCGCCTATGGCGTAGATTTTTTGATTTGCTTCTACCGCCGCCAGGCTGTGTCTTGCTGTGGGCATACCGCTCCTGGCGGCCCAAATCTCTCCGGAATACAAGCTGTACCCGCCGTCGTCCCGCATTGTTTCATTGGTTAAAGAGGTTATGTTTGTGTCGTACACTGATTCGGCGACGGAAAGATCGTTATGCGATGCATACACCGACTCACTGACTGAAAGAGACCGAGCGTTTTTACTTATCAATTCGCCGCTTTGCGATACGGGGTGCGATACGCCGCCGCCGCAGTTGATTTTGTTCCCGTTGGTTATTTGTTTAGCCAGATCGGGCAGTTTATTGGAGGTCCGGATAATGGTTTGTTTTATTGCCCGGGCGTTTGTGTTTTGATGTGCGCCCAGGATCAGCGCGGCTTCGCCCGCCACAAAGGCGGCCGACTGGGAGGTGCCGCTGCTTTTGTTATATCTGTCGCCGGGGGTGCTGCTGATGATGTTTTCGCCGGGTGCAGCCACATTTGCGTTTGTGACGCCGTAATTGGAATAACCGGATAACCGACCCCATTTGTTGATGGAAGCCACGGTGATGATGTTATCGTAGCCGTATGAGGCGGGATAAACGGGGCTGATGTCAATATCCGTGTGGCTGTTGCCCGCCGCGCACACAAAGAGCATGGCTGATTTTTCGATGGCTTCCGCCAGGGCGGGGTTGTCAAAGGCTGTCTCCCAACTGCAGTTGGCTATTTGAGCGCCGTTTCTTTCGGCATAGGCAATAGCTTCGATGATGTCGCTGGTGTAGGCGGTGCCGTTTTGAAATACTTTCAGCGGCATGATTTTGGCTTTGGGTGCGACTTCAGCTATAATGCCCGCGATGTGGCTGCCGTGCCACTCGTCGTATTCCCGGCCGGCTTGGTGTACCGCACTGTTATTGCCGCTGAAATTCCAGCCGTTAATGTCGTCAACGTAGCCGTTATTGTCGTCGTCAATGCCGTTGTCCTCTGTTTCAGCGTTGTTTTCCCAAATCTTATGGGCCAGATCCCGGTGGGTGATGTCTATGCCTGTATCCAATACAGCAATTACGGTTCCTTCTCCGCGGGATTTTTCCCAGGCGGCTTTTAAGTTGACATCGGCCAGGTCAACAGGTGTGCCGACGTCGTATAGGTTTTGCGGCGTTTCTTCTCTGGGCTGGTGAGTGTTAAGCCACTGCTCTACCATGGGGTCGTCAGAGGAAAGTCCTTGCAAATATTCCGGCAGTTGTCCTATTTGTTTGTCTGTACTTTCATTTAAAGGTTCCGCCATTGTTTTGGTGATATTTTGCCCTGCTTGCCGTGCAGTTGTTTCCGCAGCCAGCGATGCTGCGGTTAGTTGATAATCGGGCTGGATATATTCGATCTCGCCGTCTGTATTTTGGCTGTTTATTTTGGCTGTAAAGTCTTCTGATTTCATTTTCGTTCTTGTCGTTACAACACTAAAATTTTTAAAACGATGGTATTTAAAATTTCTTATCTGTTTTAAATCCCCGCTTATGGAATTAGCAAGGGTGCTTTTGCTTTGATAATTTTTAAATTTAATGATAAAACGATCGGTTTTAGCATCACATAAATTATCAAGCAATATTGGCGCGTAAATCTCTTCGACAACACTTTGATTTTGCGGATCTCCGGGCTCTGAATTGCCGTTTTGCATGCCCGGACCGGAATAGACGTCTTCCACCGTGCTTGCAGCTTTGGCTGCGGTTGATGCTGCTCCACCATAAGGCTTGGCATTGACCGATAACGGCGATTGCATTGTTGCAAGAGCCAGAGACAACGCCAAAAACATTGCTATAAATGCTTTCAATCGGCCTTTTTTCAATTTTATACCCCCTTATATAAGATTTTTTATATTTAATAAGCCCTGCATTGCGAAATGAATCGTAATGCAGGGCTTTTATTGTTCCCAGCATATACTATCCTTTCCTCAACGGGAGGCAGCCGTTTCCAGCTTGCACACTACCGGTCAGGTTACTATAGCTCGGCCACAGGTAAAATAAACTTTAGATATTGTTATATGTTAGAACAACCTAAACATTTAAGCTCGAAGAATCCATATTTTTAGTATACCGTACCACTATAGGAAAAATATGTCGATATTTGCGCATTTTAACATATTTTTTTAAAAACACAGAAAAATTTATCAGCTATACGATCAGGGCAACGTAAGGGGAAGACCGGTAGTTTGCAGTCGGCGAACATAACTTTTTCAAAAGAACAGATTTAAAAAATCCCTTATCCAACAAAAGAGGAAAAGGGATTTTATGATTCGGTCTCAACCACTATTTTCGTTTGAGAACTTCATGAACGGCCAGGGTGATGTCGGCAGGAGTCAGGCCGCGCAGGCATTGACGGAACAGTGCTGCCATTGGGTGGCTTTCCGCCTTTCAACACCCGGCGACATATTCCTGCAGCGGTACTAATGGGAAGTCAGAGCCCTCCTTAATATCGCCCAACACTTCCAGGATGGCCCGAGCGGTATCCAGGGAGGTCAAACACGGTACAGCCAGTTCCACGGCAGCCCGCCTGATCACAAAACCGTCCCGCTCGGGAGCCTTGCCCTTGGTCAGAGTGTTGATCACCAGATGAATATCTCCCTGACGCAGCAGATCGGCAATGTGGGGGGAACCTTCCCGCACCTTATGCACCCTCGTCACCGCTACCTCACGTTCCTTCAGATAGCGGGCCGTGCCCGCAGTGGCAAATATATTGTAGCCCAGGCTGCTGAATCCTTTGATAATGGGCAACATTTCTTCTTTATCTTTATCGGCCACCGTCACCAGAATATTGCCCTGCCGCTGGAACACCACGCCCGAGGCCAATAACGCTTTATATAGAGCCACCGGGTAGCTTGTGTCCACCCCCAGCACTTCACCGGTAGACTTCATTTCGGGGCCCAGCGATATATCCACCTGCAGCAGCTTGGCAAAACTGAACACAGGCGCCTTGACCCCCACCAATTGGCTTTCCGGGTATAGACCGCCCCGATAGCCCATACTCTTTAGTTTTTGTCCCATAATAATCTTGGTTGCCAGGTTGATCATGGGAATGCCGGTTATCTTGCTCATGTACGGTACCGTACGGCTGGCCCGGGGGTTGACTTCCAGCACGTAAATCTGACCGTTATAAAGCACATACTGAATATTGATCATACCCCGCACATCCAGCTCCAAGGCCAGCCTGATGGTATAATCCACAATTTGCCGCCGCGCCGTCCGGTCCAAATGGTTGCCGGGATAAACGGCAATGCTGTCTCCCGAGTGCACCCCGGCCCGTTCCACATGTTTCATAATACCGGGGATAAGCACCGTTTCCCCATCGGCAATAGCGTCCACTTCAATTTCTTCCCCCAGGAAATATTTATCCACCAGCACCGGGTGCTCCGGCGTTACCTTAACCGCCGTTTGCATATAGTTTCTCAAGTCATCGATATTATAAACGATTTCCATAGCCCGCCCGCCCAGCACATAGGAAGGGCGTACCAGCACCGGAAAACCGATTTTACCGGCAATTTCCTCGGCGTCGGCTACCGAAAAGGCGGTTTCCCCCGGAGGTCTGGGGATATCCAGCCGACTGACCAGATCATCGAAGCGTTCGCGATCCTCAGCCCGGTCAATGCTATCCAGGGAAGTACCCAAAATATCAAAACCGGCTTTGTGCACATGCGCAGCCAGGTTGATAGGCGTCTGGCCGCCGAACTGCACGATTACACCCGCGGGCTTCTCCTTCTCCAGTATATTTATTACATCCTCGGGCAGCAGCGGCTCAAAGTAAAGCCGGTCGGCGGTATCAAAATCGGTGCTGACGGTTTCCGGGTTATTGTTGATGATTATGGCCTCGCAACCCATCTCTTTCAGCGCCCACACCGAATGTACGGAGCAATAGTCAAATTCTATGCCCTGACCAATGCGAATGGGACCACCGCCCAGCACCACTACTTTGCGATTGCCCGTGGGCTCGGCTTCATCCTCGGTATCATAACACGAATAATAGTAGGGCGTAACGGCCTCGAATTCCGCGGCGCAGGTATCCACCATTTTATAAACCGGCCTGATGCCATGCTCTTGGCGCAACGCCCGCACCTCATCTTCCGCAATGCCCGCGATCTGAGCCAGATAGGCATCGGCCATGCCCATTACCTTGGCTTCCCTGAGCAGTTCCGGTGTCAGAGCCGCCCGGCCCTCGCCGCGCAACCTGTTCTCCACATGCACCACATTATAGATTTTTTGTATAAAGAAACGGTCTACTTTACTCAGGTTATATATACGGTCAAAAAGCATCCCCCGGCGCAGTGCTTCAGCCAGTACAAACAACCGCTCGTCGTTGGGACGCACCAGCTTCCGCTCGATTTCCTCCTCTGAAAGATGAGCCAGCCCGGGGTAATTCCACCCCGACACGCCGATTTCCAGGGAACGAATTGCTTTTAGCAGCGCCCCCTCCAGGGTACGGTCAATGGACATTACCTCACCGGTAGCCTTCATTTGAGTGCCCAGAGACCGGTCGGCCAGGGCAAATTTATCAAAGGGCCAGCGTGGAAACTTGATTACCACATAATCTATCGCCGGTTCAAAACAGGCATAGGTTTTACCGGTCACCGTATTTTTAATCTCGTCCAGATTCAGGCCTATGGCAATTTTGCTGGCCACCTTGGCGATGGGGTAACCCGTAGCCTTGGAGGCCAGAGCCGATGACCGGGACACCCGGGGATTGACCTCGATAACATAATAAGTAAAACTGTTGGGATCCAGGGCATACTGAACGTTGCAGCCGCCCTCGACGCCCAAAGCGCGGATAATCTTAAGCGCGGCGCTGCGCAGCATCTGATATTCCCGATCGCTCAAGGTCTGGGCCGGTGCCACCACCACACTGTCGCCGGTATGCACGCCCATAGGATCAATGTTTTCCATACTGCAGATAGTGATGCAATTATCCGCGCCGTCCCGCATAACCTCAAATTCGATTTCTTTCCAGCCTACTAAACTGCGCTCAATAAGCGCCTGGTGGATAATGCTGGCCTTTAAACCTCTGGTGCAGGTAGCGGTCAGCTCATCCATATTGTAAACCATGCCGCCGCCGGTGCCGCCCAAAGTATAGGCCGGGCGCACCACCAACGGAAAGCCGATTTGTTTGGCAAAGGCTACGGCTTCTTCCACCGAACAGACAATGACGCTTTCCGGCACGGGCTCATTGATTCTCTGCATGGTGGACTTGAACTGCTCCCGATCCTCGGCCCGCTTAATAGCATCCAGCGGAGTACCCAGCAGCTGCACATTATATTTTTCCAGCGTTCCCAACTCAGCCAGCTGCAGAGCCATATTCAACCCCACCTGGCCGCCTAGGGAGGGTAAAAAACCGTCGGGCTTTTCTTTTTCAATAACCCGGGTAACAAATTCGGGAGTAATAGGCTCAATATATATTCGGTCGGCCATGTTGGCGTCGGTCATGATAGTGGCCGGATTACTGTTAATCAGTACCACTTCCAGCCCTTCCTCCCGCAGCGCCCGGCAAGCCTGAGTACCCGCATAATCAAATTCGGCGGCTTGGCCGATAATAATGGGGCCTGACCCCACCACCAATACTTTTTTAATCCCTTCCTTAATCGGCATTTTATTGTCCCTCCCCGCGCATCATATCCATAAATTGGTCGAATATATAATCGGATTCCTGCGGCCCCGGTGACGCTTCGGGGTGATACTGCACCGCAAACAAAGGCAAGTGCTTGTGCCTTATGCCTTCCACAGTATGATCATTTAAATTAATATGAGTAACATCAATATCCAATCCTGCAATAGATGCTTCATCTACGGAAAACCCATGATTTTGCGAGGTAATGTAAACTCTGCCGGTACGCAAATCTTTCACCGGATGGTTGGCGCCCCGGTGGCCAAACTTCATTTTATAGGTCTTGGCGCCAAGTGCCAATGCCATCACCTGGTTACCCAGGCAAATGCCGAAAATGGGATATTTGCCGGTGATCGCACGGGTGGTATCGATAGTAGCAGGTACGTCTACCGGGTCGCCGGGGCCATTGGAAATAAGCACCCCGTCGGGCGCAAGCTGTCCGATTTGCTCCGGAGTAATGTCGGGCGGCGCCACAATTACCGTGCAATCTCTCTCCTTAAGCTTGCGAATAATGTTCTGTTTGGAGCCCAGATCAACGAGTACCACCCGAAAGCCACGTCCTTCAATGGTGTATGATTCTTTAACAGCAACATCGGCCACCAATTTTTGACCACTCAAATGCGGACAGGCCCTGGCTTTTTCAACTAACCGGGCCGGGTCCGCCGCACCGGTGGCAATGTAGCCCCGCATGGTTCCAAAACTGCGCAGGTGTCGGGTAAGCGCTCTGGTATCCACACCGCTGATGCCAGGCACTCCCTCCCGGGCCAGGAAATCACCGATACGGTAGCCGGCACGCCAGTTACTGGGATGGTCACAGGCTTCTTTGACTACAAAGCCGCGAATAAATGATTTCTTAGCTTCGAAGTCTTCCCGGTTAATACCGTAATTACCGATGAGCGGATAGGTCATGACGATTATCTGACCGTAATAGGAGGGATCGGTCAATATTTCCTGGTAACCGGTCATACCGGTGTTAAACACAACCTCACCCCATTGCTCCCCGGTGGCGCCAAATGACCGGCCCGTTAAAAGAGTCCCGTCTTCAAGAGCTAAATAAGCTTTCAAAATGCATACACCTCCGCAGTTTATTCCAATCATTTTCTCTCAGCATATTTCTTCCGTTCCGCCGGATAACATTTAGATATTTATATATTAACCGCCTAATAGCGCGGAAAAAATCAGCTAAGCTGTATACGTACAAAGGCCGGACCGGATGGTGATTACCGGCAGCCCCTTCAGCGTGCGGCCGGTAAAGGGTGTGTTTTTCCCCTTACCGACAAATTGTTCGGGATGCACCGTTTGTTCATATAGGGGATCGATAATAGTAATATCCGCCGCACAGCCCTCGGCCAGCGTACCCCGGTCAACACCCAATATACGGGCCGGGTACAGCGCTAATTTGGCCACCGCCTGCAAGGGCGTGAGGATGCCGGTATGCACCAGCTCGGTCCAAACCAGCCCTACTGCGGTCTCCAGCCCCACCAGGCCAAAGGGAGCGAGGTCAAACTCCACATTTTTTTCATCAAAAGTATGGGGAGCGTGATCTGTGGCGATCACATCAATAGTGCCGTCGGCCAGCCCCTCGCGCACCGCCTGCACGTCATTCTCCCCGCGCAGCGGCGGGTTAACCTTGGCCGCAGTATTGTAACGCACCACTGCCCGGTCGGTTAAGGTGAAGTGATGCGGTGTTGCTTCCGCGGTTACCGGATATCCCCGTCTTTTAGCCTCCCGTACCAGCGCCACCGATCCCGCGGTGCTGATATGGGCTATGTGCAGCGGGCAGCCTGTTTCAGCCGCCAATATAATATCGCGAGCCACCATAACTTCTTCAGCGGAAGCAGGTATTCCCTTCAGTCCCAATATAGTGGAATGATAGCCCTCGTGCATCACCCCGTCCGCAGCCAGTGTTTGATCCTCGCAGTGGGAGATCACACAAACGCCCAGCATCTTACAGTACTGCATGGCGCGCCGCATTATTCCGGCGTTCGGCACCGGCCGTCCATCATCGGAAAAAGCCACCGCCCCGGCGTCCCGCATGTCCGCCAGTTCGGCCAACTCCTCGCCCCGGCTGCCCCTGGTAACGGCACCGATGGGGTAAACATCAGCCCGCCCTGCTTCGGCTGCCCGCTTGCAAATAAATTCAATAATAAAGCGGTTGTCCGCCACCGGATCGGTATTAGGCATACAAGCCACACCGGCAAAGCCTCCCCGGGCCGCCGCCGCGGTACCGCTGGCAATGGTTTCCTTGGCCTCGTAGCCCGGCTCCCGCAAGTGTACGTGCATATCCAGAAATCCCGGCGCCACCAGCTTACCGGCGGCATCAACTATTTTTGTGTTCTCATCCGGCACAAAACGGGCCGAGATGATACCATCTTGCACATATAAATCGGCCTGCTCATCCCTGCCCGAAGCAGGGTCAATTATCCGGCCGTCCTTAATAATCAGCTTCATTATGAGCACCTCCTCCGGTAAGCAGGTACAGCAAGGCCATGCGTACCGCCACCCCGTTGGTCACTTGTTCTGCGATCAGCGCCGCCGGCCCATCGGCAATTTCATGGGCGATTTCCACCCCGCGGTTCATCGGCCCCGGGTGCATGACCAGCGCATCCGGCTTGGCCAGGGCCAGGCGCTCCCTGTTTAAACCATACAGCCGGGCATATTCCCGCAGCCCCGGGAACAAGCCCTGCCGCTGCCTTTCCTTTTGAATACGCAGCATAATAACCACATCCGCGCCCTTTAAAGCCTCTTCGGGCCGGTAAAACACCCGGGCACCGGTTTCGGCAAGCCCGGGCGGCAGCAGTGTGGGCGGGCCGCAAACCCGCACCTCGGCCCCCAAGCCGGTAAATCCCCAAATATCGGAGCGAGCCACCCGGCTGTGCAGTATATCTCCCACGATTACCACCGTAAGACCTTCCAATTTGCCCCGGGATTCACGTACTGTAAAAAGATCCAGCAGCGCCTGGGAAGGATGCTCATGGGCTCCATCACCCGCGTTAATCACCGCCGCGCCCACCGTCTTGGCCAATAAGTGCGGCGCCCCGGCCATAGGGTGACGCAGAACAACCACATCGGCTCCCAACGACTGAATGGTCCGGGCGGTATCGTATAAACTTTCGCCTTTGGCCACACTGCTGGAAGAACTGGATATATTGATACTGTCCGCGCTTAAGTACTTGGCCGCCAGCTCAAATGAGCCGCGAGTACGGGTACTGTTTTCATAAAAAAGATTTACCACCGTACGGCCCCGCAAAGTAGGTACTTTTTTAATGGGTCTGGTAATAATTTCTTTCATAGGTACAGCCGTATCCAATAAAAACTGAATTTCGGCCGCGGTCAAGTCCTTTAATTCCAACAAATCCTTACGTTTATACAATCCAGGGACCCCCTCCCCAATAAATAAGCCTCCCCGGGTTTATAAAAACCCGGCGGAGGCCGGCTGAGCCATCATATAGGGATGCAGCTTTAACTTAAATGCCTAAAGCGTACTCTCCCCATGAAGCTTAAAGCTCTCCCTTGCCAGCCTCTCGGGACCGCTTAAAAGGAGCCATGTATCGCTTATGTCTTTTCCATAATAACTATCTCATCCGCACCGTCCATTTCCGCCAGATGAACCTCCACCAGTTCACGGCGGGCCGTAGGCACGTTTTTACCTACATAATCCGCTCTAATGGGCAGCTCGCGATGTCCCCGGTCGATTAAAGCCGCCAATTGAATATTTTGCGGACGCCCCAAATCCATAATGGCATCCATAGCGGCCCGAATAGTGCGCCCGGTATACAAAACATCATCCACCAGCACGACTTTTTTATTCTCAATGGAAAAATTCACCGCGGTTTGCCGGATCACGGGCTGATGGCTTAAGGTAGACAAATCATCCCGGTAAAGGGTGATATCAAGCACCCCCACCGGCACCTGACTTCCCTCAATCAGCTTGATTTTTTCGGCCAGCCGCCGGGCCAAAGGTACACCACGCCGCCTTATGCCGATCAGTACCAAACTATCCGTACCCTTATTGCGCTCAATAATTTCGTGCGCAATGCGGGTCAGAGCACGCCTGATACCGTCTTGATCAATGATGCGGGCCTTCTCCCTTAATACTGTCAAGACAATTCGCCCCCCGGCTTTTAAAATGGCATCAAAAAAACCTGTCTACCCGGTAAGAGGCATAGACAGGTATACTATAACCCTGCGTTGCTCTATGTATCCTTACCGATCTCACGGGACCGATATTAAAGGTGACTTTTCACTTAAATAATACTATCAAAAACACAGGTGACCGTCAACGGGTTTTTAGAAAACCACAGGGACCGTTCCGCCGGCTGGTGCTGTCTAGCCGGTGCCAGGCACCAGATGTTGAAAGTTGAAAATCTTTAGTTTGCAACTTTCAACACTTGGTGCCTGGCACCAGTCAGACAATTAAAGTTTGTTAATCCCCAGGAAAATCAGGGCCACCCCAAGCATTATAGAGGCCGTGCCGGCAAGCGACACTTTACCGGCCAACCCCACAAGTCCCAGGGTGGTTACAGTAATAAACACGGTGGGACCGACCACGGCCAGCACCGCATTAATTTTAAAAGCCGTCTCCACTTTATTAAAGTGCAGCATTAACAATGCCGCTGTAAATTCAATAGACGCCGATAAGAGCCTCAGCGCTGCCATAGAAATGACAATCTTATCAAACACAAAAAACATTTTTTTCCCCCCCGAATAATTACTATTTTTTCTTATGCGGGGACAGGCGTTAAAATGCATAGCACCTTCGAGCGGGAGATAAAATATCGGTGTGTTTAAAAAAAGGATGTGAACCGTTATGGAGACAAAAGCCGGAAACGCTGTACTGGCCGCCATAGCAGGCGTGCCGTTCATTATGGTGCTGGGCAATTCCATGCTCATACCGGTATTGCCGCAGTTGCAAGAAGCACTGCACCTAAGCCAGTTAAAAGTCAGCATGATCATCACCGCATTTTCCGTACCCGGCCTGCTAATTCCGCTGGCCGGCTTTTTATCCGACCGGATCGGACGCAAAAAAGTAATAATTCCCGGCTTAATTTTATACGGCTTGGGCGGAATAATCGCCGGACTGGCCGCAGTATTACTGACTGAAAGAGCCTATACATGGATTATCAGCGGTCGTATTGTTCAAGGTATCGGCGCCGCGGGCACCTCTCCCATTGCCATGGCCCTGACCGGGGATTTATTTGCCGGTCTCCGGCGCAGTAAAGCGCTGGGAGTGGTGGAGGCCGCCAACGGATTCGGCAAAGTACTCAGCCCCGTGCTGGGTGCAGCCATCGGTCTGATTGCCTGGTACGCCACCTTTTTATTTTTCCCGGCTATTATCATTCCCATCGTACTGGGTATTTGGTTTTTAGTAAAGGAACCCCAAAGCAATCGGGCTACCCAAAGCGTAGCTCAGTATGGCAAATCCATAAAAGAAGTATTTCAAAAAAAATCAGCCCTGCTGGTCACCATTTTCTTAAGCGGTATGGTAGCGCTGCTTATACTTTTCGGTATGTTATTTTTCTTGAGCGATTACCTGGAAGAAACCATAGGTCTGACCGGTATCATTAAAGGTGCGGCCCTAGCCATACCCGTGCTGTTCATGTCCGTTACCTCATATGTCACCGGCCTGCTGATCAAAAAAAAGGTTCAGCTAATGAAATGGCTGGTAGTAACCGGGCTCGGGCTGGTAGCCGCC
Source organism: Desulfoscipio sp. XC116 (assembly GCF_039851975.1). Taxonomy (GTDB): domain Bacteria; phylum Bacillota; class Desulfotomaculia; order Desulfotomaculales; family Desulfallaceae; genus Sporotomaculum. Next base: position 2,547,936 of record NZ_CP156660.1, read on the forward strand.
TCTCTGGCTACATTAAACTTATACCAGAACATTTACTTTTTCTTCGCCGGCATTTCCGTTACCGGACTGGGTACGGGACTGCTTCTGCCCTGTTTAAACACCATTATTACCAGCACCACGGCCGCCGAGGAAAGAGGTTTGATTACTTCAGTATACGGCAGTGTACGTTTTTTAGGCGTGGCCGCGGGACCACCCCTGTTTGGATACCTGATGGGTATCAGTAACGCTTATATGTACTGGGGCGGTGCCATACTGGCCGGTACGGCGGCGCTGACAGCATTGTTTTTAATCAGAGTAAAGGACATGAAACAAACAGCGAACGATACAGAACAAGGACAACAGCCGCAGCAAGCAAATACTTCGTCAGTTCAGGCCATCAAAACTGAATTTGTATTTTCCCCGGCTCGTAAACCTATACCCGAGGGAAAGGAAAACACAGGGAACACCAGACGGAATTAAATCAACGGATTTCGTTAAGAGTGCAAATTTAAAGCATTGGGATTGTCCCAACCCTCCCGCTCGTATTTTTACACCATGTTCCTCTCCCGTCTAAAAGTGCATCGCATAAGCAGCACTTGGCCCGCACCGGCGGGGTAAAATCACTAACCCTGGCGACTGCCGTTTGCTGTGGCAGTTGCCAAAGCTGCGTCCATATAATATCCTAAATCAAATAATTACTGTGCAACCAAAAAACGATCATGGGCTACTTTAGCCGGATTTGATGGTGGCCTTATAATTCCGGCTATTATTTATAATTCTCCTGACTTTATTGGGACTTAGCGCCTATAACTATTGGTAAACGCTCAAGGCCCTTTGAAATACTTGATATGACTGGGCGCCCACCAGCCTTTTCTTATCATTGATGATAAATGCAGGTACAGCCGTGATCTCGTATTGCCGGGCCAATTCCCGCGCCTTTTGCAAGCGCGGCAAAAAAGGCTGTTTATCCAGCGTTTCCATTAGTTCATCTTCATTTAAGCCAATCTCTTTAAACAACTTGATAAGCACCTGTTTATCGCCGATATTCATTTCCTCTTGAAAATAAGCTTTAAACAGCCGGGCATGTGCTTGTTCATATTTTCCTTTGTCCCGGGCAAATTCGCTGGCCTGCAGCGCCAGACATGAATTGGCCACGAGATTCATGCCACTAAAATTAATCCCGTAGGGTTTACCGGCCCGCCGAAAGTTTTCCAACATCTTATCTATATCCACATCGGGAAACAAATCCTTAATAAGCTTTCCTTCGGGCGGTGTTTCAGGATGCAACTCATAACCAACCCACTCCTCGGCAATGTCAAATTCCTGCTTCAATTTTTCGACAATACCTTTGCCGATATAGCAAAAAGGTCATACATAATCTGAAAGAATAGTCATTTTAATCGCCATTGTTATAAAACCTCCAAACAAATGTGAATCAAGTCAAACCAGTATGCCTAAAGTATAACATTTAAAGCGCATAAATCCAAAGTTATTCATTCATTACACCAAATCACTAAAACATCTGGTCTTAAAAAACAAAAAAGGGCAGGGGATACAGTCACCTGCCCAACCGTGCCTCTATTTGCCGGCTTAATTCATTATTCCCTAATTAAATATAAAAGTTTATCATCTATACCGTAAAACATGGGTACCACCAAAATCTTAGGATAACGTAGACGTAACCTTTGGGCTTCGCTAATAACAAAATCCATTTCATTTACAATCTCAAACATAGGTACGAAATGCATAAAGTGTTCTTCAGCCAGCTTTTTGTCCCAGCCCGCGTTTTCCACCAATCCCCGCACAAATTTATCCTTGCGGGCCATTAAGTTTACCATGCCGCATTTATCATGGCCGATTAAAGCAACAGCCTTAACTCCCCCAACAGCTATGGCATATGATAATTTAAACTCACTATAACGGAGATTGCCCCCGCCGGTGCGCAGCACATAGGCAAAGTTATCGGGTATGCGTAAGTGTTTACGGTTATCCATACACATACCGATTAGCAATTCCGCATGCTCATAGCTATGCAGTGGATATTGCAGGTTATGGTATTGAAGTAAGCGACCGATGGGAGTATCACGATACTGGGGGAAAATATCACCAACAGAACGAATCGGCACCAGGTTATCCATTTTTCATCCTCCCTCATAAATTTTATAAATATGTTATGTATTGTCATAAATATATTTGTGCTATAATTCACTTGGATGTCTAAAAAAATATAAAAATTATAATACAAATTGCAAATCCAGTGACAATTTTTTTATTATTCGACCAGCGCATATTGGATTCCTGCAAAGAAAGTGAATTATTTCTTAAAACAAAAAAATAAATAATTATTGCTTCAGCATGTTTATTTTACGGAAAACCATGACTCCGCGTATTTTGTTGTAACCGGATAACGGTAATATTCGCCTGACAAACATTTAATAATAGCTACAATGGCAAAAACAGTATATATCAGTGCCAATATAGCCAGGGGTATAACCAACAAAAGACCGATAAGTATCAGACACAGTATTCCTACCGCCACACCCAAGAGCAGGGATATAATATGCATGGTCAGCGATTCCCGGGCGTGGTGGCACACAAAATCATCATCCTTCTTAAGTAAATAAACAACTAAAGGCACTAAAACCGGTAAACCCAGGAATATAGAACCGTGACAAATTGCACCCATAAGTTTGCTTTCCGGTGGTACCATTTACTATTCACCTCCCATCTACCGGAATAGAAAGTATATTTATCCTTAACAGAGGCCCGCGCCTCTATAAGCAGCACCCAAGATGAATATTATAAATTAGCATGTCATAGCAAAAGCGAAAAAACATCATCTCATATTGGATCTTAAACCTGCGAACGCACAGACTTGCGACTAGAAAGCCAGCACCGGGCCATATTGTTTCAACCAGCGGCGGCGCGTCGGGTAATCAGGCAACACCGCCCCCACCAAGCTCCAAAATGCCGGACTGTGATCGAGTCTTAACAAGTGGCATAACTCATGCACAACAATATAATCTATAATGCCTATGGGAGCCATCACCAAATGCCAGTTGAAGTTCAAATTACCCTTTCCCGAACAACTGCCCCAGCGATGTTTTTGTTCCTTTATCCTAATCTTCGCCGGTTTTACGCCTACGCCCTTAATATAGAAATCTATCCTGTCGTTTATTGTATAATTAGCCTGCGTTTTGTACCATTTTACCAGCGTATCACGAACCGCTGCCGCACCGTTATCCCGATAAAGCGGCAAAGGCACATCGACAAGCATTTGCCGTCCATTTATCCTTACCGCCCCATTCATTACCTGCTCATTAATATGCACCTTAACAGTATATTGGTTACCCAAAAAAAAGAATTGTTCTCCGTCCGCAAACGACCTGGGCACCGGACATCCGGACAATACCGACAGATAATCCAGCTTTTCTATTATCCAAACACTCTTATCCTGTATAAAACGCTTAACCACCCCGGTATTATATTGTTCCGGCGCCGTGACCGTAACACCATCTTTTGCATCAACAGTTATTTTTAGGGATAAAGCTTTATGGCTGCGTTTAACTGTATATTCCATCACCCGGTCATCCAGTACCAATCGCGGCAAGACAAACACCAACTTTCCATTGCTGTCTTTCATATTTTCTCATTATCTCCCGCGATTAGCAACCCAACCTTTATGTAAACAGTTATCAATCGGCGCGCCTGCCCGATAATACCTCTATAGTAATATTAAAAAAAGGGAAACCGCAGCAGTTACGGCTTCCCCTTTTAGTTAGTCCATTATCCATTTAATCGTCTTCTTCGGCCACCACTTCAAAAGTCCAGTCGGTAACGCCAATACCGGAGAATTCATTCCCTGATAAGTCCTCAATTATACCTGACGGGATGGATATGTTATATTCTCCCACGGGCAGTTCTCTATCAAATTGAATAATTAGCTCGTCTTCGTCAATATCTATATCGTCCGGTATTATCACAAAGTATCTGGCTCTGTTAAACACTATCACGGCATTTTCGTTTGGTTTTTTGCCCACCCACCGCACTTTTTCATCAAATTGCACGGTAATTTCCTCGAGGTCGCCCTCAAACTCTTCACCATCTTCCGGATTTAATTCGTCTATTTCCGGGGCGTCTTCATCCTCATCCTCAAAGGTAGCAAATTCCCAGTCTTCCGAATCAATACCCGCAAATTTATTGCCCTGGCCATCTTTGATTATATTGGCGGCAACATCCACCGCAAAACGGCAGTCCTCGTCAAGCTCTTTCTTCAGCTCAATGATCAATTTCCGGCCATCAATATCAATATCCCATATATCAATACTCCGGTCGTCTGTAATGTTTTCCACCTCGATACCTTCCTTGATATCGTTCAAGGATTTAACGGGGTAAATTTTTTCGTCAAAAGTTACTACCAGTGTATCAAGGCCGGCCGGCACATTTTCAGCATCGTTTTCGGGATTAAGCTCATCAACTTCCGGAGCATCCTCGTCTTCTTCTTCATCCGCATCATCATTACCTGCGGCGCCGTCCGAACCGGCGCTCACCACTATGGCATTGCGGGCCGGGTTCAGCACCATTGAAACCGCGTAATCTTTTTCTATGTCTTCTAAATCCGCTGCTTTGCCATCAATAAAAATCGCCGCATCATCAGCTACCTGCACCAGCACCAGCGGACTATTGTCATCGTCGCCAACCTTTAGGGAAATGTAAGCCGGGTCCGACGGCATAACCTCATCCACAATACCTTTAATGTAATTAAATTTAGGGTTTAACGAAAACATGTACTGGCACCGAAACAGCATAGCCGCGATTTCCGCTCTTTGCACTTTATTCCGGGGTTTGAAGACATTACCGGGGTAACCCTTCATGATACCGGCTTGAGACATTTGAGCCACGTATTTCTCAGCATAACCAGGTATTTGACCGGCGTCGCTGAATTGCACCTCACCACTTAATACATTTTCCAGCCCATCATTGTTTAACAGCGCCCTGGCCAGCCACATAGCCACCTCATATCTTTGGGCCGCTTCCGTCCCGTCAAAATCCTTCAGCTCTTCCCTGGTAATAATACCCTTATCCAAAGCCAAGGCAACCATATCACCGGCCCAGCTTTTAGTTACCAATTTTAAACTGCTTCGGGAGGGTGCTTGATCTTCACAGCCCAAAGCCCGCATTAACATAACCAGGGCTTCGTTTTTAGATACTTCTTTTTGCGGATAAAACTTTCCGTCGGGAAATCCCGCAATAATGCCTTGTTTCTGCATAGCCGACACGGGCTCCGCCGCCCAGTGGTTTACAACATCGCCCATCATCCTAAAGGGCATCTTCTTGGTCTGGGTATATTCTATTTTTTTCACTTGGCCCAGCGGTTTGTTGTTATTGCCTTTACCGTTACTTCTAGCCAGGACATCAGCCGGAGCCGCTGTCACGGCAAATGTCAATACCGCCACCGTAAGCAAACCGCCAATAAAACATTTCCAACTTTTAGTACGCAATAATAACCACTCCCCCGAATTAATTTTGGATGGATTTAACCTCCTGCCTTTATATACGAAAGAACACCGTTATTTGGCAGGTCAACCCGGTAACCAACCTGATAAAAAATGAATATTTTCTATCAGGTGCACAATAGTTCCTATCCCGGCTGGAAAAATAAAAAGGGGGTGGACATCTGCATGCGTTCCCCCGATGCATGCAATCACCGGGAAGGGAGTTGATAATTTGACCGAATACGCTCATAACAGCAACTGGCAAGAAATTATATCTTACCCGTTGGGTAACCGGACGAGTAAACCCAGAAACAAAGGTCTGACTATGGTAATCGACAAAGGCATGGGCCTGGGTGAAACCCGGGACCTGTTACAAATTAATTATCAGCACATTGATTTTATCAAGCTGGGTTTCGGCACGCCCGCGCTTTATGCCGCAGGTACTCTGGAGGAAAAGATTCAGCTGGTTCGTTCCTATAACATTGATATTTACCCGGGGGGCACCTTTTTGGAAGTAGCGCTATGGCAAAACAAAATCAGGGAGTTTCTCGACAGATGCAATTTTTTTGGCTTTACGGCCATTGAAGTTAGCGACGGGACCATACCCCTGAGCGGGGAGGTGAGAGAACAAGCAATTGCGCTAGCTGCGGAAAAAGGCTTTAGGGTACTGACTGAAGTAGGCAAAAAAAACAACGACGTTCAAATCCCTGTGAAAACACTGGCCCGGATAGCCCTGCGTGATTTGCAAAACGGCGCTTACAAGGTTATACTGGAGGGCCGTGAATGCGGTCTGAATGTGGGACTTTATGATGCCAGAGGCAAAATGGCGGATGATGATTTGCAGCTGTTAATGGATTATATCAGCGATCCATCATTGATTATCTGGGAAGCACCGCTTAAGACTCAACAGCAGGACTTAATCGCCCGGTTTGGGTCGGATGTTAACCTGGGAAATATTCCGCCTCAGGAAGTGCTCGCGGTAGAGGCCCTGCGAGTGGGCTTGCGGGCCGATACCTTGCAGCTGGCCATAGACAACCTGGAAGAAATCTAACTGCTTAACTTAGCATGGTAATACAATGGACAGCGGCGGCATATATTTACTAAAAATTGTCATTGCGAGGCGAGATTATGAACGGAGTACCACTGCTTGTAGCGTTACTCCTGGTGGGCATTATTGCCCGCTCTAATTTAATTGCCACCGCTGCCTGCGTATTACTGATTATAAAATTTACCAACCTGAATTTTATATTTTCCCTGTTGGAAAAAAGAGGCCTGGAAATAGGCTTATTATTTTTATTACTGGCCATTTTAGTACCTGTGGCCAGCGGTAAAGTAACCGAAAAAGAATTGTTAGGCACTTTTACGTCACTGCCGGGCATACTGGCCATCCTCGGAGGGGCACTGGCCACCCATTTAAACGGTGAAGGATTGCGGTTATTGCAAATCGACCCGGAGATAATATTCGGCCTGCTGATTGGCTCGGTATTCGGCATTGTTTTCCTAAACGGTGTCCCTGTGGGACCGCTGATGGCAGCCGGATTAACCGCACTGTTTCTGGAAACAATCCACTTATTCAAGTGAAAGCAAAGTTTTATAATCTATGTTTTCGCCAATGCCAAGTTTATTCAGTATAACAGTCAGTTCTTTCGGCAATGGGACGGTGAATTCAAGGTAATCACCGCTGCGAGGATGCATAAACCCCAGAATATAAGCGTGCAAAAACTGACCATTCAAACCAAAATGCGGTTTACCCGGCCCGTATTTGGAGTCCCCTACCAGCGGGCAGCCAATATAAGCCATATGCACCCTGATCTGATGGGTGCGCCCCGTTTCCAGGCGCAGCTTCAACCATGTATAATTACCCGCTCGCTCCAGCACCCGGTAACGGGTCACCGCTGCCTTGCCATTGCGCTGGGTTACAGCCATTCTCTGCCGGTCCCGGGGATCCCGGCCAATGGGTGCGTCAACCACCCCCCGCTCACCGGCCGGAGCCCCATGAGCCAGGGCCAGATAGCCCCGGCGAACGCTGTGCTCCTTTAACTGGCCCGCCAGGTTTTCGTGGGCCAGATCATTTTTGGCTACCATTAATAAACCCGAGGTATCCTTGTCAATGCGGTGTATGATGCCGGGTCGAAGCACCCCGTTTATACCCGAAAGGTCTTGACAGTGATGCAATAATGCATTAACCAGCGTTCCCGCATAGTTTCCCTCCGCCGGGTGCACAACCATCCCTCTGGGCTTGTTCACTACAATAACATCTTTGTCTTCATAACATATAGCAAGGGGAATGGATTCCGGACGCACTTGAAGCTTTACGGGCGGCGGTACGTTCACCACTATCGCATCGCCTTTTTTTAAACGATAATTGGCCCGGGACGTTGCCCCGTTCACCGTGACGACACCATCACTGATTAGCTTTTGCACAAATGACCGGCTCAGCTGCTCCTCCCTGGATGTTACAAAAACATCCAGGCGCATTCCGGTATGCTCCGCATCCGCCAGGTACATTTCAGTTTTTGGCACTGTCATCCACCCTTTGCCGTTCCTCTTTATCACCGCGCCAAATATCGATAATCAATAGCAAGGCTCCGATTACTATGGCAGTGTCCGCCAAGTTAAAAATCGGCCAGACCCGAAAATCCAAAAAGTCAATGACCCGTCCCAGGCGCACCCGGTCAATTAAGTTGCCCAATGCACCGCCTACTACCAGCCCCAAGGCTATACGCGCCCAAATTCTTTTCCGCGGCAAATACCGGTACCCCACAAGCACACCGACAATTACCAGCAGCGTGACAATAATAAAAAAGGTGGTCCGATTGGCCAGCACACCAAAGGCAGCCCCCGGATTCAATATATAAGTAATATAAAACACCGGCGGGAACACAGGTATTGACTCCCCCGGCAGCATACGCAATGTGATTATGTACTTGGAGAACTGATCCACTATCATTGCAACCAAAACAATAACAATAAAGCGCAAAGTTTAAAACCCTCCCTAAAATATAGCACTATATGATATAATACCACATGTTAATGTATTAAAAACAAATTGATATTCTTTTTTAGGAGCCCATATCTATGTACTGGATTCCCGCCACCTTGTGGATGGCCCTGATATACTACTTATCCGGACGCACGGGCAGTGAACTTAAATCATTGTTTCCATTAATAGAAAACTTCAACCCGGGTCATATAGCAGCCTACTTTGTACTGGCACCCTTGTATTATCTGGCTTTATATAAGCATAACCACAACCGTTCTTTTATGAAAGCATTTTTATTATGTCTTTTATACGGCATTACCGATGAAATACACCAGCATTTTATCCCCACGCGTTTCCCCGATATATATGATTTAGCCAGGGACCTTTTAGGTGCCGGGCTGGGATTAGCTATAGTTTACCTGGCAAAAAAGAAAAGGGGCCTTAAATCCCACGGTAAACGATAAATAAATGAGAAGGAACTCCCCACTTATAGAAGCGGGAGTCTTGGAAATTGATGCGCTAATTAATTGCACTAATTGCTCTTTTCTAAAAATTTTTAATCTTAAAATTTTTAGAAAAGCAGGACTTTTTCAAAATTAAGAAGAAATTTATTATATAATGCAATTAGATTATTTTGAAATATTCTGGCTTGGTAAATTTAGCTAGGAATCAAAAAAATTATGTGGCCATGAATTTTTCAGAATAGCTAATCAACTGAAACAGTTATGTTTATCTTTAGGGGGGTTATGATATGCAAGATGTTGTAATAGTAGCAGGTGCTCGCACACCCATCGGCGATTTTGGCGGCTCACTGCGTACCGTTACCGCCGGCGGACTGGCCGTTACAGTAATTAAAGAAGTGCTTAAACGCTCCGGCATTAACCCGGCGGAAATTGATGACGTAATCCTGGGCTGCTGCGTACAAAGCAGCGAAGAACCCAATATAGGCCGCACCGCGGCACTAATGGCCGGACTGCCGGACACAGTACCTGGCATGACTATTCAGAGACAATGCGCTTCAGCTATGCAGGCGATTATTTCCGGTTACCAGCAGATTGTTACCGGCGACTCGGATATTGTTTTGGCCGGCGGCACTGAAAGCATGAGTACAGCCCCTTATGTGCTGAAAAAAGCTCGCTGGGGTATGCGCCTGCAGCACGGCGAATTTACCGATGCGTTATGGGAAACGCTCACCGACCCCATACATAAAATAATGATGGGAGAAACAGCGGAGCGACTGGCCGAAAAGTACAGCATTACCAGGGAAGAACAGGACATTATTGCTTATCGCAGTCATAGGAACGCTATCAATGCCATTGAACAAGGTTACTTTGCCAAGGAAATTGTACCTGTACCGGTTCCCCAGCGTAAAGGAGATCCCGTGCCGGTAGACCGGGACGAACACCCCAGAGCGGAAATCAGTCTGGACAGCCTTGCCAAGCTGCGTCCGGCGTTTCGCAAAAACGGCACCGTGACGGCTGGTAACGCTTCAGGATTAAATGATGCCGCCGCGGCAGTATTGGTCATGTCCCTGGATAAAGCCCGGCAATTGGGATTAAAGCCGCTGGCCCGCATTGTCAGCCACGCCAGGGCCGGGGTAGAACCCGATTTAATGGGCTACGGCCCTGTGCCCGCCATTAAAAAAGCGCTGCAGCGGGCCGGAATGACCCTGGCGGATATGGACTTAATCGAGTTAAACGAAGCGTTTGCCGCCCAGTATCTGGCCTGTGAAAAACTGCTGGATGTAAACCGGGATATCACCAACGTTAACGGCAGCGGCATCAGCCTGGGTCACCCGGTAGGCTGTACCGGAGCCCGTATCGTAATTACACTGCTGAATGAAATGGAGCGGCGCAACGCTCATTACGGCCTGGCTTCACTTTGCGTTGGCGGCGGCATGGGAACGGCTATTATAGTGGAAAGAGAGGTTTAAAAAGTGACTATAAAACTTATAGGCGTTGTGGGAGCGGGCACAATGGGCAACGGCATCGCCCAGGTAGCCGCCAAAGCCGGTTATCAAGTAATTATGCGCGACATTACAGACGCATTTGTAAACCGGGGACTGTCAGTTATTGAAAAAAACCTGGCCCGGGACGTTAAAAAGCAAAGGATGACCCCGGAGGACGCAAGTCAAACGCTAGGCCGCATCAAGGGTACCACTTTGCTGAACGACTTGGCCGACTGTGATTTTATTATCGAAGCCGTAATTGAAAAAATGGAACTTAAAAGAGAACTCTATGGCGATCTGGATCAAATTTGCAAGCCCGAAACTTACTTTGCCTCCAACACCTCCGGGCTAAGTGTCACTGAAATGGCCGCAGTAACCAAAAGAGCCAATAAATTTATCGGCATGCACTTTTTCAACCCTGTACCCGTTATGAAATTGGTAGAGTTAATCCGGGCTGCTGAAACAGATGATGATACAGTAAAAATAACCCGTGAACTGGTCCAACAGATGGGCAAAGAGAGTATTATGGTTAATGAGGCGCCTTTGTTTGCCGTCAACCGCATACTGGTCCCCATGCTTAATGAGGCTATGTTCGTGCTCATGGAAGGAGTCGCTACCGCCGAAGACATTGACAAGGGCATGATGCTGGGCGCCAACCACCCCATCGGTCCCCTGGCCCTTTCCGATTTAATTGGACTGGACACTTTACTCATGGTATGCGACACCCTATATATGGAAACAGGTGATTCCAAGTATCGTTCCTGTCCGTTACTAAGAAAACTGGTGCGGGCCGGACATCTGGGCCGGAAAACCGGTCGCGGATTTTATAATTACAGCTAATAAGCTTCTGCTGGAAAAAGGGGAGGGAAAAATGATGGAATGTAATCAAACAGTGGGCAGCGAGGCTTCCCCGGTGATCAACAGATTTATGTTTCGCCAAGTAGAAAATGTACTGTATGAACACTCCGCGGTAGATGAGGTGGCGGTAATAAACGCACCCGGCAAAGACGGCGGAGAGTGTCTGGTTGCTTATATTGTGCTGCGGGTTGACGGTATTACCGAAGCCGACATATTCACTTTTATGAAGCAAAGCAACCAATTAACGGATGATAATCTGCCGCAGGTAATTAAATTTGTCCCCAGGATCCCCAAGTCACCCAGCGGAAAGGTATTAAAAATGAAGCTTTTGGAGCAATATTAATAATAAGCCATTAATAGCAAGTATTTTCATCATATAGCCATAAAAAACCCGCCTAATTACAGGGCGGGTTTTTTTATTTATTAACCTTCTGCCGGAAATAATAATAAAAAAAATCTGAGGGGGCTGTTTTGCGTGAGAAAAAAACAATTTAAGACCAGCGGTACCGCCAGATCAAGGCGCCGCCCATTAAGAGCATGAATACTGTCTGTATACTATGCAACGCCCTGGGGGAAATAACCCCTCATTGTTCCTGCGGGCATATCATGCTGGATTCCGGCCCGGTTACGGATTACGCCGGGCCGTATAGCCCTTATTTTAACATGAGCTTCAAGGGCGATTGCTGCCATCACCTTTTTACATGTCCTGTCTGTGGAGCAGATAAAGTAATTAGTGTGCCGTTGCAAAAAATTTAACGGCACATTTATAATCACTGATAAATTCCCACCGGGTATATACCGACGGAAAACATTTTGCCAATTTAATCAGGTCTCCAAACTATCACCATAAAACCCTTACGGCATATTATATAGATATATTACTTTGGTGAAGGGAGGCCGTGTATATTGTCCAATAATGCAAATCCTTTTACATTGTTCTTAATTCTCGTTTTGCTGCTCCTTAGTACCGATAGCAAAGCCGATGTTAAGCTGGGATTTGTCAGGGGGCTGATCGACCAGACATCGCGTTCATTAAATACCCTCCGTGAAGGCATTACAGCTATGAATGCCAGCTATGAACATGCACGTACCATGTTTATGAATTTAAACAAGGAACCCGGTGATCCCCAATAATTTAACCGTGAATCAAAGCCGGCAGGCATTTAGTGCATATCCAGACGCTTTGGCCCTTTCTCCGGCATGGTAAAACGATAACCTCGTCCTCATTTTTACCACAGCGAAAGCAGACCTGGGGAATATATGACCCCGGGTTTTGTTTTACATGCATTTCCACCGCATGTTCATCGAAATCTGCCGTTTCCCGGGTTTCCAGCGTTAAAGCGCCCCGGGGGCATACCCCGATGCAAAAACCGGCCCCGTCACACAGCTCTTCCCTTTTCACCTTAGCCTTGCCGTTTTCAATAGTGATAGCACCTTCTACGCATGGGCTTACACAAAGACCACAGCCATTACACTTCTCTTCGTCTATCTTAACAATTTGTCTCTTGGCCATGTTTATTCACATTCCTTCCTTAAGGCACAAAACGTCATGAAAGAATACCTTTCAGACCCGTCACCTCATATGTTGTTTGTTAATTGCCATTAATATACCCCCTTTAGGAGGCCATTACAGTAAGCAAATTCGCTATTTCGGTGTGATATTGCTCACAGTGATTTCATAGCGCGTAATAATCCAAAATAAAAGTGCATTCACCAGGCGCATAGGCCTGTTAATTAATGATCTATCCGGTAAATATATTAATAGCACATATTACGGGAGCGGAAAATGACTATTACAAAAAAAGCAGAATTACTTACCGCTGTTTTTCTTGCCATCGCAGGTGCCATACTGTTAATAAACCTGTTTGGGCACATGCAATTCAACATTGAAGCACTGCAGTTTCGGGTAACGGCCCAGATTAACGAAAAAGGCTATACCGAGGTGGAAATACCGCCCCTGGGCACCGTGCGGGCTCACACCCACACCGCACCGCTGTCAGTGTCCCTGCGCTTGGAAAACATTGACCTTGAGTTAATCCAGCAATTATTAAGCAATACCAGCGGGCGCGACGAAGTTATCGAGCAAGGCAAAACCGTACTGCGACAAGTGGCCGCAATATTTGCCGTCAAGTTACTGGCGCTGGCCGCGCTGGGGGGAGCGCTGGGCGTCTTTCTCACCCGCAAGGGAAGTTTAAAAAAATATATTACCGGTTCAATGGCCGGCATGCTGCTGGCAGGCGCTTTACTGGCCACAGCTTATTATACTTACAATATCAGTGCTTTCCGCAACCCACAATACTCCGGCGCGCTTCGCGCAGCCCCGTGGATGGTTAGCCTGGCTCAGGAAACATTCGGAAAGATCGAAACACTAAGCGATAATCTGGAAGTTATCGCCACCAACCTCAACCAGCTCTACGAGCGGGTGGATAATCTCCGGCCGCTTGGCGAAACTACAGGGGAGCTTAAAGTACTGCATATATCCGATTTACATAATAACCCGGCCGGGATGGATTTCGTATTGCGAATGGCCGACCTGTTTGATGCCGACATGATTATTGATACGGGAGATATCAGCGACTTTGGCACCCCGCTGGAAACATTGCTGCTGGAACAATTGAATCATATTGATATACCATACTTTTTCATCGCCGGCAATCACGACTCACCGGCTATTATAAATAAAATGGACCAAATTCCCAACGTAACCGTTGTTAACGGGCTGGTGGAAAAAAACGGGCTGTTTTTCTACGGCATGTCCGATCCGTCTTCCGCCGGTAATACAGTAACTCCGCCTGATTTGAGCACTATTCCCCGGCTGACCCGACAGCTTATTGATAGAATTGATCAAATCGCACCGCAAGTGGATATCGCACTGCTGCATAATGATAAAATGGCCCGTTCACTGGCCGGCCATGTGCCGGTGATATTGTTCGGGCATAACCACCGGATGGCCATAACACAACAAGAAGGCAGCATTTTAATTAATGCCGGCACCTCAGGCGCGGCCGGCCTGCGCGGCCTGCAGACCACGCAAATACCTTATTCGGTAGTGCTGCTGCACTTTCTCCCCGATGAAAGGGGTCAAAAACGACTGGTAGCGGCAGATGCTATTTCGGTAAGCAACCAGGAGCAAGGTTTTACACTGAATAGAAAAAGATTTGACGTCCGGGAAAAGTTAGCTCCTTAAGGTGCCGGGTGTTAAAAAGTTGAAAGATTTAATCTTTCAACTTTTTAACACCCGGCACCGAGGAATTTTACTTTACAGGCAGGTTTTTATAGCTTAAGCCAGAAATAATTTACAGATTGGCTGCTCAGAAAGTTCGGCTGTTTACCACCGGGCCTATAAAAAAAGCATCACGACATCTTGGAAGGAGATGGAATATTTATGCCTATAGCGCAAAAAATAGAAGGCTTCTTATCTGCTTCATCCTGGATCCGCAAAATGTTTGAAGAAGGGGAGAAACTGCGCAAAATATATGGGGCGGACAAAGTGTATGATTTCACGCTGGGCAACCCCAACGTGGAGCCGCCCGAAGCTTTTCACCGGGAATTGCAAAAGATTGCCGCCAACCCCGTACCAGGCATGCACAGGTACATGAGCAACGCGGGTTACGACGAAACCAGGCAGGCCATTGCCGACGTGCTGGCTGAAGAAACCGGCCGGCCCGTAACACCCGGCCATATTGTTATGACTTGTGGAGCAGGCGGCGGGCTCAACGTGGTTTTAAAAACACTGCTTAACCCCGGTGAAGAAACAATTGTTATCACCCCCTATTTCGTGGAATACCGTTTTTATGTGGACAACCATGGCGGTAAAGTACGAGAAGTGTCCACGTCCGCAGGTTTCCAGCTGGACCCGGCAGCAATAGCAGCCGCCGTTGGTCCCCAAACCCGGGCCATCATCATCAATTCACCCAATAACCCTTCCGGAGCGGTTTACCCGGCAGAAGCACTGGCCGCACTGGGCCGGCTGCTGCAGGAAAAGGAAAAGGAACTGGGCACAGCCATATACGTAATTTCAGACGAGCCCTACGCCAAAATTGTGTATGACGGTGTTGCTGTACCCAACATATTCAACCATATTAAAAATTCTATTATTGTTACCTCCCACAGCAAGGATTTGGCACTGCCCGGTGAACGCATCGGCTATATTGCGATAAACCCGGACATTGCAGACAGCGAAATTATTTTCAACGGGCTGGTATTTTGCAACCGTACTTTGGGTTTTGTCAACGCCCCGGCGCTGATCCAGCGCCTGATAACACCGCTGCAGCGGGAGACCGTCAATATTGATGACTACCGGGAAAAAAGAGATATTATTTATAATCACCTCACCGGGCTGGGGTTTGAAGTAACCAAACCGATGGGCGCGTTTTATTTCTTCCCCCGCTGTCCCATTGAAGATGATGTGGAATTTATACGTCGGGCCCAGGAATATAACTTGCTGCTGGTCCCCGGCAGCGGGTTCGGACTGCCCGGTTATTTCAGACTATCTTACTGCATAGACATGCAAATTATCCGCAACTCGTTACCCGCTTTCACAGAACTGGCCAAAGAGTTTAAATTATAATCAAATTTAAGGGCTTCTTAAATTACGCAAAGTAAAGAGGGGAGATTCTTTATACATATAAAAGGTATCTCCCCTCTTCAATAATTAACAAAAACCCTATCTGCAATCAACCGATACGATGAAAAAATCCCCGGACCAAAAACATCCGGGGAAAAACCACAAGCTTTGTTAATCGTCTTCAGTCAGCAATATAACTTTTTCATGCATATGCATATTTAATTGTTCCAATACTTTTTTCAGTGACTCGGCGTCTTTAAGGTAAAAACCACTTTTCCATCGATCAATAAGATAATCGATAAATTCCATATAACCGTTAATCATAGTTAAAGTATACAAATCTTTAAAACGGTTATTGTTTTCCGGCTGGCAGTTGTGTCCGGGAGAATTTTTGTGGGTCAGTGCAAAGTTGGACAATGTTTCATCGTCCCTGGCCCAGGTAAGAATCCCTTCGTGAACAGCAACTTCTTCTCCGCAAATATCACAAACAAACCTGGACATCAAATATTACTCCCCCCTTGAAAAAGACATAAGGACTTCCCCTATGCTATAATATATCATAACACCGGCAAGCTAACCAGAACCTAAATACGGCAGGCTTTATTACCGGTCCAGGCTGCCGGGCCGACACGTATGTTGATTTTAATGATATATCTCTTGGGAGGTTTAAGAACTAATTATGCGGCATTGGTACGTTGAAGACGCCGGGGGCGGCTGCAGGGCATTTTCCGAAGTGCTGGTACTGGTCTGCGAACAGCCCCGGCTCATATATAAAAGGTTTTTACCGCTAACCTGGGACAATAAACTGAGCATGGAAGAGATGGCCCGCGGAAAGGTACTGGAAATGATGTGGGAAGCGGGAGTCGGACAGGATGACCACCTGTACGTTTGCTCCGGTAATATTTTTTTCGGGTTGCATAAATGGCTTACTGAAAACGGCTACCACTGGGAAACCGCTAAAATGGAAGGCCTGGCCCATGAAGTGGCCGAAAACACTTTTCAACAGCAAATTGCATCTGCAGGTTTTCCCGCCGAAATACGACTTGAGGAACGCAACTACCGGGATTATTACCGGCAGGTTGACGCCTGGATCAAAGAAGACCCCACCCGTATTCAATATATAAAGGATATGAAAGTAAGGTGTAAACCGGCCCGCTTGCGTTACCTGTTAAAAGGCAATGCCGGCAGTACCCGCATCTGCTCTCACTGCCACAAAAAAATATTGCCTTACAGCCCTATAGTTCAGTATCGATTTAGAGAATTCGGCAAAAAAAAGAGCCGCTATTATCACCCCGATTGTTCACCCGTCAAACCGCATAAAAACAAACTACAGCAAGCGTACATTGATTGGCGGGGCGAGGAGCTGCACGGTGTTATTTTACCTGCCCGGGAAACTCTTCCCTGTAAGGTATGCGGACAGGAAGTCCCAGCCGGAACCAAAGCGGTGCATGCCCATAAAAATAAAGAATTAATTTTTGGCCACCCGGATTGTTTTAGACACCTGAACAAAGATAATGGCAACAAATAATACCCCCATATATTAAACAGAAGTAATTAACCGGGGCGTAAAGTCAAGGTAATCAGCACTGGTTAAATGGAAATTTATATCCCAAGCCTGATCCGGCAGCCTATACCGGCAGGCCTTGGCATGCAAGTGTCCATACACTACAGTTTCCACTTCATATTTTCGAAATAATTCTATAAAACCGGAATAGTCATGTTTTTCATTAGTTGGCATATAGTGCATCATAACTAATCTTGGTCCTGTTTGAACACTTTGCAATGAATTCTCCAGCCGTATCAACTCCCGGCGATAAATTTTTTCGTCTTTTTCCTTAAAAAATGCACCGTTGGGACAAAGCCAGCCACGAGTGCCACAAACACTAACCCCGTCCAGCCCGACATGATCATTTTGGATTAATTGGACATTAGACGGGACCGCTTGCCTGGCCCGGGAAATGCTCTGCCACCAATAATCGTGATTGCCTTGCACACAGATCAGCCGCCCCGGCAGCAATCCCAGATAATCGAAATCCGGGCGGGCTTCATCAAGCCGCATAGCCCAGGATATATCCCCCGGCACCAACACTACATCATCATCTTTAACCAACCGGCGCCAATTTTCATAAATCCTGCGGGCATGATTATGCCAGGTGTAGTCCATCTCTTCCATGGGCTTGTACTCCCTGTTTTCCTCCCAATTATCCACATGCAGGGCACCCGAAAAAGACAGGTGCAAATCGGCAATGGCAAATATCTTCAATTGTTTTATCCCCCTGTGCAAGCTCCAGGTAAAACTATCATCCGATGGAGACGTAATGATTATTCTTTTCGCCTGTCAGGATATTTATTCCTGCCTAACAAGATGCGTTCATCATAGGGTTTTTATTGCTGCCGTGGAGGAATAAATAACCCCCTAGCAATGCACTAATGCATGGGGGATTATTTTAAAGCTAATTTCTTTTAAACCTTTTTAACTAATCAACAATCAATAAATTATTTCTTCTCAGCGCTATATCCGCCAAAACCCACAAATCCCATACCAAACACCAGCAGTATCAGGATCAGAAACAGGATGAAGCTGCCATCAAAATAAGTTCCCGACATCTAAACTCCTCCTTCGTGATTTTTTACAATAATATAATATTTAACGGATTATAAAAGTGTTACAGCAACGTGATTAACACTTTTCCCCAAATACCACCCACAAGAAATACTTCCTGGCAATGCAATTATACTACCGAATTCCATTTGGGTTATTACAACTCCTGTCTGTAAACCCGGAAGAGCTTTATAATTTGACCGCCAAACACAGGCATGATTATTTTTCTTTTTACAGTATCATTGCTTTCAGCCACCTGGGAAGCCTCCCCCCTGGTATAGCCGTAAGTTTTGCACCGTGTATAGAAGCTCTTCAGCGCCTGCCAGTGAATACCCTTATGCCTGAATTCAGGCACTATACCGCCGATGGCCAGTCTTATTACCCCGCCACTGCCGTCACGGCCAGGCTTTTTATAAGGAATTGATAAAAACATGCCCGCCGGCCGGCCATTCACCTCAATAATCATAAATAAGTCCGGTGGAACCTGCATAGCCAGACCCATTAAAAACCCCTGGGTATCCGCCAAAGACATCGGTATAAAACCCCATATTTCCGACATGGACTTATTGTTTATTTCCTGGATAATTTTAGCTTCACGCATATTAGCATAATTTACTGAACGAATTGCAACATCGGAGACATCCTGTGATCGAACCAACTCCCGGGGAAGTTCTTCAGGCAGCGTCCAATTAAAGCATTCAAGATCATGTATTTTCTCAAACCCGGCATTCTCCACTAAAATTTGATAATAAGGGGGATTATAAGGTATCTCCATTTGTGGTTCATATTCAAATCCTTTAATCATTAAACCCACCTGCTGGTTGGTATTTAAGGTGGCGGGACCGATCATTACAGTTTTACCCTGTGCTTTAAGCCATTCGGCTGCGGCATCAAAAAGAGCCGCGGCTGCGCCGGCATCATCAACGCATTCAAAACAACCCCAGAATCCCTCATCCGAACGTGGATTCAACCGGTCGATAGATGCGGTTATTCTCCCTACCGGCTGCCTTTCTCTATAAACCACAAAATTAACATATTTTAAATGCTGCAATAATGGATTAACCAGGGGTACGAAGCGCATGCCGGTAGCATATTTTTCCGCGGAAGGCGGCACAGCCCCCTGCCCATAAACCAGAGCAGGTACCGATAAAAAAGATTGCATGTCAATACGATTATTGACCCTGGTGACACGCACTTTCATAATTCATCTCTCCTCCTACCATGTTTCAAACATCCCTGCACCATAAAATATTTTGGAGCCGCCGGTAAAACAACTCCAAAATCATAATTTAATCTCATATTATTCATTTTTCCCATACGATGTTACCCGGTGCCGGAATATTAGTTAAAGTGCCCCCGAGAAAATATGCTAATAATAACATTTAATAGTAACAATTTATTTCCCGTGCCCATATATTGGTAGTAAATATAAAAGGAGGGATAACTATGGGATACGGCACCGGTTCCGCACCGCATCAGGGGAAACCGGGTAAAGGGACCAAACCGTCCTTCGGCAAAGCACCAAAAGGTAAAACTAAGGCACCGGCTAAACCGGCTCAAGGTAAACCCACCGCACCCGGAAAACCGGCAACAGGCAGACCACCCCGGAGTAAATAGGCAGACACTGTGAAACCCCGGGGAAAAATCATCCCGGGGTTTTTATTTATCTACAAGTTGGCTAAATAATAAGGGTTGCCAATAAAACAGCAACCCCATTTAGCAATTACTTAGCGCATACGCCGGGGCCCCAAAACCCCATGCCGAAAACAAGCAAAATCAGGATTAGAAACAGGATGAAGCTGCCGTCAAAGAAGGTCCCGCCACCACATCCGCCACCACATCCGGCACCAAAGCCCATAATTTATTACCTCCCTCTTAAACTATTCCTTAACATCATAAGCACCGAAACCTACAAATCCCATACCGAATACCAGCAAGATCAGGATCAGGAACAGAATAAAACCACCACTGCTTCCACCGTAAGCCACTTTATAACCCCCTTTCTTATAGGTTTAAATACATGGTATTCATCACCCTTTATAAGTGTTAATAACCGACGATATTAATTTGATAAGACCGGTGAAAATAACTGTTGAAGCAAGCAGGTATTCACATGAAAATATGTCATAAACTAAAATAACACCTCCTAATTATCAGAAGGTGTTTCATTCCTTGATTATTTAGTTAACCTGCAATAAAGATTTTATATCCGCAAGTAAGTATTCGATAACCACCCGATCGGTGGGAAAAGCCAACGGCGGAGGAGCTGATAAATCAAAATAGCCCACCCGGTCCAGGTCATCACCCGCCAGCGGCTCACCGCCGGTTACCCGGGCCCGAAACCAGATACCTACGGTGTGTTTTTCAGGGTCATGAAAATTAGACTGCACCGTAAAAACCCCGACCGGCTCTATATCCAGATTGGTTTCCTCTTTAAACTCCCGCCGCACCGCACAGTATACATCTTCATCATATTCCACATAACCGCAGGGAATACACCACAAACCCGCATATTTTCCCCCGGCTCGACGCCCCAATAGTATTTGTTTTTCGGCGTTTAAAACAATGGCGGCCACACCCGCCGCCGGGTTTTCATATAAAACATATTGGCAGGTACCGCAAACCAGCCGGGGACGTTCCTCTTTGATACAGCGATAGGCCAGTTTCCCCCCGCACTTGGGACAGTAATAAAATCTCTGCTCTTTTTTAGTCAAAGGTTTAACACCCCTATTTATAGAAAACTGTTTCCGAAAACCTACAAACCTACGGGCTTGTCCCGGAGGAGGTTCACTCCGATATCGTTTACACCCATCAATATGCCTCATAATAATCAGGCATTATGCACTGAAGATTAAACTGTCACGCGGCTGCTGTGCGGCGGGAAGCCAACATCAACACCAGCACCAGCATCAGCACCAGGGTCATCACTATAGCCCCTCCCGGCGGCAGATCAAGGTAAAATGAGCATAACAGCCCAATAACAACAGCCGTCTCCCCGCAAGCAACCGCGGCAACCAGAGTACCCCGAAAGCTCTTAGCCAGCTGCATGGCTGCCGCAACGGGCAAAACCATCAGCGATGAAACCAGCAAAATACCTACAATACGCATGGATACCGCAATGGTTAGTGCCGTCAGCGCCGTAAAGCCCACATTAATCAGCTTTACCGGCAACCCACTGACCCGGGCGGTTTCCTCATCAAAGGTAATGGAAAACAGCTCCTTAATAAAAAATACCGTCAACAGCAGCACCGGCAGGCCAATCACCGCTATGACATAAATATCTTCCGCGGTAATAAGAACAATACTGCCGAACAGGTAGCTCATAAAGCTGCCGTTAAAACCATTGCCCAAACCAATCAATATAGCTCCCAAAGCCACCCCGGCCGATAAAATAATGGCTATCGCCAACTCGGAGTAATATTTGTATTTATCCCTCAACCCTTCGATTAAAAGAGAACCGCCCAATGCAAAAACCGACGCCGCCAGCACGGGCTGAGTCCCCATTAAAAGACCTGCCGCCACACCGGAAAGACAAACATGGGACAGAGCATCCGCAATCATGGACATGCGGCGCAAAGTAATGAAAAGCCCGATAATGGGGCAAATCACGCCCACCAACAGCCCCCCGCCCAGAGCACGCAGCATAAAATCATACTGAAATATTTCCAATAAACGCCTACCCCCTGACCAGACTGCCGTCGGAACAGCCCAGGCTAATTTTTTCTTTCCGTCTTACCATACAATCCCGCCAACGTACTTCATCGGAATAATTATGACAATTGCAGGAGCAAATTTTGCGATCCAGACATACCCGTTTGCTGACTAAATAAGACAGCCATTCCGGTTCATGAGAGACCAGCATCATGGTAACGCCATCATCACGCAAATTTTTAAGCAGCCGGGCCAATGCCGTCAAATTAGCGGCATCCACACCGTTGGTAGGCTCATCCATAATCAAAACCCGGGGCTGCACCGCCAATGCGCGGGCGATCATAACCCTTTGCTGCTGCCCCCCCGATAATTCACTTATCGGGGCGTTACGCAAGGACAACATATTCACCCGTTCCAGAGCTTCCTCGGCGCACCGCTTATCCTCTTTGCCGAAAAAACGAAACATACCGCGCAGCCCGGCCCGGCCCGAAAGCACCACTTCAAAAATTGTGGCCGGATAACTGCGGTTAAAAAGAGTGGCCTTTTGAGATACATAACCAATACGATACCATTCTCTAAATTTGTTTGACGGCACTCCAAAAATTTTAACTTCACCGGACTGGGGCTTAATTAACCCCATAATGATATAAAGTAAAGTGCTTTTACCGGCGCCATTGGGGCCGGTAATGCCCACCACATCACCCTCATGCACATGCAGGGAAATACCATCCAGCACCGGGTGACAGCCGTAAGTAAAATGAACATCAATTAATTCAATCATTACTTTTGCTTCACCCCCAGTGCCAGGGAAAGATGCCGCAGATTTTCCTCCATTACAGACAGATAATCCTTACCCGCCTGTCTTTCCTCGGGGGTAATACCACCCAGAGGGTTCAGCACCAATGTTTGGGCACCAGCTTCCCGGGCAATCACCTCGGAAACCCGCGGACTGACTAACGTTTCAAAAAATATATACTTGACACCGGTCTGACGTGCCGTTTCAACAATCTCCGTCATGCGGGCGGGACTGGGATCCGCACTCGGAGAAATACCCCGGATAGGCACCTGTTCCAGGTTATAGCGATGAGCAAGATAACCGAATGCGGCATGGGAAACAATAAATTTGCGCACCGCAACCCCATCCAACGTTTCCGCAAACTTTTTGTCCAAACCGCTCAGCTGTTTCTGGTAACGGACGGCATTATCATTATAATATCCCGCATTATCCGGGTCCGCCTTTTGCATACCCTTGACTATGTTTTCAACCATCATACCGGCATTTTGAGGGTCGAGCCAGATATGCGGGTCGGTATTGCCGGCATGTACGTGGCCGTCGGATACCTCATGCGCTCCATCGGTATGCGTATCATGCAAGTGCCCGTCGGCGCTCTCATCATGACCGTGGCTATCAGTGCCCGGCTGCATAGCTACGGGCAATAATTCTATACCCGTGCTGCAGTCCACCGCTACCGGGCCGCCCTCTTTAAGGCTTTGCAGCACTTTTTGCACCCAGGTTTCCATACCCGCACCGTTGTATACTATCACATCGGCCTGCTGTAAATTAACCATATCCTTGGGGGAAGGCTCCCAGTCATGAGGTTCCACCCCGTCAGGCACCAATTGCACCACCCGGGCCCGGTCACCGCATACATGCGCGGCAAAATCATAAACCGGGTAAATGGTCGCGTATACCACTACATCGTCCTTATCCGAACCTGTTTTATCCTGATCACCGGAGCACCCCATTATCGCAAAATTAATCGACAATAAAATTAAAGCTAAAAAAACAGCTGCTTTCCGCAATATTTACTCCTCCTTTTTTAAACACTGTGCGCAGTAACCGAATATTTCAAAGCTATGTCTTTCTATGGAAAATTTTTTATCCTTTATTTGCTGTTTATCCAAATAATCCAAGGGACAAAAATCCACTTCCTCGGAACAACCGCACCCCAGGCAGATTAAATGATGCCGGTGGCCTCCTTTTCCCACCAGCTTATACCTGCCTTTGCCATCGCCGAAATCCGTTTTATCCAGCATATTTAACCGTTCCAGTATGCCGACATTACGATAAACGGTATCCACGCTCAAATTTGGAAAACGGGCCGCTATTTGGCCGTGAATATCTTCCACCGTTACATGCCTGTTCTCCTGCGCCAGCAAATTGATAATCTCCTGGCGCTGGGGAGTTATTTTATAGCCATGTTCCTTTAACTTAATAAAAATGTCCTGTGTTTTCAAATCGGGATCACTCCTAAACAGGAATTATTCTTATTTAACCATTAAAATATCCCACCCGGCTTTATTTGTCAAGTTATTAACCGGTATCCTTAAATAATAATATTTATTAAAAACACTGGTTAGAAGACAAATTTTTTAAAATAGCTTAAAGCCGTTAACCGGATAGAGCAAAAAGAAATAACCCTTACCGCTTGGTAAGCGGGGGTTATCTTATTGAACACTATTATTGAGCTATTAAGAAAGCATAACCTTCTTATCATCCAATATTTTCAAAACATACGCTGCGGCAACCATTTTAGCACTCAATACATCCGGAGTTTGGGTTTTGGCCAAATCCATCTGCTCCTTGACAGTAGCCCCTTCATTGGCGCATTTAAATATTTCATTGCTTATTGTTTGCCTGGACGCATCCAACTGGGCAAAGCTGATAGCGGAAGAAAGAACATCCCGCAACAAATCTTTTTCCATTTGGGGATCAAATTCCGGCAGATAAACACCGTTGCCCCGGTAAATTTCAATTAACGCGGACAACAGATAACGTGCATCCGTATTTTTTTCGTTATTTTCCATGGTTCAACTCCTTCATAAATAGTAAGTCATCATGTTTTCATCCCCATTATATATCCCTTAGATGCAAAAACAAAACCCTATCTCTAACAATAATAACCGAAAGTTATGTTAAGTCCAACCCCGCCAGGCCGGCGGCAGTGCGCCATGCAACGTCCTCCAGGGTATCCTGGTTCGGGCATACTCTTGCCACCTGCTCATATAACAGCCTTACCGGGTAAGCCATCCCCATGGGATAGTCGCTGCCGAACAACATGCGCTTGCTGTACTTTTCAATAATACGCTGCATACCATCAATATCCCTGCTGCCGGGAGAACAGAAAAAAAATGTATTGGTGGTATCAAGATAAAGATTGGGGTACTGTTCCATAATCCCGGGCCACTCTTCATAGGGCAGGTCGTCATATAACAGATGGGCCGCTATAATTTGCATCTTTGGATAATTTCGCAGCAAGGCTAAAAAATCCCCGGTAAGTGAGCCCTTGCCGTAAAAACGGGCAAAACCGGTATGTATATTCACCGGGCAGCCCCTGGCCTGCAAAATTTCATATATCTTCAGCATGCGTCTGTCTAAAATATCAAAATTCTGAATATACGGATGAAATTTAAAACCTTTTAGCTTTAACCCATCCAATGCTTCATCTATAATCCGCTCTTTGTATTCATCCCCGGGGTGCAAAGAAGCAAAGGGTATAATCTCTGTATACCGATCGGCCAGCTCCCGCTGCCAGCGGTTGATTTCCCGGCTTTCCCCGGGCTGCAGCGGATAAAAGTAATTAAAAAAATAATCGGCCCCGGCTTGTTTCATTTGTTCTAGAAGTTCGCCCGGACTAATATCCAGATCCAGCTGCTCATACTCCTTGACCATCCGCCTGATCCACTTGATTCCCCCCCTGATCCGGTACGGGGTCATCAAATGCACATGAGCATCTATAAAATATTTCGGCGCCGCCACCTTTAGCTCCTCCTCTCTCTGCCAGCAGCAAACTATCAGTAAATTTAAAAAATTGATAGCGCTTATAATAACTCGATAACAGTTCTACTTCCATATTACTCCTAATATTAAAAGGTTGAAAGCATTAGTTGTAAATAAAAAGGTGGGAATATGCTTTCCCCACCCGTATCACTGCATGATTATCAGTCAATGCCCAACTCTTCAAAACATTTTTTCCTATAGTTTTCCACCCCCGCAGTCAGCCGATCATTATTTTGTTCCGCCGTATCAAGCATTTCTTGAATAATCGCGGTTAATTGACTCGGTTCGCTTTCGGCCAGCACTTTGGCATAACTTAACCTGGCCTCGGGCGACAACATTTTGTCTTCATAACTAAAAAGAGGAGTATTGTTGGCACCCAATAGAGCAAATTGAACATAGCGTTCATACAGCATTTGGACATCCGCCAGCTTTACCGAATCAAGATAAGTGTTTATAAACTTTTCCTGGTTTAAAGCCCTGGTTAATACCGTGTCCCAACCAATGACCAGTGCGGCATCCTTGGCGGGGGGATTATCTGATTCCGCAGCCATTATATCAATATACGCTTTGATATCCGGTGTCACCCGAGAACTGTAATCCTGGTAGCACTGATAGTCAATAATGGGGTAAAACATCCCCTCGGCCGTGTCCACTTTATAACCGGCATTTTTAGTCCGGGTCACCAGCTCTTTCAGCTCCTTGTCCTTTATAGCACCTGCGTCATTAATATCAACACCGGGTTTGTATTCATCCATAAACTTTTGAGCAATAGTATTATTATCACTATACAACTCATCTGTTATTTGGGGTAAATAGTTTACCTGGGCTTTTTCCAGACCGACAACCATTTGTGAAGCGTTCTCAGGAGAAAGCTTGGCTATGTTGCTATCCACATATTTAATTATAGCTTGGATGTCGCCATTGTCTTTCACAAGCGCGTTAAAATCACTTATTACAGCCTTTTGCTCTTCCCCGCTTATACCGCCTTCTCCCGCAGTCCGACCCTGCTGACCCTGATTTGACTTGTTCGCACCCGAATCGGCCTGTTCTGTCGCGGAACAACCAATTAGCGATAAAGTAATGCACATTATAAATACCGCAGATAACATGATTTTTCTTATCGGCATGGCAATCCTCCCATAGTCAATTGTTAGCTTTGCGAATCAGATCCTGCTACAATCCAAAATCAAACAGGCTCTCACCCGGCGCTTAAATAGTATGACTTAAATTTAAGTAGGATTGTTCCCCAAAAAAATTATTACCTGCAATTGCCTGATATCGTCTAACATCGATATCTCTATATGCTTAACCCATCTTACCGGCGGCTATCGACATTGAAATAGAATGCCCGGTTATTGGCTCTGCAAGAGCGGTAAGTGGATCATGAACTGTGTACCACAGCCCTCTTCGCTATCGGCTGTGATAGTGCCGCCCAACCGCTGGACAGCTTCCCGGGCTACGGCGAGTCCATGGTTACAGCATACCGTGCAGCTCAGTTAGATTATTTTTGTTTACAATATAAGATTTATGGGTCCGTATACTATCCGGCCTCTGAAGCTTTTCGGCTACTGTGTACAACCGACAACGGCGTCGACTTCCACCAAGAAGTCGGCGCCGCTGTACATTTCAGTATCGTAAGGTTCTTCAATTATGGTATTCTTCTTATTTCGATTTGATACTCCGGATTTTTTATCGTTTTTTCGTATATCGCCGCTGTTCCGAAGAATTTTGCGAACCTGCCGAGTCGCGTTCGTTCGTTTAATTGCATTCCTTTTGCTGGCGTATAGCCATATTTCCCCATAACATGTCGTACCATCCACCCCACGTTCCGACGGTGGGGGGCGTTCGCGTCCCCTGCTTCATGATTAAGTGGAAACAGTTTGCAATTGGCGAATTTTTCCTCCAACTCTGCTACCACTCCCGCCAAGGCCGGCAGGCCCATCTGTGTCGCGGACAACATCAGGTTTACATTTTCAGGTCGCGTTAGGAACTCCATGGCCGCCTCGCTGTCTTGATTTTTAGGAATCGAACTGTTTTTGAAAAACTCGCTTGTGATGGTTTTCATATCGGTGCACCTCTTTCATCTATAATACATATTGCATTATAGTTAGTATATCAGAAATCCTTCAGTGTGTCAACACTATATCGCATTTTGTCGTATAGATTTTATTGCTTATTTCTGGTCCCACACTGTATGAACGAATTAGACCGACACTTTTCACTTGAAACAAGGGAGCGAGCCTTAGTTTGTGCGTTTTGTCGGCATTAGAAATTAAGCGGCATTAATAATGCACTTTGCGAAAAAGAATAGCAACACATGTTTAAAAATTTCGCGATCGTTGATTACCATTGATGATCAATAATTGCGGAACAATTATTGTAATTTTGCCGTCAATATTATAAAATACAATTTGCCGCATTACCAAATTTTGTCGTAGAGGGGGTGGCAGGGTACCTGCCCCTGGTAAAATGAGGTGTTTTATTTGAACTACTTGGAATTTATTTTACTTAATTCAATTATTACTTCCATAGCATTTTTTATCGGATATAAATTTAGACCGCTCATAACGAAGAAAAAAAGATTATTCACAGGATTTGCCGTAGCTTTTACTATCTTAACGATACTGTTAAGCGTAGATTTGTTAATGCCAACAATTAATATTTCTAAGACCGGTATTGCAACTGCTATTGCTGTGGGCTTACCCCTTGGTTTGGCTGGGCCGCCTTATGACCCTAATTAACGAGCTGCACTCCGGATAATAACATTCAAAAGCGAGGTTTGTCTATGGATATAAGGATAAAGGAATTAATTGATTTAACAAAAGCAAAATTTGGTTTAGACGACTATTATTTACATACACACAGACTTCGCCGCTCCATAAATATCTATAACAACCCGGTCTATACCTTATGCATGGAATGGTTTCCCGGCCATGCCACCAAACAAGAGAATGATGATTATAATCCAGCAGGCACGGCCGTCGTAGATATAGACATAAACAGTCGTCAATTTAAGAGTATTATTTTTGTCGGTGGTAAGTCTTTTGCGAATGGGATCGTGTTTCCAAACAGCAATACCAATGCCCTCATAAAATGGATTGAGCAGGAAACAGGGTTGGCGTATGGGGAGCAATTTCAATTGGTAAGGGAAAAGAAAGGAGAGCTGTTTTTTCAAGAGCGCATTTATGGTATTGCGGCTTCACCTGCCGGATATATTGAAATTAACCTTGACCAAGAGGGCAAGCTCACTTTATTTTCGGTAAATGGTCATTTCCCGTCTAAAGACCTAATAATAAAAGAGACATATTCCCTGACCCTTGAGAAAGTAGAGCAATTGACGAAGGAGCAGTTAAAATTCGTAGAATTACCTTCGTTGGAGAAAAAACGGTTTATACCCGTTTATGCCATTGAGGAAATTTTTGTTACCAATGATCAAACATCTACTATTCCCTTTAAACTTAATACAGATATTAAGTCGGACTTAACAATTGAAAAAGTAATGCGTTGGAAAACACCGGTCAATAAACCATTTAAAAGAACAGAAATTAGTTTTATTGAGGATGTAAAACCTGATCAGACATTTTTATGCGAGTCACACCCGGACACACTTCCGATAACTCCAATAGAGCAAGACCAGTGTATCATGGCCGTTGAAAACTTTTTACGTCAAGTGTTTCCACAAGACACAGGAAAATGGATTCTCAAGACACTGCATCGTGAGAATGGATATATTCATGCACTATTAAAGCAAAACAAAACGGACAACTGTGTGTTTCAGCGAAAACTAATTATCTTTCTCGATGCGATTAATATTCAAGTATTGAATTATATGGATACCAAGCCTTTCCTGGAAATTTTTAAAGACTTTGAGAAACCGGAAAAAACAACGCTGAATAAAGACGAGGCATACGAAAAAATTCGTGCTTTAATTGAGTTAACGCCTGTCTATGTATATAATTTTAAGCAAAAAAAATATAGCCTTTGTGGCAAAATCGATTGTCATTATGGCGTTCATGCAGCCAGAGGCCAAGCGGTTTTATTGGATGACCTGTAATTTCACATCGTATCAGCGCTTAACAATTGTTCTATAGTCTTTTTTAAATCTGGCGGAGTACCGGGACTTTAGGCATTTAAATCATCCATCAGCTCACCAGCATCTACAACTTCTGCGGGAAGTTGGGTGCAGAGTACATGAAGTATTATGGGTTTCATATATGCAGGCCGGTTTTTATGCTATAAAGCTATAATATCAATTCTACTTTATATTGGTAAGAATAGTGTTTCACTGTAAGAAACTAAAAGAAATCTGTTTTTTTTAATGACCTAGTGACTAGCATCCTTACTAATGCGCTTTTGCTGAGACCATTTTCCCTTGCTATTTTGGAAATCTGTTCGTTCTCTCTTTCAGTTAGCCGTATGGTTATTACTTCGGTTTTCTGCTCAGGTATTAAAAGTTTTTTCTCTTCTAAATTATCCAGAGGATTGTACTTGCCTTTATCGTACCTTTGAGATTCTGCTAACAATTCCTTTTTCGTGACCTGACCAAGGCTTGACACATCTTTAACAGTTTTAATATTAATTTTTCTTCTTTGAGTTTTACTCATTTTCACGTAACACCTTACTTTCTTGACGATATATTTTTTCAAGAGCGGAGTCTGCCCAATAGGCAGTGATTATATAGAGATTTCCGTCAGAGAACAGCCGACCTATAATAAACAGGACACGGCCTTCCTCTGTTTCGCCCAGTATTTCAAATACCTTGCCCTTTGATTTTCCTTTTGGGGCAGGTGATGTTTGTTTGGGTTTTAATACAACCAGATATGAGTCCCCTAAAGCATCTGATAGATCTTCCTTGTATACTTTATGCTTATTGTTTAACTTAATCTCAATGTCCTCATCTAGAATAATTGTTTCATTAAAGCATTTTATAAATTCTGAACTAACAGTTCGTTTTAATATCAAACGATTTCACCTACTTGCCATCAATGTATTACATTGTGGGCAAATGTATTACAAACTAATGTAATTATATAACATCATAGCCTTGACTGCAAGTCGGCACTTGCATTGAATAAGGTGCTCGCAGTTTTTTTAACCGGGAGGCGGATTAATTGCTTAGATTAGGTGCTTCCTTTTGGGGAAGGAGGGAGATTCCGGCAACCACTTATTTCAGGCCCCGGCATATCGGTTAAGCAATACCATCTGCATGAAAACGGGCTGTCCGTTATTGAAAATCCGAAGCCGAATAAAGGGCATTATGGAACATGGTTGGGCGATAAAAACCTCTCTCCTTTCAGGAAAGTTAAGCTTATAAGGTTTGATTTTCCCCTTTTACATCAAGCTCGGAAAATCCAGAAACCCTGTAGCTTTATAATTCCGGTGGAGCATTACAATCTTCATTTATATGAAGTATAGTAATTTAGAAAACAATTTTATATATATGGGTGATTTCATGGACTGCATCACAATAGCGGTGTGAATTACAACGGCAATTTGAAAAAAAATTTAAAGATACGTTAGGAATGACTCCCGCCCAATACCGGGCAACGATGGCCCAAAAATAAAAAAATGAGTAATTGACTTCCGTGTGATGGTTTCGGAGGTCTTTTTTTATTTACAACATAGCACCCAGCGGCGTAAATATAGCACTGGAATGAATATCCCGCTTACCATCATTTACATATAATCGGAAAAAACTGACCGATATACCGCTGATTTGTCTAAGGGTAAACACAGCCTTATAAACCGAATTACCGACGCAAACCTTCAAATCCTTGACGCTACGGGGAATGTGTTCATGGGGAAAACAACCTTTTTAGCAAATCTATCCGATCCGATGGAAATGTTCACGAGCGATAGATCAGGCAGAAAGATATTATCCTCTGAGTATAGGGAGGCTATTTTTTTCCCATTACCCAAGATGAGGGACAAACCACCAGGGGAGCAGTGGAATTATGATCAAAACGAATAATGAGGAGGAAAAGCCATGCAAAAAAACAAAATAATTTTGGCTCTTTTACTTGTCGCAGCCTTAACCATTGCGCAACTGCCCGTGACGGCGCTGGCGGCCAGTGCGGGCGAGCCCGCACTGGATAGTGGTACTAATAGTGAAGGCGGCGAGATCATCGCCTTCTACACGCTGCCGGAGGAAACGGCAAACCAAACGGTAGCTTTAGGCACCTCTCTGGAGGATTTGAATTTGCCGAACACCTTAAACGCAACGCCGCTCTTAACAGGCGGTCTAAACGGCTCCGGCGAAAATCTATTGGTCAATCCCGATGCGGAATCCGGCGACAGCGATGTTGGCTGGCAGAATGAGCGCGGGCCGGTGATGGGGAATTCCGGCGGAGGAAGAACCGGGAATTATTTTCAAATCCGGGCGCAGGGGCATGTATCAACGAATTCAATCTACTATCAGGATGTGGATATCAGTAGCCTGGGGGCCCAAATCGATGCCGGCTTAATCATGATCAGTCTGAACGGATATTTTTTCAAGGAAGGAAATGAAGAGACGGATCAAACGAAAATCCGCCTTGAGATGCTGGACGCGGATAGCGACTTGGTTGCCGGCCCCTTTGAGCGCAGCTGCTCCACGGAAGGAGGCTGGCCAGCACAATGGGAAGCGTTTGCGATTAGTGAAGGCGCGGTTTCCGGCACCAGAACGCTTCGTGTAACGATGGATGCCTATGTCAACGGCGGAGGTGTGAATATTACCTATCCAGGCGGGCCCTTTAGTCCACCACATTATGAGACGATCTATCACCATGCCGGCTTCGACGACATGTCCCTCACCGCCGTGGAGGACACAAGCGAGGCGCCCGTTGTTTCCACAATAGCCAGCCAGGTGACCGATTCGGGGAGCACGTTGGGGCCGCTCGGCTTTACGGTCAGCGATACGGATACAAATCTGAGCAGCCTCACAGTATCGGCATATTCATCGAATCAGACGCTGATCCCCGATGCGAACATCGAGGTTAGTCTGAGCGGGGCTAATGGCGCAATCCGCCTAAGATCGGTGGAATACGAGATTGGCGAAGCGGATGTGACGATCGCCGTTTCCGACGGAAACAAGACCACGCGCATGCGTTTCCGGGTCACCGTATATCCGGCCATTCAAATTGGAAGCAACATCGTGATCAACGGCGATGGAACGTCCATAACGGGTTGGACAAACCCGGAGGGCCGTTTCTATTCCGACGGTGTTAAGTTTATCGTAGGAACAGTAAGTTCCACGGAATATTTCATGTACCAGGATATCGATGTCACACGCTTTAGCAACATATTTGATAAGGGGATGTCCCGCTTTACCGCCTCATGCGATGCCACGCAGGGAGGAAAAATGATCATATCCGGTCTTGCCGCAAACGGAAGCACGCTGTGGACAAAAACAAGCGGCAGTCTGATTGACGCAGGCACGCGCAAAATCCGTGTTTCGATCGGAGGGCCAATAGGCGCAACGGTAGACAATGTCAGCGTAATCCTGCAAAACACCCTGCCCACCCTCAAAAGCGGTGTCCCGACGGAAGCTTCGGCGAGCGTGACATACGGCGATACGTATACCCTTGACTTATCTGATATTTTCACCGACGCCGAAGGCGGCCCGCTGAACTACAAGGTGTCGTTAAACAGCGCGGCGGCTGTTGACATACCTTCATCACTTTATAGTTATACGCCTGCAAAGGCGGGTATAACAACGCATAAATTTCTCGCATACGACAACTACAACGGATATACAGACGATAACAACAGATATAAAGTAACCTTGACGGCGAACAAAAAAACACCCACGGCGGCTGATTTGACCTATAGCCTTGACAATAAAACCTATAACGGATTGGCGCAGTCTCTAAACGTGACCGGTCCTGCAGGGCTTGGCACGATGACGGTCAAATATAACGGCAGCGCTGCTGCTCCCAAAGACGCCGCTACTTACGCCGTCACGGTGAGCATAGCGGAGGGCACAAACTATGCTGCGACAACCGCAGATATTACCCTTGGTGATTACACCATCGCTAAGGCGCCGCTGACCATTACCGGCGGGGCAGCGGCAGCGAAAACCTACGACGGTACGACAAGCGCCGCGCTAAGCGCCATTACCTTCGGCGGACTGCAAAACAGCGAAACGCTGGCTATCGGTACCGACTACACCGTAAACGAAGCTGCGTTTGACAGCGCGGACGCGGGCAGCGGCAAGACCGTAACCGGCACGGTGGCGCTTACCGATTCGGGAACAGCCGGGAATTATCTCCTGAGCAGCACCGGCTTAAACCTAACGGGACAGAGCATCAGCAAGGCCACCGCGCCAACAGGCGTCGATCAGATGTTAGAAGTGGTCAAGAATCATTCGCAGGACTACGCCTTCGACCTGACCACCCTACTGCCGGCCATCAGCAGTCCGAAGTCCTTGGGGACGGTGACATACGTTCCTTCGATTACCGCCAACAGCGACGGTGTACTGAGTTTGCTCAATTATACCTCCGGCAATACGCTGACCATTCCGGTGAACCCGGTAGCCGCCGCGGATAAAACCGCCACCATTAAGGTAACGGTAAAAAGCACGAACTATGCGGATTTCGACACGGTTATCACCGTAAAGACCATTGATGCCGATACTACAGCCCCCACCCTCACCGGCCCGACGGCCATGACGCTGGCGGAAGGCTACAGCGCCACCTCCACCGGGGACTACACCATTACGGGCACGGAGCCGGTGGAGGTAACCAAGACCTCCGGGGACAGCAAAATCACATGGAACGATGCGACAAAGAAGCTGGACATCGCGGCGGGACTCACGCCAGGCAGCTATCCGGTTATCCTGACAGCAAGCAACGGCACCTCGCCCGACGCTACGCTAACCTTCACCCTGACAGTGAGTTCAGTTGACGAGGACGGCTGCCTGGTAACATACAAGGGGGCGCAAGCGAGACATAACGGGGACACAAATACCTATGATATTCGTTTTATCGCCATTATCAATACCCTGAACGCCAAGGAAGTCGGCTTTGTTTTCTCAAAAACCCAGGCAATCCCCACCAGGGAGAATGCTTTCGTGAAAGCGACCTCGACGGTATATGAGGAGATAACAGCATCAGGTTCGCCCGTAACGGCGGCAAGCCTGGGAGGACAGTATATCATTGCGTGTTCCGTTACCGGAATTCCGGCGGATGATATCAACGACGAACTTCATGTGAGAGCCTTTTCAACCGTAGGAACAGCAACAAAATACACGCCGGTGACGACAGTCACTGTCAGCGGATTACTAACCCCATTATGAACCTGGTGATGAACCTGTGCGACCGGGTGGCCGTGCTGAACTTCGGTCAAAAAATCGCCGAGGGAGCGCCGGGAACAGCCCGCGGGCAATCTTTCCGGAGGGGAACAGCAGATGCTGGCCATCGGCAGGGCACTGATGGTCCGGCCCAGACTGCTGCTGGATGAACCCTCCGTGGGGCCGCCGCCGTAGGAAGTAATAATTTTATTTTATCATGGTTAAGCTTATAAGGTTTGATTTTCCCCCTTTACATCAAGCTCGGAAAATCCAGAAACCCTGTAGCTTTATAATTCCGGTGGAGCATTACAATCTTCATTTATATGAAGTATAATAATTTAGAAAACAATTATATATATGGGTGATTTCATGGACTACATCACAATATAAAGAAGAGGCAGCAAAATGGGGTGTATCTACACGGGCGATTACATACCATGTGGTGAGCGGACGCATCGAGGGCGCGATAAAAAGGGGGAATCTGTGGCTCATTCCTCAGAATTCCCCTCAACCATCTGACGAACGGCGAAAGAAAAGCCTCATGCAAAGTGAAAAGGAACAGGTGGTATCTAAAGACATATATGAATTATATGAACAAAACAGGCATGAAGGCCCATGGCCTTTTCAGTCTCTCTATGAAAATAAAGAGCTGTTTGCCCAGATCGTGAAGCACTTTCCCTATCCGATGCATATATGTGCGCCGGATGGCACGATGCTGCTGGCCAATGAAGAGTTTTTACAGTTCGCTAAAATATCCAATCCCGAAAGAATATATAAAAAATACAATGTATTGTTAAATCCAAACCTCGCCAGATGGGGAATAAAGGACTTTGTTTTGCGGGCGTTCCAAGGAGAAACCGATCTTTAAGTGGCTAATTGGCACCTTTAAGCCTATTTCCGTTAAGAGTCAACTCAGGGATTGTCCTTGAATTCTTCATCTGTTTGAAGTATAATGAGATAAACAAATACATCGTCAAATAGAGGATTTTTCATGAATTACATAACGATAAAAGAAGCCGCAGAAAAATGGGGCGTATCCACACGGTCCATTACCTACCATGTGGTGTCGGGTCGGATTGCCGGAGCCGTAAAAACAGGGAACACTTGGCTGATCCCAAAAGAAACCGCCAAGCCGAAGGATAAAAGGCGTAAACAAGCCCCCTCGCAAACGGAAACAGAAGCGGTCATCCAGTCACCAATACCATTGATCGAAAACAAAGATGTATTTGCAGAAATCGTCAAGCAGCTTCCGTATCCGCTGCATATCTGCGCGCCGGATGGCACAATAATTTTCGCAAATGAAGCGTTTTTTGAGTTTGTTAAGTCTCCTACAAGAGAATTGATAAAGGGCAACAACCTACGCAACAATCCGAACCTTGACAGATGGGGCGTAAAAGATTTTGTACGGCGGGCGTTTCAGGGAGAGATTGTCCACGCCTATGATCTTAGAGTGCCGCTTCAAGAACTGATCGAAAAGTATGGCGGCAATGCTGAGCTGCTTTCGGAAAGCCTGTATCACAATATGACGGCTTTTCCCATCCGTGATGCACACCATAAAATAGCATATATCGTGACTGTTTTTACCACTTCCCGGTATTATCAGGGCAGGGATGAAGTGATAAGGGGCAAAGAATACATAGATGAGCATTGGAAGGAAGAGTTTGATGCGGATGTACTGTCACGCATTGTCCATATGAGCAGGTATCACTACGCACGTTTATTTAAGGAACATGTGGGTATGACGCCCCACCACTATTATCAGAGCGTTAAGCTCCAAAAGCTCAAGAAAATGCTGTGTGACAGCAATCTGTCCATCGCCCAAGTGTTTAATGAATGTGGCGTGGATTACAACGGAAAGCTGTCAAAAAAACTCAAACAGGAATTGGGAATGACCCCATCCGAGTATCGGGCAATGATGATACAAGAATAGAAAAATTAAGAGAAAGACTTCCGGCTGCCACGGTTCGGAGGTCTTTTTTTGTGTGCAAAACAGCACAAAAGTCAGCAAATACCGCCACGAAAACAGTAATCCCTTTCTCCTCATGAGCGCTAAAATTGTATTTACAAAATAGCGGCTGTCCCAATCGGGACGCACTTGAGGAATTGCCGGACGAAATCCGCCGGCAGAACACCGCCGAGCTCATATTCCCCGAAACGGTGGGCGGTACGGTGGAGGGCGAAGCCGTACAAGTTCCGGTGACATGGCAGACGGAGCAGGACGATGACGAGAACGCCCCCGAGCACGGGCTTTATGTGTTTGACGCTGTGCCGGGCGAGGGCTATACCCTTGCGGGCGGCCTTGAAGCGCTCCGCATCACGGTGTATATCCCCGAAACGGTCAGCCGCTTTGCGCCTTTCCGTATGGGCGGCGGCGGTACAGGCATAAGTCCGCTGGAAATTACCACGGCGGCGCAGCTTGCGGAAATTGCCGAGCTGGTCAATGCGGGACGGTTGGAGAGCTTTTTGCTCAATGACGCCAGCGCAAAGGTTTATCTGAAGCTGATGAACGACCTCGACCTCTCCGCATATGGTCAAGACTACAACGGCGGCAAGGGCTGGCAGCCGATTGGAGGTTATATCAACAACAAAGTGATGCCTTTTAAGAGCAACTTTGACGGCGGCAGGTATACGATTTCTGGACTGTACATCAACGACAGCTCCCGTGACTACGTTGGCTTGTTCGGCATGATCGAATCAGCTACGATACAAAATTAGCAAATCTATCCGATCCGGTGAAACTGTTCACGAGCGATAGATCAGGCAGAAAGATATTATCCTCTGAGTATAGGGAGGCTGTTTTTTTCCCCTTACCCAAGATGAGGGACAAACCACCAGGGGAGCAGTGATATTTATGAAATGAGGTTCTATGAAAACAGAGTTATGATCAAAACGAATAATGAGGAGGAAAAGCCATGCAAAAAACCAAAATAATTTTGGCTCTTTTACTTGTCGCAGCCTTAACCATTGCGCAACTGCCTGTGACGGCGCTGGCGGCCAGTGCGGGCGAAGGCGGCGAGATCATCGCTTTCGACACACTGCCGGAGGAAACGGCAAACCAAACGGTAGCTTTAGGCACCTCTCTGGAGGATTTGAATTTGCCAAACACCCTGAACGCAACCGTGCGCGTGGTAGCCGAGGATACAGAAGCACCCGAGCCGGAAACAACGGAGATAAATATTCCAATTCCTGTGGAGTGGGCATCTTCACCCGATTATGACGGCGAAAAGGCCGGGGCTTACATCTTTAACGCTCAAGTATCGGGTTATACTCTAAATGCTGATCTGCCTGAAATTGCAATCACAGTCGGCAAAGCGGCGCCGATTCTTGCAGCTCTCGCGGGCGCGGTCTGCAATGTCAACGGGGTGGATTACACCGATTCCATTCGGGCTATTAGAGATGCCTTTGAAAATGGGGGAACTTTGACGCTGCTGCAAGATATCGACTGTAATGAACCTGTTGATTTACTCGCAACGCGAACCCTTGAAGTTAATCTAAATGGGTACACGTTGAACATCAACAGTAAACTACAAGCCTTCAGCGACTCAACCCTTAACCTTGTTGGGGAGGGGGAAAACGCGCATCTGAACATTAATGGTGCTGCGGTCGTACTTCAGAATAAGGCCAAAGCAAGGGTCTCTAATATTTATTCACCTGACGGATACGCCGCTGAGCTCGCAAATTTCTGCTCATTAACCGTTTCCGGGGATGCGCGCGGCGATGAAAAAGGCGTGTGGATTAATGGCAGCAAATCCTCACTGCATATAGGTGGGGACCTTATTGTTACAAATGCCTCCTACGGCATTGATGCCAGATTCAGTACTGGTACCAGTGAAAATAGTATTATGATTGGAGGCGATCTTTGTGTGACCGGTTCCAGACCTGTGGGGGTGTACGCAACAGATATCACCACCACAATAAACGGCGGGATCTATCTGCAAGGAGCACCGGAAAGCATTGCCATTAAGATGGGTATAGAGCCCTCGAAAACTTTCTCCCTTGGCGAGGGGACATATAATTCAGGCACCGGCTATTTTGAATACACCTTCTATAATAGCAAGGTTCATGTCAAGGGTCATGCGCTGACTGTCGCCGCAGGTACCGGCGGCACTGTGACCCCCGATTCGGGCCCCTTCGAGGGCGGACGGGTTGTCAATCTTTCGGCAACGCCCGCCAACATTCATTCTGCCTTCAACAACTGGACCAGTGTAGGCGGAGGAACTTTCACCGACAGCAATGCCGCTTCCACAACATTTATCATGCCGTCCACGGACACGACGGTTACGGCAAATTTCACATTCGCAAACACCCTGCCCACCCTCAAAAGCGGTGTCCAGACGGAAGCTTCGGCGAGCGTGACATTAGGCGATACGTATACCCTTGACTTATCTGATATTTTCACCGACACCGATGAAGACCCTCTAAAGTACAAGGTGTCGTTAAACGGCGTGGGGGCTGTATATATAGAAGATTCTTCATCATATTCTTCACTATATACATATACACCTACAGAATTGGGTACAACAACGCACAAATTTCTCGCACACGACGACTACAACGGATATACCGACAATAACAACAAATATAAAGTAACCTTGACGGCGAACAAAAAAACACCCACGGCGGCTGATTTGACCTATAGCCTTGCCAATAAAACCTATAACGGATTGGCGCAGTCTCTAAACGTGACCGGCCCATCAGGGCTTGGCACGATGACGGTCAAATATAACGGCAGCGCTACTGCTCCCAGAGACGCCACTACTTACGCCGTCACGGTGAGCATAGCGGAGGGCACAAACTATGCTGCGACAACCGCAGATATTACCCTGGGTGATTACACCATCGCTAAGGCGCCGCTGACCATTACCGGCGGGGCAGCGGCAGCGAAAACCTACGATGGTACGACAAGCGCCGCGCTAAGCGCCATAACCTTCGACGGACTGCAAAACAGCGAAACGTTGGCTATCGGTACCGACTACACCGTAACCGAAGCTGCCTTTGACAGCGCGGACGCGGGCAGCGACAAGACCGTAACCGGCGCGGTGATGCTTGCCGGTTCGGGAACAGCCAAGAATTATACCCTGAGCAGCACTGGCTTAAACCTAACGGGACAGAGCATCAGCAAGGCCGCCGCGCCAACCGGCGTCGATCAGATGTTAGAAGTGGTCAAGAATCATTCGCAGGACTACCCCTTCGACCTGACCACCCTACTGCCGGCCATCAGCAGTCCGAAGTCCTTGGGGACGGTGGCATACGTTCCTTCGATTACCGCCAACGGCGACGGTGTGCTGGGTTCGCTTAATTATACCTCCGGCGATACGCTGACCATTCCGGTGAACCCGGTAGCCGCCGCGGATAAAACCGCCACCATTAAGGTAACGGTAAAAAGTACGAACTATGCGGATTTCGACACGGTTATCACCGTAAAGACCATTGATGCCGATACTACAGCCCCCACCCTCACCGGCCCGACGGCCATGACGCTAGCGGAAGGCTACGGCGCCACCTCCACCGGGGACTACACCATTACGGGCACGGAGCCGGTGGAGGTAACCAAGACCTCCGGGGACAGCAAAATCACATGGAACGATGCGACAAAGAAGCTGGACATCGCGGCGGGACTCACGCCAGGCAGCTATCCGGTTATCCTGACAGCAAGCAACGGCACCTCGCCCGACGCTACGCTAACCTTCACCCTGACAGTGAGTTCAGTTGACGAGGACGGCTGCCTGGTAACATACAAGGGGGCGCAAGCGAGACATAACGGGGACACAAATACCTATGATATTCGTTTTATCGCCATTATCAATACCCTGAACGCCAAGGAAGTCGGCTTTGTTTTCTCAAAAACCCAGGCAATCCCCACCAGGGAGAATGCTTCCGAGAAAGCGACCTCGACGGTATATACCCAGATAACAGCCTCAGGTTCACCCGTAACGGCAAAAAGCCTGGGAGGGCAGTATATCATTGCGTGTACCGTTACCGAAATTCTGGAAAGTGACATTAAAGTTCCGCTCTATGTCAGAGCTTTTTCAACAGTGGGAACAGCAACAAAATACACGCCGGTGACCACAGTCACTGTCAAGGATTTAATTGATTAGGGAGGTGTTTGTTATGAAAAAGGCTTATGAAAAGCCGGAGATTGAAATTATAACATTTGAACCGGAGGATATCCTGGCAAGTACATTAACCAACGGGGGCAGCGGGACCGGCGACGAATTCGGCTGGGGCGACATTCGTTAAAAAGCATGGCTGGCTGAACATGACAGGCGGTTAAAGCCCCCTGTCCTGTTCAGCCCATGTGTATCCCTCATCGGGC
Organism: Desulfoscipio sp. XC116; assembly: GCF_039851975.1. Classification (GTDB taxonomy): domain Bacteria; phylum Bacillota; class Desulfotomaculia; order Desulfotomaculales; family Desulfallaceae; genus Sporotomaculum. Next base: position 2,589,384 of record NZ_CP156660.1, read on the forward strand.
CGGAAAGGAAGAAAATCAATTTGAACCATTACAAAATAGCCGACTTGACCGTGGCAATGGAAGGCGCGGGAGAAACCCTGCAAAGATTAATGAAGCCCTACGGGGCGGATACAAAGGGAAAAGCGGATATTACCATGAGTATCGACAGGGAAAAAATGCACAAGACCGGAGCAAAATATCCCCATCTGTCACTTGACGAGTGGGAATACATTCAGACGGGCTATGCCTTTGCCTGCAAGCTGCTGGACTTTGACGGATTCTGCCTCCACGCTTCGGCAGTGGCGCTGGATGGCCAAGCGGTCCTGTTTTCCGGCCCCTGCGGTACGGGCAAATCCACCCATACCCATCTGTGGCGGCAATATTTTGGCCCGGACCGGGCGGTGGTTATCAATGACGACAAGCCGCTGTTGCGCCGGACAGAGGATATTTTTTACGTCTATGGCGCACCCTGGAGCGGGAAAAGCGCCTTGAATAACAATATCCGTGTCCCCCTCAGTGCGGTTGTTTTTCTGAAACAGGCAAAGGAAAATCATATCCGGCGCTTGAGCAATAAGGAAGCGGTGCAAATGCTGTTTTACCAGAGCCAGCGTCCGGGCGGCGACAGGGACAGGATAAACAGGCTTTTAACCCTGATGGACGCCCTGCTGCAAAAGATACCGGTCTATCAACTGGACTGCGACATCAGCATTGATGCGGTAAAAACGGCATATTACGAAATCTGTCAATCAAGAATGGAAACGAGGAATGAAAAATGAAGATAAAGTCCGATTATGTGATGCGCGAGGTTGCCGGAACCTGTGTGGTGGTGCCCACAGGCAAGGCGTCCATCGATTTTTCCGGCATGATCAGCTTAAACGGCACCGGTGCGTTTTTGTGGAAACAGCTTGCGGAGGATAAGACCGAGCAGGAATTGCTTTCCGCCATGCTGGAGGAATATGAAACGGATGAAGCCACCGTCAAAGCCGATATATCCGAATTTCTCCAGAAGTTAAAGGAAGCTGATCTCCTTGAATAAAATAGTTGCCATGTCGGAGCTTTCACCGCTGATGAAGGAGACCCTGGAAAACGGCGGAGAAGTTATTTTTACACCAACCGGCGACAGTATGCGCCCCCTGCTGCGCCACTGCGAGGATAAGGTGTGCATTATGAAACCGCGGGGAAACTGTTTGAAAAAATATGATATCCCTTTATTTATCCGCAATAACGGCCAATATGTCCTGCACAGGATCGTGGCGGTAAAAGCGGACGGCTATGTCGTCACCGGAGATAATCAGTACGTCAAGGAATACCGGGTGCAGCATTCCCAGGTCATCGGCGTAGTCAGAGGAATCTGGCGGAACGGTAAATACATATCCTGTGAAGGTTTTTGGTATCAAGTATATTGCAGGTTCTGGGTATGGATATATCCCCTCCGGTGGATTTATTTAAGAGCAAGGCAAGTCTTTTTTAGAATGAAAAGGTTTTTGGGAGATAAAGCCTATGAAGGATAAACAGACGTTCCTGTGCATTGACGGTATTATACATATTTGACCCTCTCTTTGCCCTGATTTTCGCTTGCGGCGGCCTAAATTTATTCCTTGCGGCAAGATTTTTCCCAGATGAAGCCACCGAAGAAAGGCTTATCAACAATATACGGAACCTGACCGACAAGACCCGCATCCTGATAAGCCATAAAAAAACGGCGTTACCCGTGTGTGATAGGGAAATCCGTATCAAAAACGGAAAATTGCTCACTATCGAAAAGAGGCGTCCACATGCAGTCCATACAGCTTGAAAGCCAATATTTAATTCACCTGCTGTCCGCGGTATTAAAGGATACACAGCCACAAAATCCGCCGGATAAGCTGGATTGGGAAAAGCTATATAAGCTTGCGGTCTGGCATGGCGTATCGAATATGGCTTGCTATGGCGTAAGCAGGCTGACGTGTGACAATCAGCCACCCCGGGACATTCTGGAGAAATTTGAGAGCGACCGCAAAAAAGCCGTGGCAAGAGAAGCCACCCAGCATATCGCGGTGGAGCAAATCTTAGAAGCCTTTGAAGAAAAGGGAATTGCCAGTATGCCCCTGAAAGGCTGCCTGCTTAAATATCTGTATCCGCGTCCCGACATGCGCCTAATGGCCGACATAGATATTTATTTTAAAACGGAACAGGCGGAAAAGGTAAAGAAAATCATGCCGGAGCAAGGCTATACGGCTAAGCACCAGGGCGGAAACCACGATGTTTTTTACAGGCAGCCGTTCATGAATATAGAAATGCACCACCGGCTTATTTCAGAAGACAGTCCCTACAGCGATTATCTGAAAAAAACCTGGGAGAGAGCTCTCCTAAAACCTGGCTGTGATTATACATACGAGCTTTCCCGTGAGGACTTTTATATCTATCTCTTAATCCACCTGACCAAACACTACTCGGGCGGCGGCACCGGCATCCGTTCTTTTCTGGACATATGGGTGTATAAAGAGCGCTATAAAGATGAAATGGACTGGGACTACATACAGGCGGAGCTAAATAAAATCAACTTTCTGGAATTTGCGAAAAACATCTCCGGCCTTTGTGAAGTATGGTTTGGGAATGCCGGGAGCACTGTGTTGTACGATGAAATGACGGAGTACGTTTCTTGCAGCGGCGTTTATGGCATAAGAAAACATGCTGTCGTATCTTCTATGGGCATCAAGTCAGGTAAACAGTATTCGGTCAGGATGGCAAAATGGTTGTACAGCTTGAAGCTGTTTTTTCCGCCCTTTGACATCATGAAAATCAAATACCCGTTCCTTGAAAGGGTGCCTAAACTACTTCCGATCTGCTGGGTGCTGCGGGGCATCCGGTGTATCGTATTCAAACGCAGGAATACGCTGCAAATGATCAATAATGTCCACGCCGTATCAGAGCAAGACATAAGAAAAATAGGACGGCTGCATGAAAAAGCAGGGCTTTTGAAGTAATAAGAAGGCGAGCCTATCGAATTACCGGATTATACGAGGTTGCATATCGGCGTTGCGTAGATGTATGTGGATGATCCCCGGTTTACTGTTTATTACGACCAGATTGCGCCCGGCTGCGCGTCGTTTCTGCGGAACGCAGTCCTGATCTACTGCAAATAATTTGCATCAAGCCGTTTTAAACGGTCGGCTCCAGGGAAAATCCGGCATGGGTCATGCGCCAGCCTAACTTAGCGTAAAAATCGTGGGCGTCCCGGCGGCTGAGATTGCTGGACAGTATTATTTTGTAGCAGCCATGCTCCCGGGCTATCCGTCCGGCCTCGGCCATGAGGCGCGTGCCAATGCCCCTCCCCCGAAATTTACTGTCCACCACAACATTTTCCACCGCCGCCCAGGGACTGCCCCGGTGCCCGAGATTGGGGATAATGATCACCGTCAGCGTGCCGATAATCCGCCGGTCCTTCACCCCCACCAGGATATGCTGGCGGGGGTCGGCGCTTACCTGCTCCCAGAGCTTTTCCTGATCTGCTTCGCTCCCGGCTGCAGTGTGACCACCGTAAGCTCCCTCCAGGTCACGGTAAAGAGACATAATGTCCGGCAGATCATTTATGGCAGCCCGCCTGACAATCAGGTCCGGGCCTGGAACGCTATTCATTTAATTCACCCTTTCTTTCCCTATCTCCCCCATAAACCAGGGCTCTGGCGTTGGCCAAGGCTTCACCGTAAAAAGCGCTGTAGCGGGGACGCATTTCCAGGGTGATGACCCCGTTGAAATTATTCAGCCGTGCCAAAGCATCACCGGCGGGAATTTCTCCCCAACCGACCGGCAGGTGCATGTCGCCGCGCCCGGTGGCGGCCATTTCAGCCTGCTTTTTTTCGTAGGACGCGCAGATTTTGCCGAAATTATCATGTAAATGAATATGTCTGACGTAAGGCGCAACGGCTTCCACCTCGTCCAGCAAATCGAAATGATAGTGGCAAGCGGCCAGGTAGGCATGGCCCAGGTCGAGGGTGACGCCCACCCGGGGATGGTTAATCTCCCGGATCACGGCGCCCAGTTGGTCAAGAAATTCACCGTAACAATAAGGGCTGGCGTCAAGGAAGGGGCGAGCGTTTTCCACAGCTATGGTCACTCCGTACCGCGCCGCCAGATCACCCATTTCCCCCAGCAGTGACCGTTCCATGTCCAACATAGCCTTTTGAACTTTTAAAGACGGCATGACCGCCCCGGGCAGCAGGAATTTTTCCTCCGGCAGAAAACGGCCCGCATGGTAGACCATGACGCCGGCCCCCAGCGCCGCCGTGAACTCAATGGTGGATATAAACATGCGCCGCTCCACATCGCCGGCTTCCATATTCATCAGGTTCATGGGATTGGGGCCGTGCACGACGTAGCGAAAGGGATAGCCCGCCAACAAGGCCAGTAATCCCTTCATCCTTTCCTTGTTCAACCGCCCGTTGAACATGACGCCGGCGCCGTGAGGGGCAATTTCCACATAAGGGAAACCCAGCCGGGCATAGTAATCAAGTTCCTCCCGCAAAGTATCAGGACTGCCGTCCACTTTGGCAGCGTCAGCATTGATGGCAAAACCTGCAATTTTCACTCTGCAATCCCTCCGTTATTGATCTCCGGTAATTAACCCCGTAAACCTGAACCCCGCCCACTACCGTCCTGGTGACCACGGGAACGTCGCCCCGCATGTTGACCACCACGGCGTCTCCCCATTTGCCTTCCTCCAAGCTGCCCAGCCGGTCCAGTCCCACCGCCCTGGCGGGTTCCAGGGTTACCAAACGCGCCGCCTCGGGCAAACTCAGCATACTGTCGGCCAATATGAAGACAGACTGCAGCATGGCCGGAGGATAATAATCGGAACAAATTACTCCGGCCAGCCCGGCCTCAATGGCGTCGGCAGCCCGCATCCCCCGACCTGTGGAACCGCCCCGCACTATATTGGGCGCGCCCACGCAAACGTAATTGCCGCTGCGGTGAGCCGCCCGGGCCGTTTCCAGGTTAATGGGGAATTCATTGATGGCAGCCCCCAGGCCGCGATAATATGCAACCCGGCCGGGACTGTCATCGTCATGGGAAGCAATGGGAATACTCGCCTTTCCGGCAGCCGACCCCAGTTTTTCGACACAGCCGTGAGCCATGGCCCGGCCTTTTTCCTTCAAGGCAATATTGTCCTCTATGGCGCTGTATGGCAGGTGGTAGGTTTTTTCCATATAGCGGCGGTAATCCTCCAGAGTGGGATATTGCCCCTGTCCCGGAGTGTGGTCCATAAACGACAATAGATGAGCCAGCCTGTCGGCCAGCAGGGACATAACGATATCCAGACACCGGTAGTTGGTAATCTCAAAGCGGAGGTGGATACGATTGCGGATTAGTGAACGGTACCCGGCCATCGCCGCTATCTGGCGGATGGCAGCGGCCGCTTCGGCATCGTTGCGCACTCCGTACTCCGCCCCGGCAAAAGAAAAGGAATGAAACATGGTGGTGATGCCCTGTCCGGCCAGTTTTTTTTCCAGCTCGCTGAATGCCGGAGCAATATCGAAAAAAGTCCCCGGCCGGGGTTCCAATTCCTTTTCGATGGCGTCGCTGTGCAGATCAACCAGCCCCGGCAGAATATATCCCCCGTCCGCGTCAATCACGGTATCCGCCGTCCGGGCGGCATTGATGTTAGTGCGTTTCCCCACCTGCTGTATAATGCCTTCTTCCATGTAAATTTCCGCCGCGTCAAGTACGCGATCCGGCAGCACCACCCGGCCGTTGGTAATCAGTAAAGTTGTTTTTTTCATATGACCTCCCGCCTCACTTCGGCATCATCGCACCGGCCCGCCCGCATGACGAACACCCTGTCCACCAGGCGGTGCATAGCGTCCAAGTCGTGAAAGATACCGATAATGCTGGTGCCCTCCTTTTTGGCTTCCGTCAATACCCGCACCACGATCTGTTTTGTTTCATGGTCCAGGGAGGCAGTGGGTTCGTCCAGCAGCAGCAGCCGCGGTTCGGTAATCAATGCCCGGGCCAGGTTGACCCGCTGCTGCTCTCCGCCGCTGAAGGTCGACGGGTAGGCATCCCACAAAGTCCGGTCAATGTTCATCATTTTTAGGTACTCCCCGGCCCTTTCGCCGGCCTGTTCCATATCCCAGCCTTTTTTCCTCAGTTCTCCGGCCAGCACGTCCAGCGCCGGCACCCGGGGCATCACTTTCAGGAACTGGCTGGCGTAACCGATGTCCAACCGGCGCAGCCGGATTATTTCCCGCTCCGGCGCACAGGCCAGGTCTGTTTCCCGACCGTCCCGGTGGCTATAAATAATACTGCCCGAAGTGGCCAGGTAAGTACGGTAGATGCATTTAATCACCGAGGATTTGCCCGCGCCGCTGGGTCCGGTAAGACCCAGAAACTCCCCCCGCCGCAGCACGAAGCTGACGTTCTCGCAGGCGGTGATGACCTTCTCCCCCAGAACATGCAGGGTAAACTGTTTGAATAGTTCTCTGACCGCCAGGATTTCATTTTGATTAAGCATGCCAACCCCCCTAAAGCATGGAATGGACCAGCAGCTGAGTGTAATCGTGCTGAGGGTCTTCCAGTATCTGATCCGTAAGTCCCGTTTCCAGGATGCGGCCGTTTTTCATCACGGCGGTACGGTCCGCCAGCATTCTGATGACGCCCAGATCGTGAGACACCACCAGCATGGCAATGCTCAGCTCCCGCTGAATTTCCTTGATTAAATCCAATACCCGGGCCTGCACCGAAACGTCCAGTCCGGTGGTCACCTCGTCCAGGAAAAGCACCGGGGGATTATTGGCCAGGGCCTTGGCAATCTGCACCCGCTGCTGCATCCCGCCGCTGAAATTGGCCGGAAAATCGTCCATCCGGCTGAGGGGCACTTCGGTGCGCCCCAGCAGTTCCGCCGCCCGTTTTCTGATTGAGGACACATTATATACGTCGGCGGTTAATAATTTTTCCGCCACGTTGCCGCCGGCGGTAAAATGGGGTTTGATGCCCAGCAGCGGATTCTGGTACACCATGCCCATCAGGTGGTTGCGGATGGTCCTTTTGTTTTGGGCGGACAGGGTGAAAATATTTGTCCTTCCGCCGTCAAAGGCGCTGAAATAACACTCACCGCCCGAAACTTGCTCGTCAAAATACAGGCAGCGCGCCAATGTGCTCTTGCCGGACCCGCTTTCCCCCACGATGCCCAGTATTTCACCCTGCTCCAGCGTTAAACTGACGCCGCCGCAGGCCACCAGGGTGTTGCAGCGGGGGCAGGCGCTGGTGCCGGATTCCGGGCCGGTCATGGTCAGGCAGTGGGGACAGCCGCTTCCGTACAGCTTGATCAGGTTGTTAACCTCCAGCACGGTGTTATCTTCCGCTATCATCAGTCAGTTCCTTCCTTCCGGGCCCGCCGGAGCTTGTCACAGTGACTGCTGTCGGAACAAGCGTATATTTTTTGGCCGTTCCCGGCGCCCGTAATTTCATTGAGATAAGTATGTGAAGCGCCGCAGCGGGTACAACTGTGGCCGTTAAAATCCTCAACCCGGAATTTAAAATCATCAAACTCCAGCGGCTGCACCCTGGTGTAGGGCGGGACGGCATAAATCCTTTTTTCCCGGCCGGCGCCGAAAAGATATAATGTATCCGCATTGTCCAGCTTCGGCACGTCCCAACGCGGTATCGGCGACGGATCAATAAGATAGCGGCCGTTGACCAGGGACGGATAACGCGCGCCGATGGTAATCTCCCCCCATTTGACAATGTTCTCATACAGGAAAATCCACATTCTGCTGTAATCCATTTCACCGTGCATCTCCCTGGCTTTTACCTCACTGGGCTCCACGTAGCGCAGCGGGTCGGGAATGGGCACCTGGAGAACCAGGATCTGATCTTCGCGCATCTTTTCCTCGGGTATCCGGTGCCGCGTCTGCACGATAGTGGCCGCTTTGGTGTCGAAGGTAGTCTCAACCCCGGTGGTCTTTACCAGCAGATTGCGGATATTCACCGCGTTTACACCGCCGTCGCAGCCCTGGTCGATTACTTTAAGCACATCGTTCGGCCCGATAATGGACATGGTGATTTGGATGCCGCCGGTGCCCCAGCCCCGGGCAATGGGCAGTTCCGGGGAAGCAAAGGGCACCTGGTAACCGGGAATAGCCACCGCCTTTAAAACTTTACGCCGGATTTCCCTTTTGGTGTTTTCATCTAAAAAAGCGAAATTATAGCCCTGCTGGTGCATCTTCATCCTCCTTAAGCTTCCTGGTCCTGCGCAGGCGGTCCAGCGTAGATTGAAAGGTCACATAATGGGGCAGTTTCCAGTGGGCCACAAAGCCGGAGGATTCAATGCCGTCAATATGATATAGAACAAATTCTTCGTCTTCCGCCGGCGCTTTATGGGCGGAGCGGCTGAGCAAGGTGCGGTCAAGAATGCCCATGGAAATGGCTTTCAGTTCATTGTGGCCGAAACACAGGCCGTAACCCAGGGTAAGCTGCGGCTTACCGCTCTTATCCCCCTCGTCATACCGGGCAATGATTTCAGCCTCGGTTACCAGAATCCCGCCTACATATACCGGTTCATTGGCGCCCGGGTGATTGATGCGCAGCGGCACGGTGCCCACCCGCAGTTCTCCCAGGTAGGGGTGGATATCGCCGTATCCCCGGATGGAACTGTAGGCCAGGGCCATCATGGCCCCGGTCTCCCCCCGGGCCAAGGACTGCAGCTTGGCGGAGCGCCGGCAGGGGAAGGAGATACTCTCCCTGGTGATATCACACAAACCACCGCCTGCGTCCGAAGGCTCCACCAGCAGCCCCTCCCGGCGCAGTAGTTCCACCACTTTGGGGAAGGTATCGGGAAGCTGCTGTGCGGACATCTGTACATCCAGACCCATAAGAAAATCACGCACGCTGTCCCGCTCCTCGTCCAGCAGGGAAAAATTCACCAGTCGCTGGGTATAGTCTCTGGTCGGCCCCAGTATCTGGCCCCCGGGAATATCTTGAAAGGCGCCGGAAATACGCCTGATTATTTTCATTTCCCCGGTATCGGCCGGCAGCGAAACATAGCGCCGGGCCCGGGTGGCACGGTAGGCGCGCACGATAAATGAAGCTTCTATGTTGTCCCCCTCGGCCTGTTTTAAACTCAGGGCGGCAATAGTGGGAGCGTACAGAGCCCCCTCCCCCATCACTTTATCTACCGCCAGCCGCTGCTGTTCTTTAATCTGGCCAACCTCAAGCGGAGCGGAATCTCCCTTGAGACGGAAGTAAGCGACCAGTTCTTCCGCCTTTAATATGGCCTCCGAACCTCCGGAAACCGCCACATAGCCCATTAGCAGGTCACCTCCTTTTCAATATTCACGGCGCAGGAGCGGGGCAAAGCCGCCAGGGCGCCGTTCTGATCCGTTAAAATAAGGTCCACGCCCAAGGGAAACTCCCGGTTCAATTTCTGCACACGGTGCATATTGGCCGGGCACAAACCTTTCAGTGCCAGTCTCTGAATACCGTCAACACCGGGTCCGCGCAGGGTCAGCCGCAACCCGTCGCCTTGTTCGCCAATGGCATCCACCATGACGATCAAGGTCGCCCCCCGTTCGGGGAAAAGCAAGTCGCCCCGGCACAGGCCGGCCAGTTCCGGAAAATCACCCCGGCCGTCCAGGATGATAAACTGCGCCCGGGATAATTCCTCCGCCCGGGAGCCGCTGTTCAAACAAATATATTGCCTGGAAGCTTCGTTGTCCGGCAGCAGGGCAAAAGAAGTTTCACTGTCCAGCAGCGTAAAGGCCACTCCGGCGGCATAAGGATTAATTTCCGCCGGGGGATAAAGCTCCGGGCGCGCAAGGAGCATAATTTTCCCCGGCCTGGCCACGGCGTCCAGCATCAGCCGGTAAATGCGCTGGGTATCAAACACTCTGTCGAAGCCGGATTCAAAAACTACGTTCATCAGTTATCCCTCCATAATATCGAAGCGAACCTTTGTGCCGGCCACAAGACTGTCTTCCCGCCGCTGCATCCGGAGCAGGCGCTCTTTTTCCGCGGCAATAGCGCTTAAAATTTCTTCTTCCTCCGGCACCCGGGCGGCCAGGGCGGCGTTAATCACCGCAAAACACAGTACCCGGGCGGGCTCGTCTTCAATAGCCACGCCGTAACCTACAACCCCATCGACGGTCACCGCGGCCTCGCTGATCAGCACTTCACCCAGACAGAACGGAGTACCGCCCACGCTGTCCAGGGCCTGCATCATCACCAGGCAGGTATCCGGATTTTGCACCACCTTAACCTCGTGCCGCTCGGCAATGCCCCGGGCTATTTCCTGCCACAGGGGAAAATCCCCCCGGGTCAGCACATCCTGCAATTCCATTGGCTGTCCCACCTCCCCGTGATAATCATTTCTTTTGGAACCCGGCCTTCATAGTTGTGGAACACGTCTCCAGCAAAACGGCGAAACCCAAAATCAAATAGGTAATTAACCCTACTTCCCGCAAATCGAAATAATATTCACCGGCCATGAACAAATCAAAGCCGATTCCGGCTGCTCCGGCAGCGGCGCCCATGGCAACGGCATTGGCAAAGTTGATCTCAAAACGCAGGAAGGTCCAGGACAGTAAATAAGTGACAGAAGAAGGTATCACCGCCTGAAAAACAATTTGCCACCAATTGGCGCCGCTGGCCGTTAAAGCTTCGATAACGTCCGCATTCAGGTCTTCAAAAGACTCGGAATAGGCCTTGGTTAGATAGCTGATTGAATGGAAGGTCATGCCGATAACTGCGGCCGCGCTGCCCAATCCGGCGGCCACGGCAAAAATCAATACCCACAGGATTGTGGGCACCGCCCTGATAAAAGCCACAAAACCTTTGATTAGATTGGTAACCGGCTTCGGGGCCAGATTTTGAGCGGCCAAGAGTCCCAAAAACAAGGCGACGGCAGCGCCGAACAAGGTGGTTAAAAACGCCAGCCCCAAAGTGATCAGCACTTCGTAGAACGCTTCCCACAGACTAAAACGGTGCGAATACGGCTGCAGAAACATTAATTTAAAATTACTGACCGTGTCCGCTGCCGCCGTGTAAACATCTACACTACGGTAATCAATGGTGCTCAGGGCATATACGGTCAGCGCCGCCAAAGCCAGTAAAACCGCCCGTATCCCTATGGCCGCCCTGTTCAGGGGTTTAACGGCGATTAAGTCGTCCAGATCGTTGGTATCATTGCCGCTTAACTGCCCCCAGGTTTTAATTGATTCTTCAACCTGCATCACAAAATCACCCTTCTGATCATATTTGATACGGATTCGATAACAATAACCGTGATTACAATTAAAATCACCACCAGGCTTGCGGCATGGTAATCAAATCTGTGGTAGTACATTTGAAAAGCAAAGCCGATTCCCGTGCCGGTGAGAATTCCCACCAAGGTGGCGTCGCGGATGTTGGTCTCGATCATGTATAACAGCCAGCTGATCATCTGGGGCATGCCGGAAGGCAAAACCGCCTGAAAAATGATATGGAAATAACCGGCGCCGGTGGCCTGCAAAGCTTCCACCGGGTTGCTGCCCACTTCGTCAATGGTTTCGATAAACGCCCTGGATAGAAACCCGAAGGAGCCGAAAAACAAGGCCAGATAGCCCGTCAACGGGCTTTGGCTGAACGCCAGCATTAAAACCATGGCCCAGGCCACCAGGGGGATATTGCGGAAAAGTGAAGCCATGCCCCGGCTGGCAATACTAAACGCACTGTTGATACTGGTAGTCCGGGAACCGGCCAAGGCCAGAAACAGGGCAAAAACCGCGGCCACGGTGGTGGAAGCGATGGACATCAGCACTGTTTCCCGCAATTTCACCAAAATATCGGGCAGCTTCTCCAACGACCCGGCATCGGGATAAAAATTGGTGATCCCCCAGTAAAAGGCATTAAAGATACTGGTAAAACCTTTCAGCACATCGTACTGGGTAATCACTATCGAGCCCGCGGTCAGCACGGCCAATAATGCAAAGAAGAGCAGACTCCTGTTTCTTCGTTTGACAAAGATATCAGCTTGCATTTCTTTCTCCCGGTTCGATAATCAGTTCACCGGACTCCGTACCATAAATGTCCGCAATTCGCCCGGCCGTCAGTTCATCCGGCGGACCGTCAAAAACAATCCTCCCGTGGTTAACGCCGATGATTCTGTCCGCATACTTCAGAGCCACATTTACCTGGTGCAGGTTGACGATCATCGTGATGCCCATTTGGGTGGCCACGTTTTTCAGATGGTCCATAATGATCCGTGAAGCGTTCGGGTCCAGCGAAGCAATGGGCTCGTCACATAAAATCATTTTGGGATTTTGCACCAGGGCCCTGGCAATCCCCACCCGCTGTTTCTGCCCGCCGCTTAACTGATCGCAGCGCTGATAAACCTGATCGTGCAGACCTAAAAACTGAATCACTCCATAGGCCTGCATTTTTTCCTCTCGGCTGTACCGGCCCAGCACGCCCGTCAAGGTGGACTTGTAACCAAGCCTGCCGTGGAGCACATTTTCGATTACAGTCAACCGGTCCACCAGGTTATAGTGCTGAAAGATCATACCGATTTTGGTCCTTAGTTTTCTTAACTCTTTTTTCTTAATTTTTGAAGCCACGACTCCGTCAAAATAGATTTCCCCGCCGGTTACTTCAATCATCCGATTAATACAACGGAGCAGGGTGGACTTGCCGGCCCCGGAAGGGCCGATGACGGCAACAAACTCACCCTTCCGGACCGCAAGGCTCACACCGGCCAGAGCCGGAACATTACTGTTATAATACTTGGTGACATTTTTTAATTCCAATAACGCCATGTTTAACATCCTCTCACTGCGGACGTTTCCTTATTTGCTCAGTTCTCTGATGGGTTCAAACCAGTCGTCTTCAACGGTCAGGAAACACTGCGGCTGATTAAAGAACCCTTTGCCGCCTTCGGCGATGAAGATTTTAGGATTATTGGTCACTTCGTCGGAGGTAAGAGCCCGGGTTATTGCGTCGATGGTTTCCTGTTTCAGCACTCCGGTATTGGCGACGACGGGCGCGTTTAATACCGGAGTAGACTGGATGAGCACGTATTGCGCTCCCGCCAGTTTGTCAAAGGGGGGATCGGCGTTTTCTCTGACGGTATAGACAGCACCCGGTCTGTTCTCGGTGCCCGCAGTAAGCTCCACATAGCTGGCGACGTCAACATCGTCAACGGCGGCGACTTCAGCTTTATCCGTAAGCACGTTAACCAAAGACAGCTGGTGGGAACCGCCAAAAATCACCTGGCTGAAAAACTTGTCGCCACCGCCTTCAAGCAGTTCCTCCTGTTTCAGCTCTTTCCACTGGTCCTGTTGGGAAAAGTGCGCTACGATGCCTGACGAAGGCACTTTGCAACCGGATGTTGAACTGGTGGAAACGAAAGACATTGTTTTGCCCGCTATGTTGTCAATGGAAAAACCGTCGCCGGATTTGTACTGATCTTCGTTCCCTTTCTTAACCACCAGCCGGCTGTAGTACATGGCATCGTCCAGAGTTCCGGAATCACCGCTGCTGACCACCAGAGGAAGGACTTTATCGTTTTTTTCGTGTGCCTCAATATATTGCTGAGCGCCTACCCAGGCCAACTGGGCGGTGCCGCTGGCTATGGCCTCAATGGTAATGGCGTAGTCGGTGGTTAATTTGTGATCAACCTTTTTCCCGGTGGCTTCTGCTATGACTTTGCCGATTTCGTCCCTGGCTTCTTTAAGATCTTCTCCCACAGTATTGGGCAGCCAGGCAATGGTAATGGTGTCGGGTTCTTTCACTACAGAAGAATCGGATGAGGATGAACACCCGGCTAGAAATAAGGACATCAAAGCCGTGGTCAGTACAAACAAGAAGATTTTTTTCATGTCAAGACTCCTTTCGTTTTAAAGAGTTTAAGAATCTTTTTCACGCTACTTTCTTTTTTTCATCCCGCCTCCTTTTACCATTCAATACTGACTCTGGCTTGGTCACCGCGGTAACAGGCAACGTTATATAAAATCAGGACGCCATCCTGGGATTTTAACAGGCTCCGGCCTTTCAGCACCGGCATGTTGGCAGGTATTTTCAGGGCCAGGGCCTCCTCCCGGTTGGGAAAGGAGGCGTGAAAGTCGTATTTTACCCTGTATGGCCTGATGCCGTAGTGCTTTTCCAAGATAATGAACAACGAGGAAAAGTTTTCGATACGCTCCAAAAAACCCGGCAGACAAGCGGCGGGAAGAAAATTAACGGCCAGTAGAAAGGGACTGCCGTCCACCAACCGAAGAATGTCCAGCACATATACAGCATCTCCCGCTGACAAACCCAGCGTTCGGGCTGTCTTCTCATCCGCCGCCGCCCTGGTGGCCCGCAATATTCTGCTGCCGGGCATTTTCCCCGCCTGGAGAATGTTATCCGTAAACCGGTTGCGGGGAGATATTTTATATTCCAGATGATCCAGAGGTGGCTTAGCCACGAAGGTACCCCGTCCCTTAACCTTGTACAAAATGCCGGCGTGGGACAGCTCGGCAACGGCCTGGCGCACGGTGTGACGGTTTACCTGGTAAGCGTTGCTCAGCTCAAACTCACAGGGAATCCGCTGGCCTTCCTTATAAACGCCGTTATCCACCTGCCGCCGGATTATAGCCATCAGCTGACGATAATAAGGAATGCCGCTTTCTTTATCAATCATTGTCCTCACCCCGGAGCTATGTTTTTTGTGCCGCTGTCCGGATGTCTATATAACAGCCTTACAGCACACGTGCCGCTCGAAAATGAGCGGCACGGCATGGATATATAAATAAAGTTTTTGCTTATTGCTATTATCGCAGAACAATATTAAGCTGCTATTAAACAGCTATTAAGCGGTATTAAAAACTGTGTTAAATTCCGGAAAACTTTTAGGCGCAAACGGAAGCAAGGTGAGATTTCCATACTTCCTTAAAAAGGAAATATAAAAACCTCCCCTTGCCTTAAAGTTGAGATATAGAAAAGACTAAGCAAGAAGTAATTGTCGGTTACTTTGATGTATGGAAGTCTCTATCAACCCCCACCCGGGAGTTAATCTCTTAGACTGTGCCGGGCGCACCCAAAAAAAAGCCCCCCTTGCGGGAGGTTTTCTTTTGCCGACTATGCCTATTCCCTGGCCCGGGCTTCGTTGACGGTGATGATCCGCCCTTCGAAATCGGTACCGTTTAATGCCGCAATCATACCTTCGGCATCCTCGTCCTTTACCTCTACAAAACCGAAGCCGCGTGAGCGGCCGGTTTCTCTGTCGGTAATAATACGGCTGCCCACAACTTCTCCGTATCTTGAAAAGGCCTCGCCTAAATCCTCGGCTTTAGTTCCCCACGGTAGATTTCCCACATATAATGTTCGCGCCATCAGATCACCTCTTTTCCATTGCTGCTTTCATGATGATGTGTCAATATTATTTGCAAAAGGAAAATACCTAATGCAATAATAGCAAGTTAAGTTTTTACCAGCGCTAAGATTGGTATAAGTTATTTTGGTAAATAAATTTTTCCACCGCTTCGGGCAGCAAATATTTAATAGGTCTGCCCTGCCGCACCCGGTTCCTGATATCTGTGGATGAAATGGCCAGTGCGGGTACTTCAATGGTTTTAATTTTAGCCAGGGACCCTTCGGGCAAGTGACCTAATTTATGGCTAACGCTGCCAAGCTGGAACCCCGGCCTGGTGGCCGCAACAAAAAAACACTCCTTCAGCAGCCCATCAACGTTTTTCCAAGCCAATATCTCCAGCACGGCATCTGAACCGGTAATAAAAAACATTTCCCATCCGGCGTAAAGCTCCTTCATAGCTCGCACAGTGTCAATCGTATACGATAGACCTTCCCTTTGTATTTCCAGGTCGGAAATAGTAAAGTACGGGTTGGAGCTAACCGCCTTTTCAGTCATTTCCAACCGATGCTCCGGCGGGGAAATATCCCTTCCGGTTTTGTGCGGCGGTTTGCCGGTCGGAATAAAAATTACTTTTTCCATGCCGAATTGGCAGCGGGCCTCTTCCGCAGCCACCAAATGCCCGTGGTGTATAGGGTCAAATGTGCCGCCCATCAGGCCGATTCTTCTTTTCTTTGGCTCGTTAAGGATATTACTCATTTCTGGTAAACTCCGTTATTTTTCTATCTAACTCGTGAAAAATAAAAATACAATTTCAGTCCGGGATTGCTTCGCTTGCGCTCGCAATGAATGTTTTTAGCCCCTGATTTGCCCCTCGCCGAACACAATATACTTATTAGTAGTCAGTTCTTTTAAACCCATAGGTCCCCGGGCATGCAGCTTCTGGGTGCTAATGCCGATCTCGGCCCCAAAGCCGTACTGACTGCCGTCGGTAAAGCGAGTGGAGGCATTGATATATACCGCCGCGGCATCTATTTCATTTAAGAAGCGCATGGCCCGGGTGTAATTTTCAGTAATAATAGCCTCGGAATGTTTAGTGCCGTAGCGATAAATATGATCCAGCGCTTCATCCAGATTATCTACCACTTTTACAGCCATGACAAGGTCCAGGAACTCGGCGGCATAATCATTCTCAGTGGCTTGTTTAACCCAGTCGGCCGCCGCCATGGTACGCTCGCAGCCGCGCACTTCCACTCCGGCTTCCTTCAGCGCTTCAAGCATGCCGGGCAAAAAATCTTCCGCTACGGCTTGGTGAACAAGCAAAGATTCCATAGCATTACATACCCCGGGGCGCTGGCATTTAGCGTTGATAACAATCCGCCGGGCCATTTTAAAATCGGCAAAGCGGTCGACAAAAACATGACAGTTGCCCACACCGGTTTCAATAACGGGCACGGTGGAGTTTTGCACCACAGTTTGAATTAGCCCGGCGCCACCCCGGGGAATAATCACATCTATATAATCGTTCAATTTCAGCATGACGTTAACCGCCGCCCGGTCGGTTATCTCTATTAAGTTAATGGCTCCCTCGGGCAGGCCGGCCCCGGTGGCGGCGCCGGCAACAACGTTGGTAATGGCGGTATTGGAGTTAATGGCTTCGGAACCGCCCCGCAGTACAACCGCATTACCTGCTTTCAGGCACAGCCCGGCGGCGTCCACCGTTACATTGGGCCGGGCTTCATATATGATACCCACCACACCAAGAGGCACCCGGGTACGCCCTATACGCAAACCGTTGGGACGAGTCCACATGCTTTCAACCTCGCCCACCGGGTCGGGCAATGAGGCTACCATACGTAACCCATCCGCCATATCCGCTATCCGCTCCGGAGTTAATAACAGCCGGTCGATCAGCGCACGGGATAGCCCTTTCTCCCGCCCGGCTCGAACATCAATATCGTTGGCTGCCAATATTTTATCCGTGTTTCTGATCAAACTGTCCGCCATGGCCGACAAAGAACTATTTTTTATATCCGTGGATAGATAGGCCAGCCGGCGAGCTGCCTCTTTGGCTTTTTGCGCCTTGGCGATCACTCGCTGTTCCATAGTTTTTACCCCCTTGCCAGGTTATCCATTATATCGAAAAATACCTGTAACACAGGAACTTCTTTAAGGAACTATTGCCGTTATGTATTTAACGTATTTGCGGCTTGATTTTTTTACTCCAGCGCCAGGTTGTCCCGGTGAATTACTTCGTCATAATCCTTATAGCCGAGCAGCGGAGCTATTTCATTGGTTTTTTTGCCTCTGATCTGCTCTATTTCAGCAGCGGCATAATTAACTATCCCCCGGGCAATTTCCTTACCGTCCGGGGCGATTACGCTCACCGTGTTGCCCATTTCAAAGCTGCCCTCAACGGCGGTAATGCCCGAAGGCAGCAGGCTTTTGCCATTTTCACGCAGCGCGCGGGCCGCTCCCTCATCTATGTAAATTCGCCCGCAAACAGTAGCACTAAAGGCAATCCATCTTTTTTTATTAACCAGTTTAACTGAAGGCCAAAAAACAGTACCCAGCGGTTCACCGGCCACTAATCGTCTTATTACATCGGGTTCGGCGGCTCGGGCAATTATAGTAACCAATCCGGAGTGCATGGCAATGCGGGCGGCTTGAATCTTGGTGGCCATGCCGCCTGTGCCCACCCCCGATCCAACACCTCCGGCCAGGGCCTCTATTTCATCAGTGATTTCATTTATTTCCCGGATTATCCGGGCCCCGGATGTACCCGGCTTGCAGCTGTACAGCCCGTCTATATCGGAAAGCAGTATTAAAATATCCGCGTCAACCAAAGCGCCTACCATAGCCGCCAGGTTATCATTATCACCCAGTTTGATTTCATCGACCGCCACGGTATCGTTTTCATTGATTATCGGTATAATATCCATATTCAACATGGCCTGCAAGGTATTACGGGCATTTAAGAACCGTCGGCGATTGGCAAAATCGGCCTTGGTCAGCAGCACTTGTCCCACCACCAGCCCGTATTCGGCAAATATTTTCTCGTACATATGCAACAGCAAACCTTGCCCCACCGCAGCTGCCGCTTGTTTTTCAGGAATAGTGCGGGGCCGTTCCGTGAAACCAAGTCTGCCCATACCGGCTCCCACCGCTCCGGACGTAACCAGTAAAACATCAAGACCACGGTTGTGCAAATCGGTTAATTGCCGGACCAGCGCTTCAATTTGGCTGATGTTCAGCTTGCCGTTGGAGTAAGTAAGCGAGCTGGAACCGACCTTCACTATTATTCGCTGCATGCGATTGTAGCTTCTTGTTTCCATAAGTTCACTTCGCCTTATCAAATTCCAAGACTCCCGCTTCTATAAGTGGGAGTTCCTATTTCTTCAGGTGGGGTAGAATCCCCATCTGAAGCCCCGGAAGCCCCGATGTTCAGCTTTAGCCAAACAAGTTCACTCTACGAATTCAAAGGTTAAATCCTTGATACGTATGGTATCGCCATTTTTTGCGCCATAATCCCGCAGCGCCTTTTCCAAACCCATCACCTGCATTATGCGCTGCAGGCGGTCAACAGCCGCTTCGTTTTCCAGATCGGTCATAGCCACGTGTTTTTCTATTTCACGGCCTGTAACCACCAGTTCATCATCTTCCCGGTAAATGTTAAACCGCGGCTCAACGCGGTGCACCGTTTCCACTGTCTCCTCCGCCGACAAGTTAGGAGCCGGCAATTCTTTTAACAAATCGCACACCCGATGCATTAGTTGCCCGGTACCCGACCCGGTCGCCGCCGAAATGGGAAATATCTCATACTCACCCGATAGTTCATTTTGAATACGAGCCAGGTTCTCATCACTGCCCGGCAAGTCCATCTTATTCACCGCCACCACCTGAGGCCGCCCCGCCAGCGCATCATTATAAAGCGCCAGCTCCCGGTTGATGATGCGAAAATCATCCAGCGGATCACGACCCTCGGTTCCCGCACCGTCCAGTACATGCACCAAGAGCCTGGTTCGCTCCACATGGCGCAAAAAATAATGCCCCAGCCCGGCCCCCCCGTGAGCCCCTTCAATCAGGCCGGGTATATCGGCCATGACAAAGCTTTCACCTTCCCCAAGACTAACCACCCCCAAATTGGGCGTCAGAGTGGTAAAGGGGTAATCGGCTATTTTGGGCCGGGCCGCGGATACCCGCGCAATCAGCGTGGATTTACCGGCATTGGGATAACCAAGCAGCCCGACATCGGCCAGCAGCTTCAGTTCCAAGATCAGCTGGCGTTCCTCGCCGGGTTCGCCTTTTTCCGCCATGGTGGGAGCTTTATTATGCGGTCCGGCAAACCGGGCATTGCCTCTGCCGCCCCGCCCACCCCGGGCTGCCACCACTTCCTGACCGTCGGCGGTGATATCACCCAGCATTTGACCGCCGCCCTCGTCCCGGATAACAGTACCCAAGGGCACCCGTATCACCATATCTTCGGCCCGGCCGCCATGCATGCCTTTACCCCGCCCGTGCCGGCCCCGGTCAGCCTTATAATGGCGCTGGTAGCGAAAATCCACCAGGGTGCGCAATCCCCCGTCACCGCGAAAGACAACATTACCGCCCCTGCCGCCGTCACCGCCCCACGGACCGCCCTCGGGCACATATTTCTCACGCCGAAAGGCGACACAGCCGTTGCCGCCATCGCCACCCTTAACATATATCTTAGCTCTGTCATAAAACATAATTGATTCACCTGTGTTTTAGTTTGTAGAGGCCCCTGTTTATTACATCAACGCCTCATACCATATTATATACATTTAAGCCCGTCTTAAATAACCGGTCTATTCCATAATTATAATATATCATTATTGCAATCGGCTATATTAAGTTCCAGCTTTAGCCCGGCCCGCCGAACGCTTTCCTTTATACGGCCGGGGTGGGCGTTGGGCACAGCGTTAAAGCTAATCTGCCATACATGGTTTCCTTCATTGCCGGTTATGCCTATGGTTACTTTACGATGAGCAATTTCAGGCGGAGCCAGGTAATCTATAATATTGTTAAAAATATCCTCCAACCGGGCTGCCAGCTGATCACCGGGCTCCGTGCAGCCAATTAAATTAGTTTGCACATCAAATACAAATTCTATTTGATGGCTTGCCGCCCGATTGTGAGCCCAAAGCAAAACCGCAGCCACTTCAGGAACGGCAAGATGTACAATCTTACTCAAATCTACAATTTCACGGACCACGTTGCGTATGTATTCCCGAGCCTCGGCCTCCCTGTTTAATTGCAGCAGTCCGGAAATAATTTGCAGGTGATTTAGAAAATCATGCCTTTGCACGGATAGTAACTCCAGCATCTTTGCAGTATCCAAGTAAAACATCTCCTCTCCCCACTCCGGTCGATAATCGGCGGATTACATAAAGCAGTTATACGAATGGCATTGCATGAATAACCATTCTCAATGCGGTTTCCGATTTATGGACCGGGAACGCTGCAAGACCATTTCGGTTATTTGCCAATTATGATTTGCAAGTAAATGTCAACACAATCTTGCTCAATATCTAACTTATCAATAACATACCTAGCATTATATCATAAAATACTTTTTTTTCGCACTAAATTATGGGAATATATTCGATAACAAGGTTAAGTTTTCTCCCGGAATATAAATTTTGTCCCCCACGGTTTAGTAACTCGTTCAGCTAAAGTTGAACATCGGGGCTTCAAATGAGGATTCTACCCCAACTGAAGCACAAAATAAGGACTCCCACTTCTAGAAGTGGGAGTCCTGGAATTTAATAAGCAGATACTATTTATACGAGATGCATTAGTATGATTAAAGAGATGATTTAGTTCAACTTAGTTTGCTCCAACTATACGGCTGCTTCCTCAGTTTCTTTGATATCAACTACTTTTTTATCTTTACCCCTGGTCTGGAAGGATACAATTCCGTCCACCTTGGCAAACAAGGTATCGTCTCCACCGCGCCCTACATTTTGACCGGGATGTATGCGAGTGCCCCGCTGGCGCACCAAAATGCTGCCCGCGGTAACGAATTGACCATCCCCCCGCTTAACACCAAGCATCTTGGGATTGGAATCGCGACCGTTACGTGAACTACCTACACCTTTCTTATGTGCCAACTCAATTCACCTCCGTGGTTAGGCTTGTATTGTTTCCACCACAACCCTGGTAAAGGGCTGACGGTGGCCTTTTTTACGCCGGTAATTTTTCTTGGGCTTATATTTAAAAACGATTATTTTCTTATCCTTGCCATGCTTTTCTACTTTCAATACTACCTTGGCACCCTCCAGCACGGGAGTGCCCACCCGCAGCTGTCCGTCTTTTTCCACCGCCAGCACTTTATCAACTTCATAAGTTTGTCCGGCTTCCGCGGGTAGTTTCTCAATGAACAGGGTATCTCCTTCGCTAACACGGTACTGCTTACCGCCTGTTTCAATAATGGCGTACATACTTTTCCCCCTTGATTTCAGGACTCGCCGGAAGCGGGTAAGGTTTTAGCCTTGAAGCAAACAAATCGGAATAATTTGCTCCGCAGTTTTAAATAAGGCATTCGGCCTGTTTCTAAACCCTTTCCGTGCGGTATTTATCAATAGCCTACAATAAAGTATTTTACCACATTGACACCTTTTGTCAAGTCAAGTTTTGCTTATCCAAAAGAGAATCAATAATATCCTCTAGGGTTTTTATAATATATTATTGTATTTTAAAGGGTTGATGAACGAGTCAAACATCTGATACAAAAATATATTTCACCTGAATTAACGGTGAAATTTCCGGTTTTAACCGAACAAATGGCAGCCAGTACCCCGGCGTAAGGCACACTCTTTATGGATTGGTCTATCTCTTTCTTCTATTGTTAATAAAGAACCAGATAATACCACAGATTATAGCTATAATAATTGCATAGCTAACGGGCCGGAAATAGGGTTCTACGGATTGCCAATTCTGACCGAGTTTCAGTCCCATATAAGTCAGCGCAATATTCCAGGGTATACAGCCAATCAAGGTAAAAATAAGGAATTTTACAAAATCCATCCGGGCAATACCCGCCGGTAAAGAGATAAATGTCCGGATTACCGGCAAAATGCGTCCAAAGAATACCGCCCATTCACCATATCTGGAGAACCAGCGATCTGCTTGATCCAAGTGATGATGGTTAAACAGGATGTACTTGCCGTATTTTTCAAGGAAAGGACGACCGCCATTTGCGCCGACCCAAAAGGCGAGCACTGATCCCACCACATTGCCCAAAACACCGGCCCAGACAACGCCCCAGAAATTCAACGTACCTTGGGCAGTCAAAAAACCGCCGAAAAGCATAATCACTTCGCTGGGTAAAGGGATGCAAGCGCTTTCCAGGACCATGCCAATAAAAACACCCCAGTGACCTAGTGTATCGATCAAACCCGTAGCAAAGGAAGTAAGCAACTCAATTAATTGATGCAACAATTAGCACACCTCAACTTTTTTGCCAGTCTTAACATTATATGCTCAACTCCAATCTTTTAAAAATTAATAGGGAAGGTCTGATGCATTAATTAGAAATTGCATTTAGCCATATTTTATATTATTACAAGCTGGCAGAAAAGCATTTTGTTCCTTTTTAACTTTTCGTTTATCTTTATACTGCGCCAGCACCGGGTATAAAGCCGGTACGATAATTAATGCAAGCATTCATATTTCTTGCGAAGATATTTCCGGGAATTTTGTTTATAAACTCTAAAGCCGTTGGATCAAATAAACGTAAGCAGGCATTTTATTTTGTTCCTGTATTTTATTGATTAAAGGCAGTAATTCACGTTTTTTGGGGCTGTCTTTTAAGGGCGAAAGGTAGATCATCCCTTTGCCACGGAAGTCAACACCGGTGTCGCGAAGTAATGTTTTCAGGGATTGATAATGTTCATCAGATAGTCCTTTCCCGATCAGAAAATTGGCAGTTACTTCAATATTTTTATAGGTGGCGTTAATATCAAGCATTTTCCTGAAAGCTTCGCCGACAGATGATTCATCCAACGGCTTGCCAATATACGCCAGAGTCGGCGTATCAATCCGGGCGGAATTCCAATCCATGGATTAGGCCGCAATTTGGATTGACACTGGACAATTTTGTTGACATAGGAACAAAAAATGGTATATTGCCTTTGTTCCCACGGTAACAAAAAAAGAGGGCGCTATTGTATGAACCCATTGGATGAAATCCTGCGGATTTTCCCGCATGGTCAGTTCCACGCCGGTATCCGACGATGAGTATTTAAAGGCATTGTCCGGCAGGATGAAGACAAGCTGGCTTAAATAGTCGGCGCTGGATTAGTTGGCCCGGCTGGTTCCTAACTACAGATTACTATCTACTAAAGCAAGAAGGCTGTCATAAACTGGAATAAATCCTGCCTAGACGGCTACTTTTTCAATACTTAGTTGGGTTACGCATTGCCCTTTCTATCGTTGTGTTTTTTTACTTTTTTATTTGCCATAATGTGACATCTACACCTACGTCTAGGCGTAAGATCAAAAGCAAATGAATATTACGATTCGAAAAGAGCCATTATTCCGATAGTGATTGACCGGCAAGATGAGTCATCCTTCCGGGTAGTGATCTCCACGTAAATAACAAACATCAGAATGTAGAATAGGATTTATAAGAATTTAGTGTAAGTCTGATTTATGGGCTTAAAAGATACTTCAAAATATGAGTATTTAGAGAAGTTAATTTAATCTGAGACGCTCCTATGGTAAAAGAAATGTATTAATTTCTTTGTTGATTAACTCTGGCTGTTCAATGTTAATTACATGCCCAGTATCTTTAATAATTTTATAGTTTAAGGTATTAACCTTTAATATTTTTATAACTGAAGGATGGTATATCTGTTTATCAGAATCTCCAATTAAAAATAAAGCTTTTTCTCGGAATATATTCATGGCTACGTTATCAAAATATGTCTCCTTCTGTACCACGACAATGCTATATTTCAATATGCAAAAAAAGTGCTTTGCAAACTCTTCTTGTAAAAATAAGGGTACGGCACTGTTTGGAGCGGTATATTTTCGAAGTATATCTATTGCATTTTCTTCAGAAAAAGTGAAAATTTCGGGAAATAAAACTTTAACGGTTCTGAATACTAATAAATAGAATAATAAAGAACCCTTAATACCTTTTACATAAGGATAGTTTGCCATACAGACAACTTTGTTCACCCTGCCCGGATTTTTTGCTGTATAAGCTAATGTTAAATAACCACCGTATGATACTCCAGCTATGTTTGTTGTTTTAATATCTAAAGTATCTAATATTTTATTAACCCATATACTTATATTAAATTCTTTTGGAAATCTCTCATTAGGTTCACTTTTTCCCGCTCCGCCGAAATAATCTACTGCTACTACATAATAATGTTTTACGAATTCCCGCATGTTTGGAAACCAACTCATTACTGAGTTATCACCAGAACTATGAAAAAGTAACAGTGGGGGATTAGCCTGATTTCCAGATACAATTACATGAGTTTTCCCATAATCTGTTTCGATATCCAGTTCTTCTTTATCAACTCCCCATAATTCTAGTAACTTTTCATAGGACTCATAAATTAATTGTTTTCCCTCAGGACTCTTGAATCTTTTTACCATCCAAATCATCCCCTCTTTTAATACCTTTTATTATTTTCCTCCCACATTTTATTTAATTATTCTTTTGCTCATTTTTAAAGAGTATGGTTTTAAAATTCTTCTAAAGAATAAACTGTCCCCCTCCATTCGACACCGCCCTTAAGTTGTGTTTTCGTTTCGGATACTTATACCTTTTAAAAAACAGTTTGTTGCCTTACGACATAAGGTTTTTAACGCCTCCTTATCATTAAACTGGTAACTACCTACTAATCCCATGTGGTAGCCCAATATGATTAGGGCTAATTCCTTAGGATTTTCATTTTTAAACTCATCCCCGTCAATTCCTTCTAACAGGATTTTTTCAAAGTTTTCAATTATCCTGTTATAAAGTGCAACCATCCTTTTTCCGAACTCTGAGTACACTCCTACCCTGTTAATAAATTCTTCTCCTGCTTTATTCAGCGAACGATCAATATTGTTGTCTACATAGAAATCAGCAAAAGCATAAAGTTTTTCGGTCGCTGTTTTGTATTGGGCGGATATTTCTTCCCACTGCTCCCTCCATTCAGCAAAGGCTTGTTCCCCTATATAAACAAATAGGTCTTCTTTGCTTTTAAAATGGTAGTAGATGTTTCCTATGCTTCGCCCTGTAGTGGCACAAATATCAGCCATTGAGGTAGCAGCATACCCCCTCTGGGAAAATAAGATTTTAGCTTTGGAAGCGATATCTTTCTTAGTCTGCTCTCCTTCATATCTGCGCTTATTCACAATTACACCCTCCATTAGACTGAACGCTTGCTCTATTGTATTGTATAAAAATCCTCCAGTTTTTACAAGAAGTGTTTTATCTAACTCTTTCAATAAATTTTCTGTGCTTAGTTAAATCCTAGCTAATTGGGCTTGAGTCTATTAAGGAACACTTTGAAAAACAACGCGCAGGCGCACATCCTGGCCAGCCACACAATTTCAATCGCTGAAATAGCGACTGATGCGCCAACTCCCATAGGCTCTCCCATGTCGGGAATATTTACCGTGTTGGGAATAACCGTCATTCCCGCAGGAGAAAATTCGGCTGTTCTTTCCGCAAATATACGTTTTACCGTATCTATTCCCGTATAAAAGATAAAACGAGAGGGAACGGAAAACGGGATGAGCAAACGACAAAGAACAACGCCCTACAAGGCAAGGAATGTCTTTTTGGGCAGCTTATGCAGGGCAAGGGCGCGGATTGGGCAAGGTAGCTGCATGTCTTTGATTTTAACCGCGGCCCCGCCGAAAGGCTGGTGAATAAATGATGATTATTTATCTTTAAATGTAAGAATTATGGCAAAAAAGTGGTGAAATTTCACCTATTTTTCAGAAAAGGAACCAAAAAACTTCATTTTTTATTAGTATACTTACTTTATCCCAATAAGAAAAGAGTATGCAATTAAATACGGAGATAACTGGATACGGAATTCTAGATATAATATCAGGTAGTTATGTAATTGCAGCTTTAGGGAGGGATACCGTGGAAAGTATATTACTCATTGAAGACGATATTGCTGTTGCAAGATATCTGGAGTTGGAGTTGAAGCATGAGGGATATGAACTTGTGATGGAAAACGACGGTAAAAGGGGCTTGGAAAGAGCGTTAAACGAAGAATTTGACCTTATCCTTTTAGATATAATGCTTCCAAACATGAGCGGCATGGAAGTACTCCGTAGACTTCGTCAGGATAAAGAGACACCCGTCATATTACTTACTGCGAAGGGGGAAGTGTCCGACAAAGTGGCTGGATTGGACAGTGGTGCAAATGATTATATTACAAAGCCATTTTTCATTGAGGAACTACTTGCCCGTATGAGGGTTGTGTTCAGGAAGAAGGAAGTGCACAACGACCTTCGGTGGGGAGAACTTGTCATTGACCCTGATGCCCGCCAGGTAACGGTTAATGACCAAGAAATCGCCTTTACCAAGAAAGAATATGACCTGCTCTATTATTTAATGGTAAATAAAAATGTTGTGTTATCTCGTGAAAAGATTATAGAACAAATATGGGGTTATGAGTTTTACGGCGACACAAATATAGTGGATGTATTTATAAAAAATATACGCCGAAAACTTGAATATGTCATGGAAATAAGATTAATACATACTGTTAGGGGGGTGGGCTATGTCATTAAAGATAACTAATCCATGGCATTGGCTAAATAAACGTTATAAATTTTCGATTGTATTTAAATCTACCTTAATAAATTTGGCGTTGTTTACCATATTGTTTACTCTAATCGGTTTTGGTCTTGTTTTTATATTTTCAAAAGTTATGTTTGCGGGAGCGTCGTTGGTTTTAGAAGATCACGAAAGAGTAGTTAGGGATATGTTATCTCATGGCGAAAAGGGCAGATTGCAAATGTATGCTGACAATACAAATATTTCCATATCAGTGATTAAGGCAACAGAACGCATGTATAATTCGGAAGTGTCAAATAAAATTGACGATCTTATTATTACAAGTAAATTTTATGCCGCAGTGAATGGACAGGAGTACCTGATTACCATTAAAAAGTCACTTGACCAAGAGTGGCATTCAGTAAGGTTTATTGTGTTCGTACTATTGTTTGTATTTATTATATTTGGGGTATTTGTGTTAAGTATCAGTGGGCTAACGACTGGAAACTTAGTGCGTCCTATTCGGAAGATGGTCAAGACCATTCGAGCAGGAGATCTCAACATCAGACTGGATGTCACTACTTCTCATGATGAATTGCGTGATTTAGCGGAAACATTTAATGCTTTGATGGATAAGATTGGGGATACTTACCGCCGGCAAGACCGTTTTGTTTCCGATGCTTCCCATGAACTTCGCACGCCGCTTCTTGTTATTCAAGGCTATGCCGATTTGCTGGAGCGCTGGGGAAAGAAGGATAGGGCTGTTCAGCAGGAAGCAATAGACTCCATTAAAAAGGAAGCTTCTTATATGAACAAGCTAGTTGAGCGGCTCTTGTTCCTGGCAAGAGCCGCTCAGAATCGGCAAAAGCTCCAGTTGACAACTTTTGATTTGTTTGAGTTATTGGATGAAATTATCAAGGATGCTATCGTTATGAATACAGGACATACATTTTCTCTTCAACATAAGCAGCAGATTTTCTTGCGAGGGGACGCTTCGCTGATCAAGCAAGTTATCAGAATTGTATTGGACAACAGTATTAAATATACCCCGTCCCCGGGTGAAATCAAAATCCAATGTGATATGGTCGATGAAAACGCAGTTATCATAGTGGAAGATAACGGAGTAGGAATATTAAAAAAAGATCTTCCACGCATATTTGAACGGTTTTACAAGGCGGATAAAGCTCGTAGCCGTACTACAGGCGGCACCGGATTAGGTTTATCCATTGCGCAGTTGATTGTGCATGAACATGGAGGAACTATAACCGCTCAAAGCTTGGGTAAAGGTACCATAGTTACAATAAAGCTACCAATGGACGCAAAAAAACAAAAAATATTTAAGCAAGAACAGTTTGATAACAAAGGAGCAGCTTTAAATGAAGACAGATCATGAAATATCAGTAAAACCTATAGCAAAAAAATCACGTCTTGTGTTTCTTGATAATCTAAAGGTTGCTTTAATCTTGCTGGTTGTTGCCCATCATGCGGGCCAGGCCTATGGACCCGAGAACGATTGGCCCATTCTAAGCATTGCAAAATCTGCAATTTTAGGCCCGTTTTTTGATGTTAATGGAGCCTTTTTTATGGGTTTATTCTTCTTAATATCTGCTTATTTTTTACCGCCATCAATAGATCGAAAAGGGGTCGGGACTTTTTTAAAGAGCAGATTGTTGCGCTTGGGAGTTCCCTTCATTGTTATAGTGATTATTATTTTTGGACCAATAACCTATTTTGTTGATGGCATAGATATGCCATTCTGGACATATATGATTTTATTTTATATAGGTCAAGGCGATTTTGAAGTTGGACATCTTTGGTTTATAGCATTACTCCTGTTTTTTTTCGTTTGTTATGCAATTGTCCGATTAATTGCTTCCACACCTATAATTAAAGGAAAAGTTATAACAACTCCGCCGGGGTACATATCACTGGTTATTTTTTCAATAGCATTGATAATTGCCAACTATATCATTCGCATTTGGTTTCCGGTTGGGGAGTGGGTTAAAATTCTTCCTTTTATGCCGGTAGAAGTAGGCCGTTGTCCACAATATGTTGGTTTTTTTATTGTTGGAGTATTTGCTTATCGTTACAATTGGCTAAATACTTTTTCAACCAAAACCGGTTTGGTTTGGCTCGCTATCGGTATTTTAGCAGGAGCAATGCATTATATAGATTCATTAATAGGGCTATTCCCACTATCGTTGGATTTTTGGACCGTGTTGGAAGGCTTCATTGGCGTTGGGTTAGTCACTGGTTCATTAGTTATAAGTCGAGAATATTGGAATAAACGTGGAAAATTGATGACATTTATGGCTGATAATGCTTTTACAGTTTATCTAATCCACATTTTTATTATTTATCTATTGCAAGGAATTATGGAAGCAATATCCATGGGGCCTTTTAATAAATTTATGGTCGTTTCGATCATGGGGATAATTTTAAGCTTCGTACTGAGCCATTTTATTCGAAAAATCCCATTTGCGAAGAAATTTCTCTAAAATTCTCAATCCTTATGCTTTTAGTATTATAAAAAAACAAATCCGCATTTCAAGCTACTAAATTAAATACCAATGTGTAGAATAACATTGAAAGCCTGTAAAAATTTAGATCAAGGAGGGGTGTAGAATGGCGACTTCATCATTTAATAAAGATTTTACCTTAGATAGCAAAAAAGCTGTGCAGTCATTTGAAAGAATTGTTTCTACTCCCGCCGGAAGTGTGAAAATAGATAGAAGCTTGACTTCACCTGCTAGAGCTGTTCGAGGTGAGAAAAAATTAAAACAAATGTTATCTCGCTAAAGAAACTAATAGAAATGAGTGATGAGCAGAAAGCTCTGGGACTCACTTATTAAAATTCTTCGGAAAGATGAATTGATTAAAAGAATATAATATCTAAAGGACAGTCATCACTTCAACGGCTTTTGTTATTTTAACCACTCTATGCGGTGGTTTTTTTGTATACAGGTTGCAAAAAGTGTATTAATACTCCTTGTCTCCCTTGTCTCCATATTTGACCGGAGCTTACATTCTGTATATGCTATGTATAAACGTATCAAACTAAAGGCAGGGATTGGTCATGCAATATCATATTCAGAAGTGGGGCAATAGCTTGGGAATACGAATTCCCAAAAGCCTGGCTCAGAAAGCGGGACTGGCCGACGGCACACCTGCTGAGATTATATTGGGGACGACGCTATTATTACCCGGCCCAGGAGCTATAGTCTGGAAACACTACTGTCCGGCATCACTCCCGAAAACCTGCACCGGGAGATAGAAACCGGAAGACCTGCCGGCCGTGAAGTATGGTAACGCCAGGAAATCACACCCGGAAAGGATAAATTTAAATGCACTTTGAGAAGTCCACAAATATGTGGATTAAACAACTGTTGAAAAGCCTGGATGAGCATGTCGACGAATCCACCCGCCAAAAAATTATGGCCTGTTGCGGTGAAACGTGCCCATTTACCCACCTCCCGGACGACAAACTCAAAGAAATAAAAAGAAACTCACCGAGTGAAGAGGCATTTCTTGAAAGCCTTTGCATACAATGGCGGCTCCAAAAAGAAAACGGAGAGTATTTCGTCGTTTTTGATCAATGTTATTGCCCGCTGGTCAATA
Organism: Desulfoscipio sp. XC116; assembly: GCF_039851975.1. Taxonomy (GTDB): domain Bacteria; phylum Bacillota; class Desulfotomaculia; order Desulfotomaculales; family Desulfallaceae; genus Sporotomaculum. The sequence continues at coordinate 2,620,046 of NZ_CP156660.1, forward strand.
AGGATATGCAGAATGTTTCTCAAACATTATGCTATTGCACACTCGGCAACCTTAAACGAAAATTTGCCATTGGACTGGACCGCCAGGTTGAAGTGCGCATGATAAAATCCATTTTAACCGGAGACAATGAGTGTCGTTTTCATATTCAATTAAAAATATAATCAATGATATAATTTAAAACCTGCCAAGAGAATATAGGGATAACAGGGGCGGTTGTGCAGCCGCCCCTGTTTCCTTTTCCGTACAGGCATGGTCCATTTGCCGGCTGCTTCTACGGAAGCGGCCGGCAGATAATCATTTGCCATGCAAGGTCAAGGCGGGTCTCACCCTTTGATTAATTTAGCCCGGGCGTAAGTACGAAATACTTTGTTTATCTCCACAGCCACCGTCTCGCCCACCATCGCCCCGCCCCCCTCAATGTCCAGTACAAACCCGTTAATCCGGGCAATACCGTCGTTAATGTTGCTCACGTGGGGTTCTTCCACCCGTACCTCCAGCACCTGCCCCGACTTAACAGGCAGATTGTTAGCCTGAATGTCGGCCTGGTCATATATGGGACGCACAGTAACCGATTCAATATGCTGCTCGGCAGAGCCCCTGATGTAAAGGTTTTTACCTGTGCGAGACTCCAGGTCCCGCAAGTTGGCACCCCCGCTGCCGATAAGCCGGGCCGCTACCAGCGGATTGGCTTCCACCAAAATAGTATCCGCTCCGGTTTGCCTGGCCATTTGATAGATTTGCTGCTTAATATTGATACCCACTGTTTCCTCGGATAACACTTTGCCCCGCCCCTCGCAATAAGGGCATGACTTTTGCAGCACTTCGGCTAAACTGGGTCGCACCTTTTTCCGGGTCATTTCCACCAAACCCAGCTGAGTGATCCCCAGTATATTAGTTTTTGTTTTATCTTTATGAATTTCTTCCTCAAGCACATCAAGCACCTGCCGCCGGTGCTCCTCCCGGTTCATATCAATGAAATCCACTATAATAATGCCGCCGATATTGCGCAGACGGAGCTGGCGAGCTATTTCCACCGCGGCGTCCAGGTTGGTTTTCAGCACCGTATCCTCCAGGTTGGTACTGCCCACGTATTTGCCTGTGTTTACATCTACCGCGGTAAGCGCCTCGGCCTGATCAAGCACAATATAGCCGCCGCACTTGAGCCAAACCGTACGTTTAAGAGCCTTGTCCATTTCTATATCCAAATTATTTTCTTCGAAAATGTTGGCTTTTTCATCCAGAAAGACCTTGACCTTTAAGCGAGGTCCCACTATATCCAACAGATCCAATATTTTTTCATACTCATAACGCGAGTCGATAGTCAGCCGATCAACATCCTCAGTAAAAATATCCCTTAAAATACGCTGTACCAGTTCCAGGTCCCGGTGCAGCAAATTGGGTACCGGCCCATGATTGGAGCGGTTAACGATTTTACGCCACAAACTGGCTAACATGCTGACATCCAGGCACAGCTCTTCCTCTAAAACCCCTTCGGCCACAGTGCGGACAATTACCCCCATACCATCGGGCTTGATACGCGCCGCCATTTCCCGCAGGCGATCCCTTTCCTTATCGTCCTCAATACGCCTGGATATACCGATATAATCAACGGTAGGCATCAGTACCAGGTAGCGCCCGGGCAGTGTTACATGAGTAGTTACCCGGGCCCCTTTGGTTCCGATAGGTTCCTTGACAATCTGCACTATTACTTCCTGGCCCTGCTTTAAAATATCACATATATTAGTACCTAACGCTGAATTGCCCTGGCCCTGCCCGGTGTCCGGGGTGCGAGCCGGAATAGCATCCTCCACATATAAAAAGGCATTCTTTTCTAACCCAATATCCACAAATGACGCCTGCATGCCCGGCAGTACATTTTCCACCTGGCCTTTAAATATATTGCCCACCAAACGCTGGTTGGGGGAACGCTCAATGTACATTTCCACCAACACCTTGTTTTCCAGCACGGCCACCCTGGTTTCCTCTTCGCCTACATTAATAATTATTTCTTTAAACATTTATTTTTCCACCAACTTTTCATTCTGTAAGGCCGCAACACTGCTCATAAACCGCATTTTAATTGCGGAGAGATTTTCCCTTAAAATATTAGAATAGCCCTGATCTTATTATTTGCAAATCCGCTTTGTCTATTGACATACCCGTGTATCGAAAAAAAGCATCTACCGCTTCTTCAGGACGTACATTCATTGTGCTGCCTGTTTTCAAATCCAGCTGTATAGTTAAACCGTTCACCTGGGAAAGAACATTCAGCTTTAATATACCGGGACGAATATCGCGTACTTTCTCCTTATCGTCCTTACCTTTGCGGGTAACCTGTATCTTCTCTTGAGATAAAAAATGCCGCACGGCTTCCGCGGGCAGCGGCCCGGGCAGATCGTCCTCGTCAAGGTGCACTATGTAACCGGCCCCGGTTAAGACAGCCATGGGAGACGGGGCATTATCGGGAACATCAGCCACTTCCAACACCACCAACCCCGGCGGCAGGGCTCCATTCAAACGTTCGGCCAGCACTTGATGATCTACGGGTTCCTTCATTTCCACCTCCAGCACTTCGGCCAGCCCTTCAACACCCACGGGCAGCGGTGCGGCAAAACTAAATCGGGGATGCGGGTTAAATCCCTCGGAAAACGCTATAGGCAGACCGGCCCGGCGAAAAGCCCGCTCCAGTGCGCGTATCAGATCCAAATGCGAAATGTAGCAGGCCGACCCCCTTTTACTGTATTGTATCCGGTATCGGAACAACGGTTTCACCCCCCGCCAGGTACGGTTTTACCTCCAGAGTGGCACACAGGCCGCACCCCGGACATTGTCCACCGCGACAATCGGGAGTAATAGCTCCCTCCAAAGAGCGACGGTGTTCACGTACTAAATATTTTTTGCTCACTCCGGCGCCAATATGGTCCCAGGGCAGCACGTCATCATATTGGTACCGGCGGTAAGCATAACCCTCGGGATCAATTCCCGTGCTTTCAAAAGCCTTTAACCATTTGCCTAAATCAAAAAATTCGGACCACCCGTCAAACCGGGCGCCGTTACGCCAGGCCGCCTCAATGGCACCGGCCAGGCGTCGATCGCCGCGGGACAGCACAGCCTCCAAAAAACTACTCCGGGTGTCGTGCCATTTAAAAACGAGTCCCCGGCTGCGTAAAAGATCGCGCAGCAATAACTGCTTGCGTTTTAACTCAGCCATGGAATTCTGGGGTTCCCATTGAAACGCGGTATGCGACTTGGGCACAAATGACGATACGCTAACGGTTACTTTAAGACGCCCTTTAACTCTAACCAGCATGCGCCCTTTATCCAGCACCCGCCGGGCCAAATTGGCAATTCCCCGTATATCGTCATCGGTTTCCGTGGGCAGACCGATCATAAAATAAAGTTTTATCGACTGCCAGCCCGCGGAGAAAGCCGCTCCAACCGCATCCATCAGATTATCCTCGGTTACCCCTTTATTAATCACATCCCGCAGGCGCTGGGTACCGGCTTCGGGGGCAAAGGTCAGACTGGAACGGCGTACTTTTTGCACTTCCTTGGCCAGGTCCACCGAAAAAGCATCCACCCGCAATGATGGTAAAGATACATTAACTCCCGCAGGCCCGTGCCTCTTAATAAGCTCACTGATCAGCGATGACACCCGGGAATAATCCGAAGTGCTCAGCGAGGTCAGCGATATCTCCCCCCAGCCGGTGGAGCCGAGCAGCTCACCGGCATGGCGCAGCAATGTTTCCGGTTCCTTTTCCCGCACCGGGCGGTATATCACACCGGCCTGACAAAAACGGCAGCCCCGGGTACAGCCCCGCTGTACCTCCAGCATAGCCCGGTCATGCACCGTTTCTATAGCCGGCACCACCATGCGGGTGGGGAAAAAGGCTGCATCCATATCCGTAACCACCCTTTTATGCACCAGAGCGGGCACCCCCTCGCTACCGGAAGTCAGGGCTTTTATTGTCCTATCGTCATTATACTCCACCCGGTACAGCACTGGCACGTAAATTCCGTCGAATCCGGCCAGCCGCAATAATAAATCTTCCCATCCCTCGCTGCTTCGCCTGGAGGCAAGATAAGCATCCAATAAATCATTTAGCGCATCTTCTCCCTCACCGATAACAAAGACATCAATAAAATCCGCCATAGGCTCGGGATTAAAGGAACAAGGACCGCCGGCCACCACCAGGGGATAGTTCCCCCCCTTGCGATCGGCAGACCGTAAAGGAATGCCGGCCAGATCCAGCATATTAAGTATATTCGTAAAGCTTAATTCGTACTGCAGAGTAAAGCCAATAATATCAAAATCCCGCAACGGTCTGCGGGATTCCAGGCTGGTGAGCGGCAGGCCCGTTTTGCGTAGTTGTTCCTCCATATCAGGCCAGGGCGCAAACACCCTCTCCAGTAAAGCATCCTCACGGTCGTTGACCATACCGTATAAAATCTGCAATCCAAGGTGGCTCATGCCCACCTCGTACACGTCAGGAAAGGCAAACGCCATTTTAACGCACATACTATGCCAATCCTTACGCACCATGTTCCATTCGCCACCGGAGTACCGACCGGGCTTTTGCACCCGTCGTAATATCTTTTCCAGCTGTTTCTCCATATGATAACAATCCTCCAGGTTAATTTAACGTGCTGTCGAAAATCAATGAGAATATATACCAGCAAATACTATTATTAAATATATCATAAATACCATCTCAAATACCATCCAATTGAGATTACCTAACGGCAAGCGGAACATTCACTCGACATGTTGGAAGCGGCATACTTTTTATTTTACCCATATCAAGCTAAATTCTATATTATTTTATTAAATTTATTTAGCTGAACGAGTTTACTTTTCGACCAATTCACCTACCGGAACATCGGCACCCCGCCGCAGCAGTATATCAATAATGTTGGTCTCAGTAACAACACCCATATACTGCCAACGCTTGTCCAGCACCGTCACCAGGTGATAACGCCGGGGCAGAAAAGGCTGGATCAATTGTCCGAGGGGGACGTTCTCGGCAGCCACCAGTTGTTTTACCGGAAGCACTCCTTCGCGGAGCAGTTCCCGCTGTTTACGCATTAAAAGCTGCATGAACAGGTAAGGTGCCGCACTGCGCTCCCGGGTGGCGGCGTAAAAAAGGAAAAACGCCGTAATCGGAATATCCAGCCCACAGGCCCCCCACCATATTCCCAGCACACCTAGAAATGCGATAAACACGCCCAGAATTTGCCCCAGCAAAGCGGCCCGGTAAGTAGCCGGAGTAATACCAATCCGTGCGGCCAGATAAGAGCGATATACCCGACCGCCATCCAGCGGTAAAGCAGGCAGCAGGTTAAAGGCAGCCATTAACAAGTTGCACTGCAAAAAAAACGGACCCAGGTCAGCATGCCAGAGCCCATAATTTTTCAGTGCCACGCCTAAAGCGAACATTACCAGATTACTTGCGGGACCGGCCAGAGCGGTATAGGTTTCCCGTATCGGATCCACCTGTAATTCAGTGCCCGCCCTGGCCACCCCGCCAAAGGGCAGCAGTTCCACTTCATTTACGGGTATATCCAGATGACGGGCCATTAGAGCATGTGCCATTTCATGTACCAATACCACACCAAAGGCCACTAGACCCCGACCCAGCACCCCGGCCACAAAAAACAAGATCAGCAGGGCCAAAAAAAAGGGGTTTAAATAAATATCCACCCCCAATATTCGTCCCAGTCGCATATCAGGCAACCCCCATTATTCCCCGTTTATGAGCAAGCGAGACAACGGATCAACCAGCTTTCCGTTTTCACGCAATTCAAAATGCAGCCCACCGCCCGGTACGTCACCGTTTTCACCAATTGCGGCAATTTCCTGCCCCGCTTCTACCTTTTGCCCTTCCGCCACAATTACTTCGGCAACGCAGCCATACAGTGTATGCGTACCTTTACCATGCTTGATTAATATATATTGCCCCAGCTCTTTATCTTCGCCAATCCTTTCCACCTGTCCGGCCAGGACCGCGAAGACACTTGTACCCGGTGACGCGCTTATATCAATACCGGGGTGGTATCTTTCCATGTTATCCACCGTTGACTGTGTCCACCCAAATTGTTCCACCACTTTACCGGAAACCGGCAAAGTAAGCTCTTCAGCCAAAAGTCCTTCACCCAACACGGGCTCGGTGTCTATGCCCGTGCCCGGGCCGTGAATTACCGGGTTGTCCCAGTTAACCAGTTGGGCAGCCAGTTGGATAGATTTGTCCAACACCGGCCTGTAATCCCACTGGGCCGTCAGTAAATGCTTTAAATTCTCCCGCGCTTGCTCACCCGCGGGATGTGGATAGTAGCGCACTATCATAAGCACAGCTAAGATAACTAATACGGCGGTTATTCTGAAAGAACCGCTCCGCCTGTTTGGGCGCTTGTATGAAGACAGCGCCGGACGCCTGCCTTTTACGGACTGGTAATAATCGGTCCATTCATCAAACCCGCTTTTTTTGCGCCCGCCCAGGCGAGATAACCCGTCCCACTTCAAAGTCTTACCCCCCTAACTATCCACCGCCGGATTAATACCGGCTAGTTTACCATATGTATATTTGCAGGGGGGGACAAATATGACAAGCTTATACCCGGTACAGTGTAAAATTAACCCGGTCATACAGCATCACATATATCGAGTGAACTCGTGCGGCTAAAACTGAACATCGGAGCTTCGGATGGGGATTGAGGCGTCGCTCACTGCTCTAAGAAAATAGTTTCGCGACACTCCCTTTTGAAATTTGATCAATAAAAAGACAGGCTGCCTACTAAATTAAAGCAGCCTGTCCGGATTAACCCGCACGTTACTAAAAAATATTTTTTTGTCGGCGCATGTAGATATTCAATAACACTCCGATAGCAATCATATTAGTAACAATACTGGTACCTCCGTAACTGAACAATGGCAGCGGCAGACCGGTAACAGGCATTATGGCAACAGCCATACCCACATTAACTAAAATTTGAAATGTTATCATACTTACTATGCCTACCGCCATCAGCGTACCGAACATGTCCTTGGCTTCAGCGGCAATCCGCACTCCCCGGTACAAAAAAACACCAAACAGCACCAAAAGCAGTGCAGCACCCAGAAAACCGGTTTCCTCCGCCAGCACTGAAAAAATAAAATCAGTATGCCTGATGGGTAAAAATTCCAGAAAGCTCTGGGTCCCCCGCAGTAATCCTTTACCCCAAAAGCCGCTGGAACCAATAGCAATTTGGGACTGGATAACATGATACCCCGCCCCTTGTATATCGGACCAGGGATCAAGAAAAATAATCAGCCGCTTAAGCTGGTATTCATGCAAAGGGATCCAGGTGCCAAACTTGAGATGTGACCAGACCAGCCCCACCACCCCGGCCAAACCGGCACCGAATATACCTGAAACCATAAGGGGTTTCGAGCTGGCTATAAACAACATACCAAACAATATGGCGATAAAAACCAGTGATGTACCCAGGTCGGGCTGCATTAAAATAAGCAGCAAGGGTACTCCCACAAAAATAAAGCCCGGCAGCAACTCCTTTATCGTGCGCAGCTGCTCCTCCCTTCTAGCCAAAAAATCCGCCAGAGTGATAATAATAATAATCTTGGCAGGTTCGGAAGGCTGAAAAGCAAAAGGACCGATATCAATCCAGCGCTGCGCGCCCATGGCGGTATGTCCCAATGCCAGTACCAACCCCAGCAGCAGCAAATTTATAATATAAAAGTGTTTGGTATAGCGACGCCAATCTTCATAAGGTATATATATAGCAACCGCGGCAGCCGCGATACCAAGCAATATACAAATAAATTGCTTAATCACGTACTCCTTTTTCATCCACAGCAGACGTTGGAGAATATTGGCCTCCTGAAGCTTATCCATATCCAGGCCAAGGCGCATCCACCAGCCGTAATCGGTACTGGCACTGCCGATCATCACCAGGCTGAACAATAATATAGCTCCGGTTACCCCTACCAGAGTATAGTCCAGATTTTTATAAAAACGTTTTCTAGCCATCAGATATTCACCGCCTTGCTTTAAAACACTACGGGTTTAATTATATAACAGGCGATGGCATAAAAAAAGCCGGTAATATAAAGTTACCGGACCAAAGTATAATCGTAAAATCCCTCAGCTAAAAAAAGAAACATCTCCATAATTCGCAGTCATCAAACGCCGGAACAATTAACCGATAGAGGACATACCGTACATTTAAGCGGTTTCAGTCTGCACGGTTCTCTTCATTTTCTTCACCGGTATATTAGCCACAAGCGCCACCTGATTTTCGTTGCTGTCCAGCGATACTTCCAGCGCATGCTCATCAATCTCCATATAATTAGAAATTACTTGAATCAGCTCGGATTTCAATGTTTGTAATAGTTCCGGTGAAACGCCGGCACGATCGTGTACAAGTACCAAACGCAATCTCTCTTTAGCCACAGCTCTGCTGGAATGGTTCTCACGGCCGAAAATTCGGTTAATAAACTCCAGCATTGCGCTTCCCCCCCTTTCCTATTACTTAAGACCAATTAGCCGCCTTAGCTTACTCATAAAACTACCACCCTCATCCAGGTCCATCATCGGCACATCTTCGCCCTTAATCCGACGCACAATATTGCGATAGGCCTGCCCGGACTTGGATGAATTATTCATTACTACCATTTCACCACGATTGGTGCTTACAACCACCAACTCATCCTCCGGCACCACTCCAATTAAATCCACGGCCAGTATTTCGATAATATCGTCGATACTCATCATATCTCCGTGCTTGACCATTTGGTAGCGCAGCCGGTTGACCACCAGTTTAGGCTCCCGCAGGTCCTCCTTTTCCAGCAAACCAATAATGCGATCGGCATCCCGTACCGCTGAAACCTCGGGGGTGGTAACCACTATGGCCTGGTTGGCGCCGGCTATAGCATTGCGAAAACCTTGTTCAATACCGGCAGGACAATCAACAATAACATACTCAAAATCTTCTTTGATTTCTTCACAAAGAGCTCGCATTTGATCGGGATTAACCGCTGTTTTATCCTTGGTTTGCGCGGCGGGTAATAAAAACAGATTTTCAAAACGTTTATCTTTAATTAATGCTTTCCGGAAAGAACAATTACCGCCGGTAACATCCACCAGGTCATAAACAATGCGGTTTTCAAGACCCATAACCACATCCAGGTTGCGCAGTCCAATGTCGGCATCAATCAGACACACCTTGTTGCCCAAAGAAGCCAAACCAGCACCTAAATTAGCACTGGTGGTAGTTTTACCTACCCCTCCCTTGCCTGAAGTAATGACTATTACTTCTCCCATAAAAGTTATTTCCTCCCTTTTGTGCTTTTAACAGTAAGTTGACTTCATGCCTGACGTTCCGTGGTGGTTAAGAAAGCCTCAATTACCACAGTACCGTCTTTAATTCTGGCAATCTCAGGTACAATGGGGCCGGCATCTTCCTCATCCGGTGCCCGAGTAATATGGCCCGCTATCCGTAACTGAGTTGGCCGCATACGAAAAGCATAAACAGCGGCCTTCTCATTGCCATCGGCACCTGCGTGCACCACTCCGCGTAAATATCCCATCACCACCACATTGCCGGTAGCCACCACTTCCCCGCCGGGATTAATATCACCAACAATTACCACATTGCCATCATAATATATCGATTGGCCGGAACGCAGGGTGCGTTGGACCAGAACTGTGTTGTCGTCCATCATCTCGTCGGGCTTTTCCCCTCCTTTACCAGGGAATTGCACCAAATTCCCGCCAGTCCAATCCGGAGCCACGACTTTACTCCTCCCCGCAAAACCAGTTTTTTTCGGCATTAAAAGAAATTGATAACAGTTATTACTTCTACACCGCACAACCAAATCCTGCTAAAAAAATAAAAACCATTTTTTACACCATTTATATTTTGGAACTATTTTTATAAAAACCTGCCTCTGAAAATCCACGGGCTCGTCCCGGAGGAGGTCACCTGACATCTGCATCCGGAGCGTAAAAAAACGCTCCCCACCGCTTCATTAATAAGCGGTGGAAAGAGCGCGCTTAATCTAAAACACCTCTTGTATCTATTTCGCGATGGAACAGGTGTTTTAGCAATAACTTTTAGTATATTTTACACCTTATATCCATCTTTTGCACAACTGCTTCAACCTCCCCCGGATGTCGGCGCCGACCGGAAAACACCAGACGCCGTCCGGGATGACTGCGACGCGGACCGGGACTGTGTCATTCGGGCGCTCCCGCAGGCAGTGTCGCTTAAGCCGGCGGCGGCTGTTCAGTCCCGTCCGGCGGCGGTTGTTGCTCAGTCCCGTTCGGTGACGGCTGCTGCTCAGTCTCGTCCGGCGCTGTCTGAGACTGTGTCGGTTCGGATGCTTCCTCAGGTGGTGTTGTTCCGGCCGGCGGCCGCTGCTCAGTCTCATCCGGCGGCGACTGCTGTGCCGGCGGGGCGGACACCACCGGTGGCACCTGAGTAGTGGGCTGAGAAGCAGGCTGAGAAGAAGTTGTGTGTACCGGTCGAGTTGGTGTTTCCGCCGGAGCATCTTGTACACTGTCCTGCCGAATCCGGGTTTGCTCATTCTCTTTTGCCGCTTGCTTCTTGGGGGACTTCTGTTCCCAGCCCGGCCAGTTTAAAGACGGCAGCGCATCCCAACCTTCCGGCAGATCCCCGCTGCCGGACAAATCCCGGTCGGAAGCATAAGTGTCCGCCGCAACACTGCCTGCTGTTTGCCCCTCTTCATCTTGGGACGCATTCGGCTTGGGATCGGCAAAATAAGCATCCAATATCTGGCGGACAATGGGCCCGGCATAGCCACTGCCGGAATCGCCGTACTCCAGCACCACAGCCACGGCTATTTCGGGCTTTTCATACGGCGCATAAGACACGAACAAAGCATGATTGCCCACTTTATTGCCACCTGCATCCGTCACCTCCGCAGTACCGGTTTTAGCCGCCACCGATTGCTTAAACCCTGCAAAAACCGCCGATCCGGTACCGTTGGGTGGCGTTGCCACCATATGCATGCCTTCCCGAAGAATTTGCAAATTGTCATGGTCAACGTTTACTTTGCTATTAACCTCAGGCTTAAATTCCTTAATTACTTGGCCGTCCGGTCCGACAATTTTATCCACCAAATAAGGCTTGTACAATGTGCCGTTATTGGCTATAGCCGCCACGTAATTAGCCAGCTGCAGTATTGTATAGGTATTACCCCCCTGCCCGATGGACATGTTGACGGTTTCATACTGCTGCCATTTCAGCTCCCATTCGTGTTTTTCTAGTTGTTTATCCAGTTCCTCATCTCTTTGTTTTTGCAATTGCTGTTTGCGGGTTTCGTCTGCGGCTTTTTCAATCTGTTCGTTCAGTTTGCGTACTTGCGCGAAATCATCATTACCCGCAATCAACATACTCTTAACCAATTCATATTTCCACTCGGGAGTGGGTACCTGGCCGCTTATTTCACCCGGCAGCTTTATGCCGGTTTTTTCACCCAGCCCGAATTCACGCGCCATCTTAGCAATGGCGTCAACCCCGGCCATGCGCCCGTATGTGTAAAAATAAGTGTCACAGGACACCTCCAGCGCTTTGCGCAGGTCCACCGTACCATGACCGCCCGGCTTCCAGTCTTTGAAAATACCCTGGCCCAGCCGGTAATAACCGGGATCGGGCATTTTATAAGTGGGATCCACGATTTTATTCTCCAGTATGGCCGCCGCCGTAACCATCTTAAAAGTTGATCCGGGCGGATAAATGGCCGACATAGTACGATTAAGCAGCGCACCGGAATCCTGCAATTGCTGCCACTGAGCACCGGATAACCCGCCGGTGAATACACCCGGATTATATGAGGGATAACTGGCCATTGCCCGAATAGCCCCGGTGCGCACATCTATAACCACCGCCGCGGCGGCTTTGGCCTTGCTATGCCCGGCATTTTGGACACGAGCGACCCCGTCCGCCAGTGCCTTCTCCGCAGCCGTCTGCAAATTAAGGTCAACCGTCAGCACCAGGTCGTCGCCCGGTACGGGCTGTTTTAAGCCCAAATCCCGCACCGGCCGGCCGCCGGCATCCACTTCCATCTGCCTGGCGCCGTGTTCACCGCGCAGGTACGACTCATATACTAATTCCAGCCCGTTTTGCCCATACAGATCGTTCATAAAGTAACCCTTGTCTTTATTCTCTTCGTACTGATCCTCCTTGATATTTTGCACATAGCCCAGCGCGTGAGCCAATAAATTTTCGTGTGGATAGGCACGCACGGGTTGGATATCCACCACCACCCCGGGCATTTCCATTTGCCTTTCCCGCAATGTCACCACTGTTTTAGAGGATATTCCCTCGGCCACCAATACAGGTTCGTATGGCCTGTACCATTTTTTCTCCCTGATGATTGCGCGCACGCCCGATTCTACCTCATAGACGGTTTTTCCCTCAAAGATATCTTCTTTATGCAGCATGGATACCAGTTCACTCAAAACATCGGTTTTCTTTTCCAGCCTGACCCCAAAGGATTGCAGGTTCTGCTGACGCAGCGCATCTACAGTGGAAGGATTATAAACCACGGCAATTTCTACCGGCGTACCCTCTTCTATCTTTATTTTATCGCTGCCGACCCGTTCTTTTATAATATCCTCAATAGCATTTTTTTTGGCCGTATAGGTAGCTTTATCATCCCCCCGGCTAACTTCCTTGTTAAACTGCTCCGGCGTCTTACCGCTAATCTGTTGAAAATACTGCACTGATTCCTCATCCCCGGCCAGTAGCCAAGAAAGGGTATCGGCCATGCGTACCGTCTCCGGGCCAATACGGTCCAGGTACAAGTGGTAGGTGGTTCCCTCCAAACTCAAATCATTTATCGATACCGTATAAATAGGCTTGTTGGTAACAATTTTTTCCCCGTTACGATCGAAAATTTCGCCCCGCGGCGCAAAAACCGGCACCAAGCGAATATAGTTATTGCGCGCCAGGGTGCGAAATTCCTCGGTCTGCACCAACTGCATAAAAGACAGCTTGGCCAGTAATATCAACAGGACCAAAAATGAAGCGCCCATTAAGTATTTCATTTTATATTCAACTAGTTTTTTTCTTTGCATAGCGCTGCCCCTTCCGAAAATTATCGAGGATTGAAATACTCACCGCTGCCGGGCGAACCGTTTTGACTAAAACGATAATAATAACCATAAACAACCAGCACCACTAACGCATTATAAAAAGCCGCAGGCATAATAATTTGCACCAGTGCCGTTAATACGGGTACCGGTACATCAATCAACAACAGCAACGAATAAAAAACCAGCTGAGACCCCAGTGTGCAAACCCAGGTTAATCCGGCGGCAATCACGCGGTTATCCCTGTAGAGGCGTCCTTCCCCCAATCCGGCCAGATAGCCGGCCGCCATTTTAGTTAAAGCATTTAAACCAAAATATCCCCCGCAAACCAAATCCTGCACTATACCCGCCAAAAAACCCAAAAAAGCCCCCTCCCGGGTACCCCGGAGGAAGCCGTTAAGAATAACCAGTATAAGTACAAGATCGGGTTTAATCCCGTAAACAACAACATAATTAAGCGCTGTGGTTTGGAGAATTAATAACACTACTACCAACAGCAGAAAATACAGCGATTGCAATATATTCACCTCCGGGAACTACCGGGCCTGGCCGGGATTGCTCGAAGTTATCACCAGAACCTCCTCCAGCCTGTTAAAATCCACAAAAGGCTCCAGCACCGCCATTTTAAACAAGCCCGACTCTTCCCTGCGAGTTTCCTGCACGGAACCCACCGGAATGCCCTTGGGAAAAACACTGCCAAATCCGGATGTAACTATTAGGTTTCCCTTTTTAGGCGCCAGATCGGACGGTATATGCATCATATTTATAACGCCACGTCCTCCGGCCACTCCCTCGACAATACCGGGAGCCCGGTTTTCTTGTACCAAACATCCCACTCCGCTGCGGGGATCGGTAATAAGCAACACCTCGGCGGTACTGTCGGAAACACTTGCTACCCGGCCGACCAGCCCGGCCGGGGTAACCACCGCCATGTCCTGTCGAATACCGTCGGCAGAACCCTTATTAATGATTACACTGCCAAACCAATTATCGGCTGTACGTCCAACTATTACAGCGGACTCCATGGTCAGCTGGTTCGCCAAATTAGTCTTAAACTCCAGCTGCTCTTTGAGACGGGTATTCTCCGCCTGTAGCTCATTGTGCCGGGACAGCTTTCCCTTCAGCTCAACAAGTTGTTGTTCAAGCTGCCGGTTATGTTGAGAGACTTTGTACAAACGCGCCGGAAAGGCCACTAAATCACTGATTTTATGCCCCGACAACATTACCACCCGCTGCACCGGTGACAAGGCATCCCGAATTGTGGACTCAAAGGGGGTTAATTCATCCGTGTTACCTGCCGAGTAATGCAGACCCACCAGTATTATAACTATCAATACACCCATTAAAACCAGGCTTTTTCCAGCTGATAGACGGGACACATGACACACACCTTATAATCATATTATAGTCCATTTCATGTTTTATCAAAAAAGGATTAATTAAGCCAGTTTTTTGGGCTGGATAATTACTTTGCGTAAAATGTGAATATTTTCCAACACCCGCCCGGTACCGTAGGCCACCGCCAGCAGCGGGTCATCCGCCAGATGCACGGGCATACCGGTCTGTTCGCTAACCAGGCGGTCCAGACCGCGCAACAGAGAACCGCCGCCGGCCATTACTATCCCACGGTCCATGATATCCGCCGCCAGCTCAGGCGGAGTCAGCTCCAGAGTGCTCTTGATAGCGTCTAAAATACTGGAAACAGGTTCAGACAGGGCTTTATAAATTTCTTCCGAAGTTATTTCAATAGTCTTGGGCAACCCGCTGACCAAATCCCGCCCTCGCACCTCATAGGTTTCCACTGTGTCAATGGGATAAGCGGTGCCGATTTCAATTTTAATTTCTTCAGAAGTGCGCTCTCCAATCATTAAATTATAGGTTTTTTTGACATGCTGAATGATGGACTCATCCATTTCATCACCGGCTTTACGTACCGAACGACTGGTAACAATACCTCCCAGAGAGATAACCGCCACCTCGGTGGTACCTCCGCCGATATCCACTATCATATTGCCCGTAGGCTCATGCACAGGCAGTCCCGCCCCAATTGAGGCCGCCATGGGTTCTTCAATTAAGTAAGCTTCCCGGGCGCCGGCCTGCAATGCGGCCTCCCGCACCGCCCGCTCTTCCACTGCGGTAACTCCGGAGGGTACGGAAACCACTACCCGGGGTCTGATCAAGAAAGTGCGGCCGCGCAACGATTTATTGATAAAATATTTTATCATACTCTGGGTAACGTCAAAATCGGCAATTACACCGTCTTTCATAGGACGAATAGCTATAATATTACCAGGTGTGCGACCGATCATCTGCTTGGCTTCCTCACCTACCGCCAGCACATGACCATTATCACGCTGTATGGCCACCACCGATGGTTCACGAAGAACAATCCCTTTGCCTTTAACATAAACCAGGGAATTTGCTGTCCCCAGGTCAATACCCATGTCTTTGGAAAAAATGCCTAACCGCATTTATACAGGCCCCTCTCTATCGCGATTGTTTCATATTAGGCCCTTGGCCTTAAAACTAGTAAACTTATTATCCCCAATTACCAGGTGATCTAAGACTTCAATACCGATAATATTGCCCGCTTCAATTAAACGCCTGGTTACTTCTATATCCTGCCGGCTGGGTGTTGGATCACCGCTGGGATGATTATGCACCAATATCACCCCGGCCGCGCTGCGCCGAATAGCCGCTTTAAAAAGCTCACGCGGGTGGATGGCTGAGGAATTCAATGTCCCGACGGAAATCGTTTCCCGAGCCAGCACCTGGTTCTTAGTGTTAAGCAATAATGCACAAAAGTGCTCTCTGTCCAAATGGCGCATTTCTTCCATCACCAGTGCGGCAGCGTTTTCAGGCGATTTTATACAAGGTCTGTCCCAGGTGGTTGCCATGGCCACCCGCCGGCCCAGCTCCAGCGCGGCCCTGATCTGAGCCACTTTGGCCGGACCCACACCTTTAAAAGCGCTTAGTTCCTCGGCTGAGGCATCTAACAGCTGTTTAATACCGCCAAAATGCCCCAGCAGCGCCGCAGCCAGTTCCACCGCGCTGGCGGCGGCATGGCCGGTACGCAGCATGATAGCCATTAACTCAATGTCGGACAATGCCTCCGGCCCTTCTTGCGACAACCTCTCCCTGGGCCGTGAGGCCAGGGGCATGTCCTTTATTGAAACACGGTAAACCGGAGATCCCAATAAAACCTACCTCCAGTATTCGGATACATCAACGCCTAATTCCTTCAACATCCGAGCCAGCTTAAATAATGGTAATCCCACCACGTTGGAATAACAGCCCCGGACGCCGGCAACAAAAACCGCAGCCAGTCCTTGCACACCATATGCTCCCGCTTTATCAAAAGGTTCTTTGGTAGCAACGTACCGCGCTATTTCACCGCGCGATACTTCACGCATCTGTACCTCGGTGCGCTCGAAGTCCGACAAGAGGCGGCCGCCAGGCAATTCCATCACCGTAATACCGGTGAACACCTCGTGCACGACCCCCTGCAAACGCTCCAATACGGCATGCGCCGCCGTTTCATCGGCCGGTTTTCCCAGTACCTTGCCATCCAGCACCACCACCGTGTCGGCAGCAATAATTATTCCCTCCGCCAGTTTATGGGCCGCAGCGTCAGCTTTGCGCCGGGACAGCGCCACCACCTGTTCGATAGGTGTAAGGCCCGGCGGCAGGCTTTCATCAACTTCCATATTTATTACGGTGTGGGACAAACCAATTTGTTCGAGTAATTCCCGCCGTCTCGGCGATGACGAAGCAAGATAAATGGTGGGCAATCCAAATCCTCCCGAAAAGCAAATACAATATAATTATTCGGACTACTACTATATTTTGACTGCAATTTATCACCTGCCATGCCAGATGAATAAGCAGCGTCAGTACTATATTTTTCGATAGGCAATATATCCCAATACCAGCCCCAGGACGGTAACCAGGCCGATATTTAAAGTAAATCCCAGTGTTATTTGCATAAAATGCAAATCCAACGTGGTTGGCTGCAAACCCACTTTACTGGTATTTGCCAAAATTGGCAATACCTTGGCAAGGCTGCTGGAAATAGCGCTGCCGACCAGTCCACCGGCCAGCAACAACAAAAATAATATCCAGAAATTATTGCCCCCTCGATAAGTTCTCGCCATCATATCACCTCAAATACACACTCTCAAATACAATGTTACTTCTTCAATACCATTCTATCATACATATAACAATTATATATAATGATCAATTTAAATTTTTAGCAACCATTATCTTGAACTTTTACCAGCGCTCGACCAGTTAAGATAACCGGATCTATTCAGCGCCAATCCAGATGATGCCAATTAAAAATCATGTGTCCATGGTGCTTTTTTCCATTAAAATTCTACCGTGAAATACATAATTCGTCAATGATTTTTAAGCAAACCAAGCGCTATTTCCCTGGCCTCGGCCACCATGTATAAAGAACCGGTTACCAGCACCAAATCATTTTTTTGGGCCCGCTTGATACCGGTAAGCACCGCATCGGCAATGCTCTCCACCGTGTCTACCTCAGATACATACCGGCGCGCCTCATCGGCCATCTGCATCCAATCACCGGCCCGAGGACTGTTGGGCTTAGTAATTATTACATACCTGGCTCGCGGAGCCAGCTTGGCCACTACACGGGCCCGTTCCTTATCGCCCAGCATACCCAGCACCATAATTATCTCCCGGTCCGGAAAATATTCATCAAGTGCCAGGCGCAAGCTGCCGGCGCCGTCATAATTATGCGCACCGTCAATAAGCACCGGCGGTTTATCACCGATCAATTCCAGTCGTGCCGGCCAAACCGTTTTGCTTAATCCTTCCTGCAGCGCATTTTTCGCAATATATATACCAAGGTCGTCCAACACCTCCAGCGCCGCAAGAGCGGTAGCGGCATTGACTACCTGATGCCGGCCGATTAAGGGAAGCCATAGTTTTGCATAACTTACTTTCAGGCCCCGGTAACTAAAATATTGCCCTTTTAAGGAATGCTCGCCGTATGTCCAGGTAACATCCTGTCCCACCCGGACCAAACGGCAGTTTTTTTCGCGGCAGGTTTCCCGGATAATAGCCAGTACATCGGAGTTTTCCGAAGCGGTAATTACCGGTACACCCTTTTTAATTATGCCCGCTTTAACCCGGGCTATATCCGATACAGTATTGCCGAGGTAATCCATGTGATCCATGGCAACATTGGTAATAATAGATAGCAATGGATGTACTACATTAGTGGAATCTATCGCACCGCCCAGTCCCACCTCCAGCACCAGGTAATCAACTGCCTCCTCATAAAAGTAACAAAAAGCCAGAGCTGTGCTGACCTCAAATTCCGTAGGGTGCTCAAAACCTTCCCTCACCATGGCTTCCAAATGCGGTCGCAGCCTGGTAATTAAATTGGCCACCCGGTTAGGCTCAATTTCCATTCCATTGATCCGGTAACGCTCGGTGTAGCAATGCAAATGAGGTGATGTAAAGGTACCTACCCGGTAACCCGCACTTTGCAGAACACCGGCCAACATTGCCGCAGTGGAGCCCTTGCCGTTGGTGCCGCCCACATGAATTACTTTGATCAACCGGTGAGGATCACCCAAACGACGCAGTAATTCGGTAATGCGGCCCAGACCGAAGTTCATACCAAACTTGGTCAGGTTTTGTAAATATATCATAGCCTCTTCGTATAACAATGTCATCACACTCCGGATGAAATATAAAAAACTTCGACAGCAAAAACTTTTCTCCTATATTATTAAAACACAAAATAAAAAAAAAGCTACTTGGCAGGTAATTTAGAATATTCTGTTGTATTTATATTAATATTTTACCAAATATTAAACACCGGGAGGTGGCAGTTCGCAATGAAAACTTTTCGTGCGCAAATGACCTTATTGTCCTTTATTACCGGATTATTTACTCTTGGCGCCGCTTATTGCGGTTGGCGGTATGCCCAAGGCAATGCCGCGGGGCTATTGAGCGGTGGCTTAGCGGGATTGCTGGTGGCCGCGTCGGTATGCTTCCTTTTATTCACGACACTGCACCGGAACTTGATGAACGTTCTGCTGAATACCGAAAAGGCTATTAAGGGAGATCTAACGGGACGTATTGAAGACAAGAATTATGGATGGGGTGAGCTAAACCTACTTATTAATAATATACGCAGGATAATTAAAGGAGTACATAAATGGTTTGCCCTGGTTAGAGACACCAGCGTCACCTTGGACCGGGCGGCCGGGCAAATTACCGCCGGCACTGAACAGGTCAGCTCCGGCAGCCAAGACCAGGCCGGACAGGTAACCAGTTTACTGCAATCCATTGAGAGGTTTACCGGGCAGGCTGAAGATAGTGCCAGGCAAGCAGGTGAAACCGCCGAAGCCGCTCATAGCACAGTTGAGATCACCGAAACGGGCAGTGCGGCCATACAAGAGGCACTAACAGGAATGAACATCTTGGAACAAAAGTTTCAACACCTTAGTCACAGTTCCAATCGCATCGAGCAGTTCCTGGAAGTAATTCAAAGCATCGCGTCCCAAACTAACCTGCTGGCGCTTAACGCGGCCATTGAAGCGGCCCGGGCAGGTGAGCACGGCCGGGG
This sequence comes from Desulfoscipio sp. XC116, assembly GCF_039851975.1. Lineage (GTDB taxonomy): Bacteria > Bacillota > Desulfotomaculia > Desulfotomaculales > Desulfallaceae > Sporotomaculum. The sequence continues at coordinate 2,639,768 of NZ_CP156660.1, forward strand.
TTTTGCCGTTGTTGCCGAAGAAGTGCGCAGCCTGGCCGAGGATTCCAGCCAAGCTACCAAAGAGGTCTCTCAAATTGTTAATGAAATATCAACGGCTGTAGCAGATACGGTAAATGCTGTTAAAACCAGTCTAACCCGCACTAAAGAGGCGGGGGAAATTTTTGGCGATATCAGCAAGACTATGCGCAACACCAGCACACTGGTGAAAAAGATAGCCCAAGGAGCGCGAGAGCAGGCCGATTCCACCGCCGGTATGCTGGGCAGCGCCCAAGCCATCGCCGCAGTGGCCGAGGAAGCAGCCGCCAGTGCACAGCAAACAGCCGCTATTGCCCAAGAGCTGACCAGCACTGCGGACAAATTAAAAGAAGTGGCTAAAATATGGAAATTCAATAATCAAAAAGACTGATTTTTACATGGGAATCCGTACCCCCAAGTTGCAACCCGGTTATAAAAACAGGTATGTGTTGGAATAATATTATTTAACCAATTAATTGACAAACCTATACCTGCACAAATATAATGAATCCGAAAATCATTATCATTATTTGTATGGAAATTATTTATTATTCATTTAATGACCATGATAATTGTTTTCCCTAAATTATAACAAACTGCTTGGAGGTGCTGGAGTATGACTTTGGACCGGGTTAAACGGGGTCAACACGTTAAAATTATCAATATTCCGGACGAGAATATTCGGGCTCAGGCTATTCGTTTTGGCATTGCCGAGGGTGCTGTTGTGCTTTGTGAGGAGGTATTACCTGCCGGTCCCATTGTACTGAGAAAAAACAGGCAGGAAATTGCCATTGGGCGTGGACTGGCCAATAGAATCACCATAACTTTGAATTAATAAATCCAATACCCGTAAATAATTTAAAATATTTGTTATAGGATACCGCGATATATTACGAAGCTTTAATTGATGCTGAGGTGGTGATTGCATGGCCCACTGCCATGATGCGGGTATCAAAATAAATGTACCCGAAAACGCTAAAAAAATTGTTTTAGCGGGTAACCCCAATGCCGGTAAATCAGTTTTTTTCAACTATTTAACCGGGTTGTATGTCGATGTCTCCAATTACCCGGGCACCACTTTGGAAATATCCCACGGTCGCCTGGGAAGTGATGTCGTTATCGACACCCCCGGGGTGTACGGAATTTCTTCCTTCAACGACGAGGAACGTATTGCCAGAGATATCATTTTATCAGCCGACCTGGTAATTAATGTGGTTAACGCCGTGCATCTGGAAAGGGATTTATTTTTAACCCGGCAAATTATTGATACCGGTGTACCGGTGCTCATGGCCTTAAATATGGTTGACGAAGCCCAAAAGCAAGGACTTGATATTGATACCGATTTACTGGCGGACTTACTGGGGGTACCGGTAATTCCCACAGTAGCAATCAAAAAACAGGGCCTCGCTCAGGTAAAAGCCGCCCTGGGCTCGACTGTCAAGGGCCATATTGACGGAGAACTGCAGCAAAAGCTGACCCGTCTGGCCGACCGGGTGGGCAGCCAGGGAGAAGCACTGTTGGTACTGGAAGGAGACACGGTGATTGCGGCACGCCACGGTGTGGAACCGGGAAAGGAACGGGAAGAGATTTACCTTAAGCGCCGGGACCAGGTAAATGATATCGTAGGCCGCGTGGTTAGCGAGAACTCCCGTGGTGTCGGGCTCGGTGTCACCCTAGGACGCTGGATGATCAAGCCGGTCACCGGCATTCCCATTTTGGTCGTCGCCCTGTGGGCTATGTATCATATTATCGGAGTATTCATAGCAGGTACGGTGGTGGGGGTCACCGAGGAAACTATTTTTATAGGCATGTACGAACCGGTAGTGCGCAGTTTCGTGGGACATTTTATAGCGCAAGACAGTAACCTGGGTATTATATTAACCGGCGAATTCGGTATACTGACCATGACGGTAACTTACGTGCTGGGCCTGTTAATGCCGCTGGTGGTCGGATTCTACTTTTTCCTGTCCCTGTTTGAAGACTCGGGTTATCTCCCTCGCATCGCCACACTGGTGGACCGGATACTCACCGGCATTGGCTTGAATGGCCGGGCTGTGATACCGTTAATACTGGGGTTCGGCTGTGTCACCATGGCCAGTATCACCACTCGTCTGCTGGGATCCGAAAGAGAAAGAAGAATTGCCATTTTTCTGCTGGGGCTGACCATTCCCTGCTCGGCACAATTAGGCGTAATTGCCGGGCTGCTGGCCGGGTTCGGCCCCGAGTATATGGCGCTGTACGCGCTGGTAATTCTAACCGTATTAGTAACCACAGGCACGGTTTTAAATGCTTTGCTGCCGGGCAAGTCTGCGGATTTGTTAATTGACCTGCCCCCACTGCGTTTGCCCAGGATAAATAACGTGCTGAGCAAAACCGGGATTAAATCCTACGCTTTCTTAAAAGAAGCCGCGCCATTATTCGCTCTGGGCGCGCTTATTATCAGCACACTGGAAATCACCGGCGCTTTAGTCATGCTGCAAAAAGCGCTGGCACCGCTAACAGTAGGCTGGTTAAAACTGCCGCCGGAAACGGCTACCGCCTTTATTATGGGCATCGTGCGCCGTGATTTCGGAGCCGCCGGTCTCACCGACATGGCACTCACACCCATGGCAACGGTAATTTCACTAATCACCATTACTTTATTTGTACCCTGCATCGCTTCCATACTGGTTATCTTTAAAGAGCGGGGCCGCCGGGAGGCCGCCTTAATGTGGGCGGGTACATGGGTGATTGCCTTTACCGTGGGCGGCCTGGTGGCACAATTGCCGGGCGTTCTGGGCAGCAGCAATGACATCACAAGCATTCCCCTGGTTATCGCCGCTTTTATTGCCGCAACGCTGGTTATAATGATGTCATGTCGGCTGATCCAAAAAACAAAACAGGGACAGATTTAACGCAACACAAACATTTAATCATAAAATTTGCATGACCGGGAGTGTCTACAATGCAAGAACAAATGCAATTTATTGTCTGCAGCCGGTGCGGTTATCGATTTAACCCACAAGATACTTTACGCTGCCCGCGCTGCTACAAGCCTGTTATCAGACCCGGCAGTTGCTCCGGCTCGTGCGGTAAATGTATCAGTGCCGGGGCATGTGAAAGACGCAAAGGTAAGTCGGCCTGACTCTAAAACACTATTAAGCGAGCCTGCCACATAGCCGGCTCGCTTAATAGTCTTGCCACCCTAACAATTCGCTTTACACCTATGTAGAAATGTACGAAAAAATCACGATCATCCTTATTATTCATAAAGGTTTTCTTATAACAATGTTGAATTTGCCGTTTTTCAAGGAAGTGTAAATCACGAGTTTAAGAAGCTATTCAACTTTTTGTCGAAAGTATATACCTCATGTTTTCCCAACTTGTGGTAGGCATATAGCAATGTGTCTACAAAATCCAAATTCCTTTCCGCATAAACCCTTAATGATTCACCAACTATGCCAATGTCACTAACCTCTAAATTTCCATATTCAAAAAGCTCCAATAACGCACTGCTTATATTTTTTCTTTCTACTTTATAAACTTTTTCCAGAACATAGACAATTTCCGCTATGACTTCATTCGGAAGAAAAACCACGTTGTTTTCAAGTATTTCGGCAGCCTTTTCCGATAAATCATCCGAATCATTTAGTAAATATCTTAAAACGACATTGGCATCAACTATCTTCATACTTATCCACCGCAGCCCTCGCCCACACACCACTTTCTAAAGCCTGAAGCTCCTTGTTTTTATATCTTTCTAAAAGCCCCCTGGCTTTTTTGGTTTTTTGACCTATACTGGCTTCAACATGCTCATTCTCATACGGGGAAATTAGAATCTCAACTTTCCTGTTCTTCAGGTTTTCAGGTATATCAATTATACTTGCTAATATATTACTATTTACGATCTTTCTAACAAAATTCAACAGAACTCACTCCTTTCATTAGAAATAAGGGGAAAATGAAGTTGTGGCCATAATAGCTCCTCTTTCTATATAGCCATCTTATCTTTATTATATCTTGTGACTAAATATTATACTATAAGAACATCCCCCCGGAAGAATTTTTTTACAAATTCTTCAAAGCGCTTTTACCTCTTGCTTGAACCCGTACCTCATCAGGTATTCCACCAAATCCGCTTCCATGACTTCCCGTTGGGTAATGTTCTTCTCCTTGCTAAATTATTTCTTGGAGCTCCTGGCAGAAGTAGTCAACAATTATATCCCGATTCTTTTATAGTCTTTTACTAATTCCGTAGCCAGTCTTTCCTTCTTTATAAGCTGTATCTTATGGGATTGTGTTATTCATTCGCATTTTCGCTGTATCTGTGCTATTATATAGCGGGTACGAAAAAGGAGGTCTTCCTTTTATGATCAATCGAGAATTATATATGGGCCGCATCCGCCCCTTTATCGGCGGCGAGCTGATAAAAGTTTTAACCGGCATCCGCCGCAGCGGAAAGTCCGTTATGTTGGATTTGATAAAAAGAGAGCTTGTCGCCTCCGGAGTAAGCGAAAACCAGTTTATTTCCATCAATTTTGAAAATCTAAGCAATGCCCATCTTTGCTCTGCTAATGCACTGCATAAGGAAATCAAGAGCCGCGTTTCCACAATCACAGAAAAAGCATATCTATTTTTTGATGAGATTCAAGAGGTCGATGATTGGGAAAAATGCATTAACTCTTTCCGTGTGGAGTTTGACTGCGATATCTATATCACGGGCTCAAATGCCAAGCTGCTTTCTGGAGAGTTGGCCACATATCTTGCAGGGAGATATGTAGAGTTTGTAATTTACCCATTTTCCTTTGAAGAATTTTCAAGACTATACCAAACGGTTTTCCCCAATACTGATCAAAGGGAGATCTTCACCCACTATTTGACAGACGGCGGGATGCCGTATTTGAGCAACTTACGTTATGCAGAGGAGCCTAGCCGTCAGTATTTGCAAGACATTTACAATTCCGTCGTCCTTAAGGATATTGTAAAGCGCAACAATATTCGGGATGTTGATTTGCTGGAGCATATCATCGCATATATTACAGCGAATGTGGGAACGACTTTCTCGGCTACGGCAATTTCAAAATATCTCAAGAGTGAGAGACGTACCGTGGCTCCGGAAACAATCCTGAACTACATCAAGGCTTGCGAGGATGCTTTTCTGTTTTACCGTGTCCGCAGGCGGGATTTACAGGGAAAGAAGATTCTCACCGTCAATGACAAATACTATATCGCCGATCATGGTATCAGAGAGGCTGTTTTTGGCGGCAACATGAAGGATATCAATCTCATTTTTGAAAACATTGTATTTTTGGAACTTCTGCGACGGGGATATAAAGTTACAGTCGGAAAAGCAGGAGAGAAAGAGATTGATTTTATTGCCGAAAAACAAAATCAAAAACTCTATGTTCAGGTAGCTTACCTGCTTGCTTCCGAAGAGACCATCCGGCGTGAATTTGGGGCATACGGTAATATCAGAGATAACTTTCCCAAGTATGTGGTATCGTATGATGAGTTTGATATGAGCCGGGACGGCATGAAGCACCGGAACATCCGTGAATTTTTACTGACTGATGATTGGAGCTGAGCCTAATCAACCGCTCAAGCCTGTCTTCACGCATATCCAGCGCTTCAGTAACCCAATTGTATAATTACCTTCCCCCGAACATAGCCAGACGTTCTTTAATGGCGCCCAACTTGGAGGAAAGCTCGGCCTCTTTGCCGCGTTCCTTTTCCACCACCTCGGCGGGCGCTTTATTCAGGAAACCGGGATTATTGAGCTTGCCCCGCACCCGGGCCAAATCTTTCTCTAAAGCCTGCCTGTCTTTGTTTAGCCGGGCCAATTCTTTGTCCACGTCAATTAATCCCCTCAAGGGCACAAATATTTGAATATCCCGGGCCACAGCGGTAGCGGCTTGTTCGGGTTTATCGGACAACTCGGCCAGTACCTCGGCGTGGCAGTTGGCCAGCCCTTCCACATAGGCCAGGTTACCCGCCAACACCTCACGCAGCGCGGGGACAGAGGTAACGATAAGCGCCTCGGCCCGTCTGCCCGGCGGCACATTCATTTCACTGCGAATTTGTCTTATACCACGAATTGCCTCCATAATTATCTCCATGCGTTCCTCGCCCGGTCCGTCCACAAGTTCCCGCCTATACTCGGGCCACGAGGCCCGCATAACTGTGGTACCGCGGTGCGGCAAGCGCTGCCAGATCTCCTCGGTAATAAAGGGCATAAACGGGTGCAGCAGTTCCAGCGCCCCACGCAGTACAACGGTCAGCACATGCTGGGCCACCTCCCGGTCGGCGGCGCCGGTTTTACCGTAAAGGCGCGGCTTAACCAGTTCAATGTACCAGTCGCACAATTCATTCCAGGTAAATTCATACAGTACCCGGGCGGCCTCGCCCAGTTCATATTTCTCCAGAAATTCAGTGCATTCCCGTATCGCCCGCTGGTAACGGCTTATAATCCAGCAATCGGCCAGTGTATAATTCTCCCGGCCGGGTGTTTTTTCGGGTGCGTAATCCTGCAAATTCATCAGGGCAAACCGGGAAGCGTTCCAGATCTTATTGGCAAAATTTCGGGCCCCATCCAAGCGTTCAAAATGGAAGCGCAGGTCGTTGCCCGGGGTATTGCCCGTCACCAGCATAAACCGCAGACTGTCCGCTCCGTGGCTTTCAATAACCTCGATGGGATCCACGCCGTTGCCCAGCGACTTGCTCATCTTGCGGCCCAGAGCGTCCAGCACCAGCCCGTGAATGAATACTTCCCTAAAGGGCACATCATCCATAAACTCCAGCCCGCTGAAAATCATCCGGGCCACCCAGAAAAAGATAATGTCCCGGCCTGTCACCAACACCGAAGTGGGATAATAGTATGCCAGATCCACCGTCTTATGGGGCCAGCCCAAGGTGGAGAAAGGCCACAGCGCCGAACTGAACCAGGTATCCAGTACATCGGGATCCTGCTCCAAGTTGGCCGAACCGCACCGGCATTTGGCCGGGCGGGTCTTACTCACTATTACTTCGTCACAATCACGGCAGTAATAAACCGGTATGCGATGTCCCCACCATAATTGACGGCTGATGCACCAATCCCGGATGTTCTCCATCCAGTTCAGGTATACTTTAGTAAAACGTTCGGGAATGAATTTTAAACGACCGTCTTGGGCCGCGTTAATGGCGGGTTCGGCCAGCGGTTTCATACGTACAAACCATTGTTTGGAAAGCATGGGCTCAATAACCGATGAACAGCGGTAGCAGTGCCCCACAGCGTGGGACAAATCCTCAATCTTGACCAACAGCCCTTTGGCCTGCAAATCCTTGACAATACGTTTGCGACATTCCCAGCGGTCCTGACCTTGATACCGGGCCCCGGCATCTTTAGTCATCCGTGCTTCCCGGTCAATGACCCGCACCGATGGCAGATCGTGCCTCTTGCCTACTTCAAAGTCGTTGGGGTCGTGGGCCGGGGTGATTTTAACCGCGCCAGTACCGAATTCGGGCTCTACATACTCGTCGGCAATAACAGGAATTTCTTTTTCCACCAGGGGCAAAACTACGGTTTTGCCGATTAAATGCCTGTAGCGATCATCCTCGGGGTGCACCGCCACCGCCGTATCACCCAGCATGGTTTCAGGCCGGGTGGTGGCTACGGTGATAAATTCACCCGGACTGCCTTGAACCGGATATTTAATGTAATAAAGTTGGCCGGGCTTGTCCCGGTGTTCCACCTCAATATCGCTGATGGTGGTCTGACAATGGGGACACCAGTTGGTTATATAATAATCCCGATAGATCAGGCCCCGCTCGTAAAGGCGCACAAACACTTCCTGCACGGCTTCGGAACAGCCCTCATCCATGGTAAATCGCTCCCGGTCCCAGTCGCAGGAGGAGCCCAGGCGGCGCAGCTGGTGAGTGATGCGTCCCCCGTACTGCTCTTTCCAGGCCCAGACCCGCTCCAGGAATTTTTCCCGGCCCAGCTCATATTTATCGGTGCCTTCCTTGCGCAGTTGTTCTTCCACCTTGGCCTGGGTGGCAATACCGGCGTGGTCGGTGCCGGGCAGCCATAGAGCATTGTAACCCTGCATGCGGCGCCAGCGGGTAAGAATATCCTGCAAGGTATTATCAAGGGCATGTCCCATATGCAGCTGCCCGGTTACGTTGGGCGGCGGCATAACTATACAGTAGGGCTCTTTTTCAGGGTCAGCGGCGGAACGAAAATACTTGTTCTCCTCCCAGTACTTATACCACTTGTCCTCCACGGCACGAGGATCATAAGTGGTAGGCATGTCAAACTGTTTAGCCATGGTAAAGATACCTCCATTATGCTATTTTTATCAATAATAAAAACCCTTTTCGTTTAAGGGCGAAAAGGGTTCCGCGGTACCACCTTAATTCCGGCGGGCAATCAGTAACATCCCGAACACGGCTCTTGATCAGCTGTAACGGGCTGAACCCGGCACGGTCTAATAGATTATTCACCAGGGCTTAACGCACCCGCGAAAAATAACGTTCGAACCGGCGGCTCCGGGGCGACAACAACCGCCACGATCAGGATACCTCACAGCCCCGGGTATACCCTCTCTGAGATCGCCATGGCGGCTAAACTCCCCTTCAATGCCTGATTTGCTCTTCTTATATTAATTTTTTTACTTGATTTTGTCAACCACGGCTAAACAGGAAAGCGCTTCCGATGTAAGCGATCTCGCGAACGGCTTATGTGCGAGTTGCGCCATGCAGCGGGTATATTCACACCGACAACACCGCCGGCTGTGGACAGTGTTACCACCACCAGACCCTGGGCAAGCCAAAGCGACAAAACCGACAGCCCGGGACTCCATAATGCCGAGAGCAGCATTACAGCCAGGTAATAAATAAACCCCACCACCATACCGTGCAGCCAACCCAGGTTCCCGGACGTTCTGCCGCCAACCGCCCCGCCCACCAGTGCGCCCAGCCAAATAGCCGCCATGACAAAAGCGTTAAAATGATAGACTTCCCGCGCCGTCATAAAAACCCAGAGCAGCAGGCCCACGCATATAAATGCCGCGCTTGCAAGCGCCCAGACAATCCCCGACCAAAGCGCTCCCAATTTTAATAAACCGGCCTGTCCCTCCCTGCGGGACCAACTAACAAACGTTATACCCTTAAACACATAATCTACCTCCGGAAAAAATTTACTATATTGTATGCGGCAAAGATATTTCTATGCCTGCCGGGCTACTTTTCAGTCATTAATTCGCTATAAATACATAGCTTTAAAATATAATGAAACTTGTCTTAGGGGTGGTCTAATTTGTTTAAGCAAAGAAATATTTTAGCGTTGGCAATTGTATTGATCATCTTGACAGGCGGTGGAATCTTTTATATGTTTAGTGTTTATAACAAAAATGGAAAAGATGTAGTTACTCTAAGGATATGGGAAAATGAAAGAACTATGCTTCACCTGCCACTGTATGCAGCCATAAAAGAAGGTTACTTTACCGAGCAGGGCATCATGGTTCAACTGGTGAACCATTCCGGCACAACAGCCAAGAATCCGTATGCAGATGACTTGGCCGATATAATACTCACCGACCCGGTGGATTGCTTATACCATAAATCTGTAAATCCCGCCGCCCCGCAAATTATAGCTGCTCTGGCTCACCGCGACGGCACCTTTATACTGGCCAGGGAAAAAGAAACGTTTTCCTGGGCGGGTCTAAAGGATAAAAACACTATTTGCTACCCGCCTGAAACCGGACCCGGCCTGGTTATGGAGAAAATAATAAGAGATGCCGGCATGATACCCATGCGCGATCTATGCCTGTATAACCGTATCCCCGGTGAATTGCGTCTGGGAGTTTTCAAATCCGGCAGCGGCTCATATGTACAGCTTACCGGTGCCGAAGCCATTATAGCCGAGGAAACAGGCGCCGGGTTTATCGTCGCTCGACCGGGCGAGGCAGTGGTTTTCCCCTCCGTATTATGTGCGGTTAAAACAAAAACACTCAACACACATGCCGACGCGATACAGAGTTTTGTAAACGGTATATATAAAGCTCAATTATGGATGCAGCACGAGCCTGGAATTGCAGCCGGGACAGCTGAGGTTTACTTGGATGACCTGGATAAAAAAACCAGGGGTAAAATACTCCGGGAGTATTCAACAATGAAAATGTGGCCCCCACTGCCCCAGATTGAAGAAAAAACCTTTAATGACATAAAACAGCTCATGGAAACCACCGGGCAACTGGCTATGCCCGTAACTTTTGCAAGTTCCGTAGATAACTCCTTTGCCCGCCGGGCAGCCGACACAATTAAATACATTCCCAAGGAGGAGCGGGAGAAAAGCTGGTTTAGAAAGATAATTGACTAGCACCCGCTGTTACAACTAATCTAACTTGGCCATAATAGTAATAATATTTATCAATAATACCGAAATAGCAATGGTAACAATGATTATTAAAAAAGGAGCGGTGAATTGGCATGAATGTTACAAGAGCCATGCAGATATTCAATTCTGGAAAAAATCATCAAGTTTTATTAAACGGTTCCCCGATTTGGATCGAAAGTCTGAGCGCCGACAAGCAAACAGCCATAGTCAGACCGCTGGAAGACGATGGGAGCATCAAAGAAGTGTCTGTTACTGAACTTGTGGAAAGCTAAAATAACAAGGGGCTGTTGTATTACGAACTATTTAGCCCGCTATGCAACAGCCCCTTGCTATAATCGGCTTAATTATTCGGGTTATTTTCCTCCGTCCAGCTTTCGACAATGCCTAAAATATCTTCCTTACCCTGACCGGTAACGGCGGAAAACAGTATCAGGTGGTCCTCCTCAGCCAACTGCAGGGTTTTGCGTACCACGGCAAGATTTTGCCCGGCCCGCCCCCGGCTGAGTTTATCAGCCTTGGTAGCCACAACTGTGACGGGTATACTGTAGGCTTTTAGCCAATGGTACATCTGCCGGTCATCCGCAGTCGGATTATGCCGCACGTCCACTAATAATATCACGCCGCGCAACTGCTTCCGAGCGGCCAGATAACCCTCAATCATTTTGCCCCACTGAGCTTTCACCCGGACCGGCACTTTGGCAAAGCCATAGCCCGGCAGATCAACTAAATGAAGTTTATCGTTAATAATAAAAAAATTAATCAGCTGGGTCCTTCCCGGCGTGTTACTAGTGCGGGCCAGCCGCTTGCGATTTACCAGAGTATTAAAAAGGCTTGATTTTCCCACATTGGAACGTCCGACCAGAGCCACCTCGGGAAGACTCCCGGCCGGACATTTATCCATTCTTACAGCACTAGTCACAAATTCAGCTGAAGTTATTTTCATTGGGCAGCTCGGCTCCTCCCTCGGTCTCCATAACATTTCCGTATGGTACCTGAGGTGGTGATTCTATCTGCTCCGTTTCGGGTGAAAACTCGTTTTCACGCAGCGCGATACTAAGCACTTCATCCATATGGTCTACAGGTATTAATTCCAGTTGTTTTTTGATATTATTGGGTATTTCCTCAATATCTTTACGATTATCCATCGGCAGCAGCACTATTTTAATGCCGGCGCGATGCGCGGCCAATACTTTTTCCTTAAGCCCGCCTATGGGAAGTACCCGCCCCCGCAGCGTGATTTCCCCGGTCATAGCCACATCATGACACACCTGGCGACCGGTCAGCGCCGAGGCCAGTGCTACCGCCATGGTAATACCGGCCGAAGGACCGTCCTTGGGAATGGCGCCCTCGGGAACATGCACGTGAATATCGTATTTGTCAAATGTCTCTTCTTTAATACCCAGTTCCGCAGCCCGGCTGCGCACATAGCTGTAGCTGGCCTGGGCCGACTCTTTCATTACGTCGCCAAGTTTACCGGTTAAAGTTAACTTTCCTTTACCTTTATAAGTGGTTATTTCAATAGCCAACGTATCTCCGCCCACCTCGGTCCAGGCCAGCCCGGTGGCTACGCCCACCTGGTCTTCCTGCTCAGCGACACCGTAACGGTATTTGGGTCTGCCCAGAAACTGTTCCAGATTCTGCACTGTTACCTTCACTTTGTCGCTCTTACCGGATACAATCTGCTTGGCTGTCTTGCGGCATAGTGAGGCGATATTGCGCTCCAGGCCGCGTACGCCGCTTTCCCGGGTATATTCACGGATAACCCGCCTGATGGTATTTTCGGAAATCTGCACCGTTTCATTATTTAATCCATGCTCTTTAATTTGCTTGGCCAGCAAATGACGCATGGCAATTTGCACTTTTTCTTCCTCAGTATAACCCGATAGATTAATGATCTCCATCCGGTCCAACAGCGGCCGGGGAATATTATGCTGAATATTGGCCGTGGTAATAAACATAACATTGCTCAGGTCATAGGGAGCTTCAATGTAGTGGTCGCTAAAGCTGTTGTTTTGTTCAGGATCCAGCACTTCCAGCAGTGCCGACGACGGATCGCCGCGAAAATCCATGCTCATTTTATCAATCTCATCCAGTAAAAAAACGGGGTTCTTAGAACCTGCGGTCTTCATGCCCTGGACAATCCGTCCCGGCATCGCGCCAACATAAGTACGGCGATGTCCCCGGATCTCGGCTTCATCGCGCACGCCACCAAGTGAAATGCGCACGAATTTGCGTTCCAGAGCACGAGCGATAGAGCGGCCCAGCGATGTCTTACCCACACCGGGCGGTCCCACAAAACAAATGATGGGCCCCTTCATTTTTTTAGCCAGCTTGCGTATGGCCAGGTATTCCAAAATACGCTCTTTAACTACTTTTAACCCGTAGTGATCTTCATCCAGCACCTTCTCGGCCATGTTAATATCCAAGCGATCTCTGGTACTTTTTGACCAGGGCAAAGCTAAAAGCCAATCCAGGTAATTACGCACCACTGCGGCCTCAGCGGCCATGGGAGGCATTTTCTCCAGACGCTCCACTTCTTTGAGTGCTTTCTCCTCCACTTCCTTGGGCAGCTTGGACTTGGCAATTTTTTCTCTCAGCTCTTCGCCCTCGGCCACACGGTCATCTTTTTCACCCAATTCCCGTTGAATAGCCTTAATCTGTTCCCGCAGGTAGTACTCCTTCTGGGTTTTTTCCATTTGCTTGCGCACCCGGACGTTGATCTTACGCTCCATTTCTACAATTTCCAGTTCCCGGGCTACAATGGCGCACAGATTATCCAAACGTTTTACTATATCAATAGCTTCCAGAACAGATTGTTTATCCTCAATACGCAGCGTTAGATGCGAGGCTACTATATCGGCCAGCCGTCCCGGATCATCAATATTAACTACCGTAACTACGGTTTCCGGCGGTATTTTTTTACTCAGCTTAACATATTGCTCAAATTGAGTAACCAGATTACGCATCAGTGCCTCTACCTGGGAACTTTTATTAAATTCCTCGGCATACTGGTCTACCTCAACGCTGAAAAATGGATCTTTGTTCACGTATTTATTAATCTTAGCCCTGGCAATTCCCTCAACAAGAACCCTGATAGTGCCGCCAGGCAGTTTCAACAACTGCTTAACCTCGGCTACCGTACCAACGTTATAGATATCCTTTTCCACGGGGTCATCCGTCTGGGCCTCTTTTTGGGTGGCCAGAAAAATGGCTCTTTCCTTAACCATAGCTTCTTCTATAGCTTGAACCGATTTTTCCCTGCCCACATCCAAATGAATAACCATATAGGGAAAAACCAGTATTCCTCTTAATGGTAACAGAGGTAACACACGTTTTTCTATAGGATTCATGGAGCACCTCCTCCTTCGATGTTGTTCCATCTCATTAACATATGCATGGACAGATCCACTGTTTATTGTAACATACCACAATGGACGTCGCCATAGCAATAAGTGCCATGGCGCTGGAAAACTGCGTATGAGGGCAAGGATCTGAATTTTATCGTAAAAAATTGCTATTTTTAACTTTAGATAACTTTCTCTTCCCCAAATATATATTCATACATCGGCGCCCTAAGTTTGCCGGCATGATCACGTAAGTTTAACCGGCTTACTGGTACCCCCCCGTTATTGTCGCTCCGGCGGCAGGCACAAAATTAGCGCTGCCCAACGCTTCCCTTTGCTGTCCGTTGACGACTAATTTCTTCTCAAGTGTATACGGCAAAAGCGAGCCCTTTATTACCTCTTCCAACGTTTCCACAGGCAGCACTTCCAGGCCCGTCATATCCCGAAACATCTCCTGATAATTATCTGCCGGAACATATACCTTTTTCACACCGGCATGCCGGGCTGCCTCTACTTTAGCCACCACACCGCCCACGGGCATCACATACCCACGAATAGACACCTCACCTGTCATAGCCACAGTATTACTCACAGGCATCCCGGTAATGGCTGAATATACAGCGGTGGCTACGGCCACTCCGGCCGATGGGCCATCCACCGGCGCCCCTCCGGGGAAATTCACATGCAGATCGTAATCGCGTGGGTCCACACTCATAGTACGTCTGAGAACAGTAAGCACATTTTCCACCGCTCCCCGGGCCATACTTTTGCGCCGGATGGTCTTACCCCGGCCGCCCAACTCTTCTTCTTCCACTATGCCGGTAACCACCACTTTACCCTGCCCCGTGAGTGCCGGTATTGCGCCTACCTCGATTTCAAGCAGCATGCCCATATTAGGACCGTACACAGCTAAACCATTGACCAAACCAACCTGCGGTTTGGCCGGCACTTTTTTTTCCGGACGGGGGGCATACTGACCACTGTTAACCACCCATTCCACATCCGAAGGCTCTATTCCTTTACGCTCCTCGGTAATAGCAATGCCCGCAGCCAACTGGATAATATTGACCGCTTCCCGGCCACTGGTGGCATATTTTTTAATAATATCAAGGCCTTGCGCCGACATTGTAAAACCGATTTTCTCCAGGGCGTTAATAGCAATGACGCCTATCTCATCCGGCATCAACTGTCTGAAGAAGATTTCCAGACAACGCGACCGAATGGCCGGCGGAATGCTGTCAGGTGTGCGGGTAGTAGCACCCACCATCCTAAAATCAGCGGGCAGACCATTTTGGAATATATCATGAATGTGCCCGGGAATGTTGGCATCTTCGGAGCTATAATAGGCGCTTTCCAAGAGCACCTTGCGATCCTCCATTACTTTAAGTAATTTATTCATTTGAATGGGATGCAGTTCCCCTATTTCATCAATAAACAGCATACCGCCGTGCGCCTTGGTAACCGCTCCCGGCTTGGGCTGCGGAATGCCCGCCATACCCATGGGCCCGGCGCCCTGGTAAATGGGATCATGCACCGAACCGATCAGCGGATCGGCTATGCCGCGCTCATCAAAGCGAGCCGTTGTGGCGTCCACTTCAATAAAACGAGCATTATTTTTAAATGGGGAAGCAGGGTTTTTCTTAGCCTCCTCCAGCACCAATCTGGCCGCGGCTGTTTTACCAACACCGGGCGGCCCATAAACAATCACATGCTGAGGATTGGGCCCGCATAATGCCGCTTTGAGCGATTTCAGTCCTTCGGACTGGCCAACTATCTCATCGAATCTACCCGGCCTGGTTTTCTCAGCTAAAGGCTCAGAAAGGGATATCTGACGCAGGCTCTGCAATTTTTCCATCTCTTTGCGGGATTCCCTTTCCACCGCCGATCTATTACCCTGCTGCGTTTTAAGTAAATTCCAAAAATACAATCCGATAATTACAGCAAAAAACACCTGGATAAATGTAATAAAGCCGGCTACACCACTGGACAATTCCATAATCGCGACCTCCTCTTGCCGAAACTATATTCCGTAAAACCGGTATGTTAACGAGTATTATTAACAATATTATATTATTGCTAACTTTTACATATTTTATCCAAACCCTTATATTGTCATTTCTTCATTAACCATTAGAAAAAAGAGGAAGGGAAATTAGAGGCTGCCACTGAGATATCGCTTGGTTGGGCTGCCCGCGGAGGACAGCGATAATATGCACTGGAGGCGGCATTTTTGCAGCTTTAAAAGGATGATTATTCAGGCATAAAAAAAGCCACCTTAAGGTGGCTTTTTTTATGCGGATTCTTCTTTTTTCTTTTTACGCTCCATGGAAATAACAATGGGTTTTTCTTTATTTAGTATGGTATCCTTAGTAATTACGCATTTGGCGATATCCTGCCGGGAAGGAACATCATACATAATTTCCAGCATAATATCTTCCAATATGGAACGCAGACCCCGGGCACCGGTTTTTCGCCGCAACGCCTCCTGGGCAATTGTTTTCAAGGCATCGTTCTGAAACTCCAGGCCGACTCCATCCAGATCCAGAAGCTTTTCATATTGTTTAACCAGCGCATTACGCGGCTCGGTTAAAATACGTACCAGCGCGTTTTCGTCCAGCGCGTCCAAAGTGACTATAATAGGCAAGCGCCCCACAAACTCGGGTATCAACCCATAACGCAACAAGTCTTCAGGCAATATATGAGACAGTATTTCGCCAATGCGCATTTCCTGCTTGGGCTTGATTTCGGCGCCAAATCCCATCACCTTTTTACCGGTGCGGTTCTGGATAATTTTTTCAATGCCGTCAAATGCGCCGCCACAGATAAATAATATATTAGTGGTGTCCAGCTGAATAAATTCCTGGTGCGGGTGCTTGCGGCCGCCCTGCGGCGGCACACTGGCCACGGTACCCTCCAGAATCTTCAGCAATGCCTGCTGTACACCTTCCCCGGAAACATCCCGGGTAATGGAAGGATTTTCAGACTTACGGGCAATTTTATCAATTTCATCAATGTAGACAATGCCCCGCTCGGCTTTTTCCACATCATAATCAGCCGCCTGAATCAACTTCAGCAAAATATTTTCCACATCTTCGCCCACATAACCGGCTTCGGTAAGCGAAGTAGCATCAGCAATGGCAAAAGGCACGTTTAGTAATCTGGCCAGCGTCTGGGCCAACAGGGTTTTCCCGCTGCCGGTGGGGCCCAACATAACAATGTTGCTCTTTTGCAATTCCACATCATCTATTTTGCCGCCCAGGTTGATTCTTTTGTAATGGTTGTATACAGCCACAGCCAGCGATTTCTTAGCGCTCTCCTGCCCAATGACATACTGGTCCAAGATATCCTTTATTTCTTTTGGCTTGGGAATATCCCCGAGTTCCAGACCAATATCTTCGCTTAATTCTTCCTCAATAATCTCATTGCACAGTTCGATGCACTCATCACAGATATAAACGCCCGGCCCGGCCACGAGTTTTTTTACTTGATCCTGGAGCTTACCGCAAAAGGAGCATTTTAGCTGACCTTTTTCATTAAACATAATTCCACCTCTTTTAGCTTTGCTTAGCCCTCACAAACACCTTGTCTATGAGACCGTACTCTTTTGCATCTTCAGCCGACATAAAGAAGTCGCGTTCCGTATCCCGGGCTACCTTATCCTTGGGCTGGCCGGTATGCTTGGCCAGCAAATCATTTATAATATCTTTCGTGCGCAATATTTCCCTGACATGAATATCTATATCCGTTGCCTGACCCTGTACGCCCCCCAGCGGCTGGTGAATCATAATCTGTGCGTAGGGTAGTGCAAAGCGCTTACCGGGCGCACCGGCCGCCAGCAGAAACGAACCCATACTGGCCGCCTGGCCAAGGCAAATAGTGGATACATCGGGCTTAACGTACTGCATGGTGTCATAAATAGCCATGCCGGACGTTATCACACCACCAGGCGAGTTAATGTAAATATTAATATCTTTTTCCGGGTCCTCCGCTTCCAAAAACAACAACTGAGCTATAACCAGGTTGGATACATTATCATCAATGGGTCCGCCGATAAATACAATCCGGTCTTTTAAAAGTCTGGAATAGATATCGTAAGATCTTTCGCCCCGGTTGGTCTGTTCAACTACAATGGGAACAAGGTACGACAATGCGGATCTCCTCCTATTATTATACGGTATTGTTTACAACCATACCACTAGAAATAACCCTTGTGCCAATAACTTATTCTTCAGCGGGCGGGTTTGTGTCCTCCACCAGCACAGCTTGCTCGGCAATGAAATCAATGGCTTTTTGTTGCTGTAAACCATCCCGGATAAAATCAATTTGATTCTGTCCTTCAAGTATTTTACGCAAAACCTTGGGATCCTGCTGGTAATTTTCAGCCATTGTGGCAATCTCTTTTTCCAAATCTTCCTCGCCAATCTCAATAGCTTCCTGCTTGGAAATAGCATCCAGCACCAAGGTTGTCTTAACACCTCTTTTAGCATCATCACGAAAACTTTTTTTCATATCGTCAACAGTGGAATCTGTGTATTTCAGATAATTTTCCATGGTCAGACCCTGAGACATTAAGCGTCTTTCCATGTTTACCACCATTTCGTCAACCCGTGTATCGACCATTTCCTCCGGAATATCAACTGCCGCGTTTTCCACGGCCTTTTGTACCGCATCACCCTTAATCTGCTGCCGGGCTTTATTCTCAGCGGCTTCTTTTAACTTATTCAACAAGTCGGCTCTTAATTCCTCCAGGGTATCAAATTCGCTGACATCCTTGGCAAACTCATCATCCAAGGCGGCAACTTCTTTGCGCTTGATGCCCTTTATAGTAACGGTAAACACAGCTTCCTGCCCTTTGAGATCTTCATTTGGATAGTCTTCCGGGAAGGTTACGGTAATATCCCTTGTCTCACCGACAGCAACCCCGATAAGCTGATCTTCAAAACCGGGCACAAAAGTGCCGGAGCCAATCTCCAAAGAGTAGTCCGTTCCCTGGCCGCCTTCAAATTCAACTCCGTCCCTGCGGCCGACAAAGTCGATCAGAGCAATATCACCGCCGGCTACGGCACCCTCTTCCAGGTTGATTAATTGAGCATGCCTTTCCTGCAATTTGACAATTTCTTTGTCCACATCCTGCTCAGTGACCTCCACCTCGGGCTTGGTTACTTCAAGACTGCTGTACTGGCCCAGTGTAACCTCGGGCTTTACGCGTACGGTAGCTTTAAATTTTACAGTCTTACCTTCTTCCACCTGCTCAACTTCAAGCTGAGGCTGTGCTACCGGTTCCACGCCGGTTTCATTTACAGCCTGCATGTAGGCATCGGGAATAACGTATTCCACGGCTTCATTATATAGGGCGGCTTTACCGACATAATTTTCAAATACCACCCGCGGTGTCTTTCCTTTGCGAAATCCAGGTACATGCACATCTTTGACCAGTTTGCGATATGCCTGATCAAGCGCTCTGGCCAACTGTTCAGCATCAACCTCTACATCAAGCACTACTGTATTGTTCTCCAGCTTTTCCGCGGTCGCTTTCATTAATGCTCCCCCTTTTAGGTTGTCATATGTAATGTTTTCCATAGCACAGTATTATTTTATCCAAAACCAGTGCAATTACAAATAGAATTCTACCGCCATGTAATAATTTCCTTCAGCGGTATTGGCAATATAATAACATTTACAAATAAATAGCCGGTTTTACAACCCGGCAATCGTTGTTTAAGGTTACATTTTAGCATGATTAAAGCAAAATAACAAGGTGATATGTATTAAAATTCCACGGCGTATTCATGAGCACATACACGCCCGCATTTTTCAAAAAAGGTAAATCTAAGAAAGTGAGCACAGCACCAAACCGTCCGTTTTTCCTTGCTCTGATCAGCGATCAGGTTTCTTTCCACTTCTTCCGTCAATGTTGAAGACATAAGGAAACCAACTGTCCCATAGCGAAAACAGCCAGTCAATCCTTATGCCTTGACGGTTGATCCGGATATCAAAAACTTAGTTTGCCTGAAATTCAAATTTATCGGCAGATCCCGGTATGCGGGGCTGTTGCCGTCACAATCCGTCTCTTGGGTCTTGCCTTTGGAATGGATGTGTGTTCCCCTTATATACCCAGGTACGCCTCTTTTATGTGTTCGTTGTTTAAGAGCTCCTGGCCGCCGCCCTCCAGAGACACTTTGCCGTTCTCAAGCACATAGGCCCGGTGGCACATGTTTAAGGTCTGCACCACATTCTGCTCAACCTGCAGCACGGTGACACCCGCGCCGTTAATGTCCTTGATGTTTTCAAAAATTTGCTTTACCAGTACCGGCGCCAGACCCAGAGAAGGTTCGTCCAGAATCAGCAGTTTGGGCAGCGCCATTAAACCCCTGCCCAGGGCCAGCATCTGCTGCTGACCGCCGCTCATGGTGCAGGCTTCGTCATTTTGCTTTTCCTCCAGGATGGGGAAATATTCAAACACCCTTTTCATGGTCTCCTTCCGCTTGGCCCTGGCCTCGGAAAACAGCGATCCCATCTCCAAGTTCTCCCGCACGGTCATTTCGGGAAAAAGCCGCCTGCCTTCAGGCACATGAATGATACCCAGTTCCGCGATTTTATATCCGGGCAGACGGGTTATGTCCTTTCCCATAAACTCAATGCTGCCTCGACCAACCTTGAGCAGGCCGGAAATGGCGTTTAGCATGGTGGTTTTACCAGCCCCGTTGGCACCCAGGACGGCCACAAATTCCCCCTCTTGCACCTCAAAGGAAACATCCCACAACACCTGCAGGTCTTTATAAGATACGTTGATATTCTTTACCTTAAGCATAAGCATCTCCCAAATATGCTTTTATTACCTCAGGAGTGTTTGCTACTTCCCGGGGTTTTCCCATGGCTATTTCGCTGCCGAAGTTGATGGCCAAAATCCGATCGGAAATGCCCATCATTACTTTCATGATGTGTTCAATGATGATAATAGTGACACCGGTGTCACGAATACGCCGGATCAGGTCTATAGCCTCTTCGGACTCGCGTGGATTAAGCCCGGCACAGGTTTCGTCCAGCAGCAGCAATTCCGGACCCGTAGCCATAGCTCTGGCAATTTCCAGCCTCTTGCGCAGTGGAATGGGCAAACCTTTAGCCTCGCGATGGGCGTAGGCGCCCAGGTTGCAAAAATCGACAATCTCCTCGGCCTTGTATCTGGCCTTGCCAATGCTGCCGGTGCGCAAAAAGGCACCGGCCATAATGTTTTCAAGGACGGTCATGCGTCTTAGAGGTTTAACCACCTGAAAAGTTCTCCCTATCCCTATTTTACAGATCTTATGCGCGGGCAGCGTGTCGATCCTTTGCTCCTTAAAATAAATTTCGCCCGAAGTAAGTGGGAAAAAACGGCTGATGAGATTGAAAACGGTTGTTTTCCCGGATCCATTGGGACCGATAATGCCTAAAATTTCTCCCTGCTCCACGGTAAAACTCAAACTTGAGACCGCTGTCAGACCGCTGAATTGTTTGGTGATACTTCTTGCTTCAAGGAGACTCATCTACACACCCCCGGATACGCTGGTTTTTTTGCGCCGCGTGAAACGTTTCAATAAATCCAGCTCACCTGCAATGCCATTGGGCAGGAACAGAATGATAACACATACCAGAATACCAAAAACAAGCACATTGGCCGAACCCAGGGTGGTGCGGAACAGCTCTCCCAGAAAGATGTAAATGGCCGCTCCGATGGTGGGGCCCCAGGTGGTGGCAACACCTCCCAGCATGACCACCAGGATTACCATGACCGAAACGTTGGTCAGGTTGAACACGATGTTCGGGTCGATAAAAGCGACGTAATTCATATAGAAAGCCCCTGCCAATCCAGTGAAAAAAGCGCTCGGCAGCAGCGCCAGATTTTTATACATGGTGGCGGGTATGCCCAGGGAAATGGCAGCGTCCTGATCCTCCCTTATGGACACCAGATAGTAACCGATCTTTGAGTGCACGATGAGGTAGGTTACCAGCAGGGTGAGGGCCAGCATGCCCAGCCCGGTGTAATAATAAAACATTTTACCGGTGATGGCGGGCATAATCAAAATACCCTTGGCGCCATTGGAAAAGTTGGTGATATTTAAAAAAACCAGCCTGAAGATTTCACCCAGCGCCAGCATGGCCAGGGCAAAATAAGGTCCTCTCAGTCGGAAGCAGATCATCCCGATAGGCAGGGCGATCAGTGCGGCCACCACCGGGCCCAGGAGTATGCCCCACCAGGGGGAGAGGCTGTAATGCAAGGTTAACAGTCCGGCGGAATAGGCACCCAATCCAAAAAAAGCGGCGTGGCCAAAGGAGACTTGCCCCGCGTATCCGCCCAAAAGGTTCCATGCCGTGCCAATGGTAGCCCAAATCAGAATCAAAATCAATATGTGCAGATGATAGGGGGCTGTAATAAACACCGGCAGCAGGACTGCCAGCAACAGAAAAACAATGGCCATTAAAGACTTTTTATTCAACATATTTTTCTCACCTCTTCACCAGACTCCTGAAACCACCGGGCATGAACAAAAGCACAAGTATAAATATGACCAATCCTACGACATCTTTATAACCCATGGATATATAAGTGGCGCCCAGTGATTCCGAAAGCCCCAGGATCAATCCGCCCACGGCGGCGCCCATGGTACTGCCCATACCGCCCAGAATGGTGATGATAAAGGATTTGGCGGTGAACAAATGTCCGACATCGGGAAAAAGATAAAACAGCGGCAGCAGCAGCGAACCGCCGACTGCGGCCAAGGCGGAGCCTATGCCGAATGTGATCATGGTGATTTTTGAGGCATTTACGCCCATATATACAGCGGCGTCCCGGTCCTGAGCAGTGGCTCTGATGGATTTGCCCAAATCGGTCTTTGTTAAAAAAAGGTGCAGCAGAAAAGTGAAAAGCATGGCGATAAAAAAGCCGATCAACAAAGGCACGCTAATGGACATGCCCCCCCAAAAGACCGTGTCGGAGGAATAGCTTGTGGTAACAGAACGGTAATCGGACTTAAAGAGCAGCCTGGCCGTCTCGGTTAACACCAGCATAATGCCCACCGTGAGCAGCACCTGGTTTTCCGGCAAGATGGAATCCACTTCAACCAACCGGTTAATCATGTATTTTTGAATCAGGCAGCCCAGGAAGAACAGGGCCGGCATGGCGATAAACATGCCGACATAAGGATCTATGCCGAAATTTTTAGAACAAATGTATGTTACGTACATTCCCACCATCACCAGGGCGCCATGAGCCAGGTTGATGATTTTCATTACACCCATGATCAAAGTCATACCGATGGCGATTAAGGCGTACATTCCCCCCAGCAGTATGCCGCAAATAATTGTCTGTCCTAACAACATTTTATATGTACCCCCTAATTTCAAGCAAAAAATTCTTTCTTTTTAGCCGTGCAAACGGAAGGAGCTTGCGCTCCCTCCGTTCTGCATATGATGCTTTGGTCAGCATTCATTACCTCTCTGTCCACTGGGGGACGGGGTAGACATAGTCGGCGGATTTTACTTCCTCGGGCCAGATAACTTCCAGTTCCCCTTTTTGCCACTGCACCACATAGGTGTTGGGCTTGTTCTGGTTGGTGTAGCCTGCCCAGTCTTCAAACTTGATGGGGCCCATGATGGTGTCTATATCAGTTTCCTTCAGCGCCTGCCGGATCCCCTCGGCGTTCATTTCCGCGGCCCTGCCCAGTGCGTCGGCAATGACGTACATAGTGGCGTAAGCCTGGGCGCCGTGATAATCAGGCTCCTTGTCGTATTTCTCCTTGTAGTTTTTGAAGTAATCGCCTGCGCCCGGCCAGGTTACGCTGGGCACCCACAGGGTTGTGGAAGCCACGTAGTCCGAAGCCGCCCCGGCGTTTTCGTAGAATTCGGGCATGGTATAACCGGCACCGTTGCCCACAAAAAGCTTGGTATTGAAATTAAGCTCTTTCATCTGCTTTACAATCATGGAAGCGTCCATGACGTATGAGGTGGCGAAAATCATATCCGGGTTGCTGCTCCTCATATTGGCCAGCATGGGCTTGAAGTCGATGGCGCCGTGCTCGTAAGGCTGGTCAAACACAACATTGATGCCTCTCTTTTGACATTCATCCCTGAAACCTTTAGCTGAGGATGTGCCAAAATCAGTGTTTTCAAAGATGATGGCCACCTTTTGCGGCTTGATAACCTTCTCCATCATTTCCCAGAAAGCAATGGTGTATTTGCTGGCGGGCGCCGCGGCTCCCCTGAAAACATAACTCCATCCCTGCTGGGTAATGGTGTCGGAAGAACCGGTGACAATGAGGAACGGTGTGTTCATGGACTGGGCCGAACCGGCTATTACGTTGGTGCAGGCGCTGCTGTAGCCGCCGCTGAGCATATGCACCTTATCCTGGTTGACCAGCTTTTCGGTGGCGGATTTGGCCACATCCTGCTTGCCCTGGTCGTCCTCGTACAGAAGCTTAATCTCTTTACCGCCCACAGTGGTTTTCCCGGCGGCTTTCAATTCTTCATAGGCCATTTCAAAAGAATTCTTTTCCATTTCGCCAAACATAGCCTCACTACCAGTTAAAGGCAATATAACGCCGACTTTAACCACATCTTCGCCGCCGCCACCGCTACCGCTGCCGCCGCAACCGCCGGCAAGCAATCCCACCAACGTGACAGCCAACACTACAGCTAAGATTTGCCACCTGTTCTTTTTCACTTGAATCCCCCTTGTACAAATTAGTTGACTAATTGTCCATGCATAGCTATGTAACCCCGCTAAGTGCCCGTTACTTTTCCCTGTGAAGACCCGTTATCCTTGTCCAGTAAATAGAGAAAGATTATGACCAATAATTTTTAGATTAATCTGATACCTTAAGCCACCTCCTGTTCAGATTTTTTTACAATTGGTGTAGTGGACTCTATTTGTTAATCAGCCTTTTTAGCGGCTTGCCGGGCCCATTCCGTTCTTTTCGGGCAGGGTTCAATAGTATTATTATAACATATTGAGAATGAAGTTTGACTATAAGTTATCGAAATTTTCCATGTGTTTTGAATACATCTGAAAATCGCTGGTTTATCCCGCCCCCCTGTTTCATCAAGGCGAACGAGCTGTAATAAAAGCCGATGTATGGAAAACAGTGCCGTATGCGATGCTAATGGCAGCGGTTAAATATTGACGTTGCTTTTGAAATATGCAATAATTTTCAATAGTATAATAGAAAGATATCCCATTATTGAAACTGAGGGGAGGGACTGATTATTCGGCAATAAAACGCGTTGTGGCATAGTCTACACACGCCGGTTGATAATGAGGTATTATTTCCACTTAAATCGCTAAAAATAATCTTTATAAATTAATTTTCACCTATCATACTTGAGTGCCATAATATGATAAAGGAGGCAATATACAATGGCCAATGTACTTTCTCCAATGGTTGGAAAGTTGGTTTCCGTTGATGTTAAGGTGGGCGACCGGGTTAAGGCTAACGATGCGGTAGCCACTATCGAAGCAATGAAAATGATGGTTAAAATTTATGCCCCTTCCGACGGTACCGTACAAGAAATCAAAGTAACAGCCGGCGACGTAGTTAACACTGATACAGTAATAATGACTCTGGAGTAAGACAAGCTAACCTGTAAAGCAACTGATACATACCGGGGACTGTTCACATATGTACACTTACCATACACTACCCCGCAGTATCCGTAAGGTAACGGGCGCCGTGCATTGCGGCGCCCGTTCAGATTTTAAACCACAGCCTCTACTTTTCTAATATATAATAACAATAAATTATATAACGTACACGACCAAGAGATCCTGGGCTATACATGCCAATAGACCGGTCAACTTCACTACTATTTACACACCGTTCCCCAACTGTACACAATGAATACAATGTTAGAAATTACCTTTAGAAGTATTGTTCCAGCAAAATAACTGATAAATCAACTTTTCACTGCAATTCAGAACATTAGCAAAGAATAACGATACCTGGCACATTTTTTGCGATTATAATTATTTTGACATCATAGTTTAAATTGCATATTTCCATCTTTGACACTTGATAGAACTAAAAATCCTGCAATGCCCTGATATTAGGGGTTTTTCAAAATTTTTTACTTAACTTATTAGTCAATTGATTTTTTCTTGACAATCGGAAATGGCGCTCCAGCATCGGAGTTTATAGACTCCATCCAATTGCTTTTTTTCTTGCATAAATAAATTCAGAATAGATTCCTTCCTCATTCATCAACTTTTCATGTTTTCCTTGTTGTACAATATGTCCTCCGCTTAATACAAAGATATTATCAGCGTTTTGCACGGTTGAAAGGTGATGGGCAATCATAATAACCGTCTTATGTTTTGTAAGCTCCTCAATCGCCAGCTGCAATTGTTTTTCATTTTCAGGATCGACACTTGAAGTTGCCTCATCAAGAATAATAATGGGAGCATCTTTTAAAATTGCTCTGGCGATGGATATACGCTGCTTTTCACCGCCTGACAGACTGCAGCCTCCTTCTCCGATCAACGTATTGTATCCGTCCGGTAAATTAGATATAAATTCATGACAGCATGCTTTTTCGGAAGCTTTCACGACTTCGTCCATTGTCGCCTTCGGGCGCCCGAATTTAATATTGTTTATAATTGTCTCTTGAAATAAATATACATTTTGAAATACCATGCTGATATTTTTAAATAAGCTTTCGCAGGTATAAGCTTTGACATTATAACCTCCAAGCATTACTTCACCCTCGTTTACATCCCAGAACCTAGCGATCAAATTGCAAATTGTACTTTTTCCTCCGCCGGACGGCCCTACAATGGCCGCCGTTGTATTTTGAGGGATAGTAAGGCTTATATTGTCAAGAATCTTTCTTGAATCATAGGAAAATGATACGTTTTTAAATTCTATTTTATAATCTTCAGGTTTAATATCCGTCCCGTTTTCATCCATAAGTGGTGTCTGTTCCACGGTTTTAACCTTATCCATGCTACTATCCAGCACCCGCAATAAGGAGGAAGTGCTTCCGGCGGCTTCGATTTGGGAAAATATAACAAAACTTGAAACGATAATCATCAGTGTATTCAATAATGAAAATTCACCGCCGCTAAATAAATAACAGGCCATCATCAGCATGCCACAGCCTGCTACTTTAAAAACATATAGATAAAGAGCAATTAATTTTATAAAAGCTTTCTCTAATCCAATATTGCGCCTGCGGCTTTCCTCAATAGCATCATCGACTGAACGATTGGATTTTTCCCCAAGGCCGAAAGCTTTTACGACCGCTATCCCTTGAATATATTCCAAAACTGCGGTCACAAGCCTGCTTTGAGCTTCCTGCCTCTTTGGTGAAACAGCAATGCTTTTTTTCTGTAAAACGGAGTTTACAAGTAAACCCGTAATGATTGCGAAAATAGAGATAAGCCCAATACGCCAGTCAAAAAAGCTGATCACAATGGCAATTACAATAGCATGAACAACGCCGACTACAATATTGTTCAGAATATGACCCGCTTGAGTTTCAATATCTCCGATTGTCGTTGTTACCGCAGATGCAATTTCGCCAAGGCGGTTTGAGTTAAAATATCCCATTGGCATTCTTTTAAGTCTGTCGCCAATTTCAATCCTTTTATCCGCACACATATTAAAACAAGCAACCTGGGCTTTACTGTTGGCAATGGACCCGAATATGATTTTTCCTACTACTCCAACGAGCAGAATCAAAAATGCACCGATGACTGTTTCTATTGTAATTTGGCTTCCGTTTCTTTTTACAAGAACAATACTATTTAAGCTATATACAATCCCCAAAACAGGAATAACCTCACAAATGGTCAAGATAACACTATAAACAAAGGATTGTATTATGGCACTCTTGTTTCTGCCTGAAAACTCCAGCAACCTTTTTATCGTCTTAATCATCGTTTTTCCCTCCTGCCTCCTTCATGTCCATATCCTTAGTCCTGACATGAGCTTCCCACATATCCTGGTATATTTCGCATCTTGTTAACAATTCGTTATGGGTTCCCTGGGCGGCTATTTCACCTTGATTCATTACGATAATATTATCCGCCGACATTATTGTTGAAAGCCTGTGGGCAATGACTATCAGTGTTTTTCCTTTGACGAGCTTGGATATGGATTCTTGTATTATCGCTTCATTTTCCGGATCGGTATAAGCCGTGGCTTCGTCCAATACAATAACCGGGCTGTTTTTAATAATTGCTCTGGCAATTGAAATGCGTTGTTTCTCGCCGCCCGAAAAATGATTACCGGCTTCACCGGCCAAGGTATCATATCCATGTTCCAGAGACATAATAAAATCGTGACAGCTGGCTTTCTTGGCAGCTTCTATTATTTCTTCATCTGTTGCATCTTTTTTACCAACACGAATATTTTCTCTTACTGACATATTGAATAAAAAACAATCCTGCGACACATAAGAAATGATATTGCTTATGTGGTCTAACGGCAGTTTCTTCACATCGATATTTCCTAACGTTATTTGTCCGCTTTTTGCTTCCCAAAAGCTTGCTATTAACTTGGCAATGGTGGATTTTCCCGAACCGGAAGGACCTACGATTGCGGTTATTCCCTTCGGGACAGTTTCAAAGGATATGCTATGCAAAATTTCCGTGTCATTATAGCCGAAAGAAACATCTTCAAATTTTATTTTATAACTCTTTAACTCTTTATAATCCGAAGGACGGTTAAGTTCATCGGCATCAAGTATTTCACCTATTTTTCCAATAATGGTGCTCAGGGAAGCAATCCCGTCAGTAAGATTCATCGCCTGAATCAGTGGACCTACGAGACCGAATGATAATATAAGGCAGGAAATAAGTGTTTCCAGTGTCAAAGTCCCGTCCATATAAAAGTAAAGCCCGGAAGGAAGGACAAAAAGCAAAGTAGCGGGCATCGTATACATAACTGCCGAATACAGCAATAGAGTATTTTTAAAGAATAGAGTAACTGCCGAACAATTATTGTTTACATCATTCGTGTATTTCTCATAAGAACGTGCGGATTGATTGAATGCCTTAATGGTTTCAATGCCGTTAATGTATTCTACAACGGTTGCATTCATTGCATTTTCGGCTTCAACACGTTTCTGATAATAATAAACGTATTTGTTCATCAGCAGCTTATATAAAAATAACCCGATTGGTATGGTGACCAGAGAAATAAGAGCGATACGCCAATCCAGATAGAATAAATATGTAAATATACATACGGGAACCAATAAATTCGAGGTCATCTCAGGTATGATATGGGCAAGGGGCTGTTCCATTTTTTCCACCGTATCGACAAGGGTTGTTTTCAATTCTCCGGAGGGAGTTTCCAGTACATAGCCCAATGGTAATTTTGGAAGCTTTTTTACCAATTCACCCCGAATGTTTTTTAAAATTGTATATGTTGCTTCATGGGATAAAGTAGTGGATATTGCGTGAAAGATTACTTTCCCGGTATATCCCCCCAATGCCAGAAGAACGCTCAAGACGAGTTCCTTAAAAGTATAGTTTTTACTTATAATCTTTACTGTAATGCTTGCAGCGACGAAATAGGGGAGCATACCGCAACCGACACCCAATACCGCAATGGTGACTGACAATATCATTTTTGTTCTGCATTGTGAAGCAAATAGCAATAACCTTCCAAAAGCACTCTCTTTCTTATCTTCCATTTTGATCTCCTTTGAGAATAATTTTTTAGTCTGATATAAAAATAGGATATAATCATTACCGTTAGATGTTTCTAACCTTCCTGAATTATATCCTACAAGCGGTTATTTATCTGCTCCAATAACTCCTTTTCACTCCAAAGCCGCAGAAGAATTGTTCTTTCTGTAGCAAATCGGAGTAACGCCCACAATATCTGAAAAGGCTTTGGAAAATTTGCTGGCATTCTGATAACCGACTGTAATTGCAATCTCTGTCACGCTATTGTTTGTACTGCGAAGCATATCCGCCGCTTTTTTAATTCTGAATTCCTTAATAAAGGCATAGTAGGTCTTCCCGTATATCTCCTTGAAACACTCTGAAAATGCCCTGGAACTGATATGATGTTTTTCTGCAACTTCTTTGATTGTCAAATGCTCCTCCATATTTTCCGTTACTTCTTTTTTTATTTGCTTAACTTTATCGGTCAAATGTCGTTCAAAATACTTTTCTTTTGATTCCATTGCTTCCATGTCATCATCGATCAGAAGAATAACAAGCTCCGCAAATTTCAGCACTGTTTTTTCTTTCCAAAACGTATCATTCAATATAATCATTTTACTCATGATTTCCTTTATCTTATATCTGTTGGACAGCAACATAAATTTACCGCATTGCTTCATTTTTTGAATCAGCACGCTGCTTGTAATTTGGGTATCCATAAATATTGTTTTAAGAAATCCGTCTAACTTTGTTTCTGTGGTAACAATGGAAATCCCCTCATAGTTTCCTAAAGGAAAGATATGTTTATGATGTTTGTCGCCTAAAAGTGCAGCTATAAAATCACCTGAACCTATATAAAATACCTTATGATTTTTATAGTCCATTTCGCATCTCCCGGAAATACAATAATTCATCCGAATAAATCCGGTTTCTTCCATAGGAAACACCTCGGGAGTTTGCAGCGTTAAATCATGATAGATAATCCATATGCCGTCAAATATTTCGGATTGAACAGTCTTTCCGCGTATATAATGCTTGTCATAATGAAAAACCGCTCTGTTATCAACTTGCTCGACTTTTTCCACCAAGCTGCGGAAAGAAAATTGATGATCTGCATCTGCCGAAGATAATTTTTTATTCATTTCATCAACTCTTTTATATTTTTTCTGGTGAAACTGAAGGAGGCTGAGGGTAAAGTCTCAGCCTCCATTCTCAGCTTATTGTACTGGCTTGATATTATCAATTTCAAACATGACTGGCGTATCGGTAAAAGTATAATCCTTAATTTTGTTTGTATTAAACAATATCAAGTCTTTGGCATAGTATAGCGGCAGTTCGAGTACATTGTCATTGCTGAAATTAAGAATCCTGCCAAATAATTCATTCACTTTTGCTTGATCATCAATAACCATGGTTTCTTGGATGTCCGCTAGGAATTTGTCGCTTCCCTCAATGGCCTTTAACGATGGAGTATGCGGTGAAGAATTGATCATTTTGGGGAAGTTTATCTGTGGTTCCGTGTTTTCTTCGGTTGCCCAGATGATCAGTCCGTAATTGCCGGCCACACCTTCCTGCCACCAGGTCATCATATCCTGGCCTTCAGTCTGAGCATCAATTCCGATTTCCCTAAGCTGACTTTTTATGGTAGTCGCCAGCATTTTATTCATGACTTCGCCGGAGTCATAGGTTAACTTAAAAGAAAGTGGCTTGCCGTCCTTTTCACGCAGTCCGGCGCTTGCGTTCATTTTCCAGCCCGCACTGTCAAGCAGCTGTTCCGCTTTTCCTTTGTCGTAAGTACGGATAGTGTTAAGCTTTACATCTGAAAGGAAATTGCCATCAGGGAAAAGGTCCGGAGCAGGGTTCTGATTACCGTGAAACAATCCGTCGCAAATAGCCTGCTTATCAATACCGTAGGCGATGGCTTCACGAACTGATTTGTCTGAAAGTATCGGATTGGCCGCATTCAAGACAAGGCTGACAGTTTTTGTGTCAACGGGGGAAACGACACCTTTAATACCGTCGAAGGATGCCGCCTGCTTGTAATCGTCCCAGGAAATGAGTGTACTGCCATAAATCATGTCGATTTCACCTTTTTGCAAGGCAAGCAGGCGAGCGGAAGCTTCCGGAATATACTTTACGATTATTTCATCGTAATATGGCTCATCTCCCCAGTAGTTTTCATTCTTTATAAAATTGACGTACTCCCCGTCTTTAACTTCACTGTAAATATAAGGACCTGTTCCTACAACCCCCTTCATGGTTTGAAAATTGTCTTCTTCAATAACCTTGGGCGAAACGCAAACCATTATTTCGCGAAAGGTGAAGTCATTCAGATAACCGAAATATGGGGTGTCATAATGGAAGGTAACGGTATAATCGTCTACAACCTCAATTTCCTTGATATTGACTACACCCGGCCAGGCCCGGAAATTAGGAGTTTTACTCTTGAAAACAAAATTGTCTTTCACTGCTTGGGCGTTGAATTTCCCGCCATCGTGAAAGGTTACATTGTCTCTCAGTGTAAAAGTCAGGTCGCGGCCGTCTTGGGAAAAATTCCAGCTCTTTGCAAGCCACGGTTTAACCTCGCCGTCCTCGTAATTTACCAGCCCTTCATAGCAAAGTCTTGTCGCCGAAAGGTTTTGAGCATCCATATTGAGAGGGTAAAGCGTAGTCAGCTCCGCACCGACCGCTAAGGTAAGTGTTTTTTTCTCCTTTTCGCCTGAAGTTTTGCCGGAAGTATTGTCGCAGCCTGCAAATACAGTGCAGAGAAGCATCAGGCAGGTGCAAACAGCCAGCAGTTTTGATAAAAATTTGCTTTTCATTTCTTTTAGCTCCTTTCATAAAATTGGAATTGCATTTTTTATTGTTTAACGCCCTCACGGGCAATTTTTCCGTTTTTCATAACAAGGACCTTATCGGACAGCCTATAGGCGCCGGTTTTATGATGCGTGATAAAAAGGCATCCGAATTGGTGCTCTTTATGATAGGCTTCAAGCAGGTCCAAAACTGAACTTTGAGAGATTAAATCAAGCCCGCTCAATACCTCGTCAAGCACAAGATATTTGGGGTGCACGGATAAGGCGCGAAGCAGCGATAGCCTTTGCTGTTCCCCGCCTGAAAGTTGTTTTGTCGGTACTTTCAAAAGCTTTTCATTCATTCCTACAAGCGATATAAGCTCAAAAATACGTTTTTGCCTTTCGGATCTGCTTAGGTCGGTTAAGTTGACAAGGGCTTCTTCAACATTGTGATATACCGAAAGCTTTGGATTCAGCGTTCCGCGGGTATCTTGAAACACAGCCTGTATTTTACTGCGAAACTGGCGATATTCAGAAGGCTTTAATTCCGGAACGCTGCGGCCATCCAAGACAACTTTGCCGGAATCGGGTTCTTCAATTCCTAAAACGATTCTTGCAAGCGTGCTTTTTCCTGTTCCTGAGTCGCCGGTTACGGATATAAATTCGCCGGGCGATATTTTAAAATTTATATCAGACAGCACGCTGAACATCACACCCTTATGATCAGAATATTTTTTATTCAAGCGTTCAATTTGTATTCCGTCCATATGAAACTCCTTTCCTCCATTTTTTTATGGGCTGCCGCAAATGCGCTTGTCCACTTCTGTTCCGGTGCTGAAAGCAGCTTTTCTGTCGTTCCTGTTTCAGTTATTTTGCCATGCTCCATAACAAACACGTTTTCACATAGTACACTTAAAGCTTCAACATCATGCGAAATGAAAAGAATGCCCGTCTCTTTTTTCTGCTTTTTCAAAATCCGTGTCAATATTTCCCGGTTATCCTCATCCAGCGCACTTGTAGGTTCATCTGCAAGAATATATTTAGGTCGGAGGGCAAGCATCAGAGCCACGGCGATACGCTGCAACATACCTCCCGATAGTTGTCCGGGATAACTTCGGAGAATTCTGTTACAGTCTTTTAGATTAAACGTTGTCAGCTTTTCTGTGCTTAAGTCATCGGCATCACTTTTTGAAATTCCGAGACGGATACAAAGAGTTTCCCGCATCTGGGTACCGATTTTTACTCTCGGATCAAAGGCGGTCATCGGATTTTGGGGAATGAACCCGATTGTTTTTCCGCATAATTCCCTGCGTTCCCTTGTGTCCAATTTGCTTATATCCTTGTTATCCACGAAAATATTCCCTTTAATGACGGCACAGCTTTTGTCAAGTATCCCCGCAATGCTTTTCAGCAGAGTTGTTTTCCCTGAACCGGAGGCTCCCGTCAAACCTATGATGTGGCCTGAACCAACAGCAAGAGAAGCGCCGTCAAGCAACAGCGTACCATTCCTTGCTTTAACTGATAAACCGTCGATTCTAAGCATAATAATCACCTCCTTTAGAAGCCGCACGTCCCAACAAATGGAAGGACAGTGTACTCAAAAAAATGAATACCACAGGATAAAAGGTCAGTCCCGGATGAGACAGCATCATCTGGTTGGAATCGGCAACCATTGACCCCCATTCAATGACATTATCACCGAGCCCAAGGCCAATAAATGAAAATCCGACAATCGCCAGCACCATGTCTGCACAGGATAAACAAATAAACCTCACCACATCGGAAACCAGATTCGGCAGTATATGCCAAAATAAAACCCTCAGCTTTCCCGCCCCCGAGGTAACAGCGCACATGACATAAGCACGGCTCATTTCAATTTCAGCTCTTGTTTTGACCAACTTTATCAGTCGTAAAAAGAGCGATAGAGTGATTGCAACAAGCATTGTTAAAACGCCGTTGCCCCAGGCGGCAATAAAAATAATTAAATAGGCTATGGGCGGAATTGCCGTTACAGCATTCAAAATGCTTTCAAACAATACGCCCTCTTTGTCTTTCGGTCTGCTGATCAGCAATCCGGTAACCATTCCTAAAACGGCGACACAAAAGCAACCGAGCGCAACAATTCCGATGGTTGTTCTGCCTCCGTACAAAAGACGAGAAAGTGTACATCTTCCAAGAGTATCGGTTCCGAGGGGATATCTTAAGCAAGGCTGTGCAAGCCTGTTGGACATATCAACACATTGCGGGTCGTTAGGAGCAAATAAATATCCAAAACAGCACAAAACTAAAATAAATATTGGGAAACTTATCTGGAATATTTTTTTCTGTTTCATTCTTTTGCCTCCTTGGTACGAATATCCCGCCTGAGATGCCATTGAAGAATTGTTGCGGCAAAATCAAGCAGCACAAGCATTATGGCAAGAAACAACACGGAGGCGTGAATAAGGGGAGCATCCCGATTAATTACGCTGTCTATAATCAAATATCCGAGACCCGGAAGTGAAAACACACGCTCAACAATCGCAGCTGCCGCAAGACAAAGACCTATCATCTGGGCGAAGTTCGGTACCAAATCTATGACAGAATGAGATAGAGCATGAAAAAGCAATATCCGTCCTTCCTTCAAACCTCTGCATCGCGCGAAAAAAGCATAATCCTCATTCATTTCTCTTTCCAAACTTCCAGCAAGCATTTGTGAGTAAAAAGCAATACCACCGACCGACAGGCAAAGCGCGGCCGGCAGATACTTCATCAATCCGGTATTACCCGTAACTGAAATAAAGTCGGACTGAAAAGCAAAATACTGGATAAAGAGCAGCGCAAGATAGAAGGCAGGAATAGAAATCCCAATGATACTGAGTACGGTAAGGAACTTTCCCACAAGGCTTTCTCTTATCAAGTATTGCAGACACCCAAACAGCAGCACACCAATCATCATTAAAACAGCTGAAAGGCCAACCACACAAAGACTAACGGGAATTGATTTGGAAAGCTCCGCTAAAACAGGTTTACCGCTTGCAAGGGAAATGCCGAATTCGCCGCCAAGGGCATCCCTTACCCATGTGAAATATTGAATCGCCAAAGGCTTATCGAGCCCTAATTCTATGCGGGCTTCAGCAATTTGTTCCGTAGTAACAATTGGCGAATTGCGCATTACATATGCCGCCGCGGGATCTACCGGCGACAAACGCATAAGCGTAAAGGAAAGCAACGTAACAAAGAGCAAAGAAAATATCATAACTGCGATTCTCCTTGCTATGTAACGCCATTGTTTTGCTCTCAATATTTGCTACCTCCAAATAGGCCTTATTTGAGTTAGTAATGCCTAACTCCATAATAATAAAAATGCCCCGACTGGGCCCGTCAAGCTGAGACAACACATACCATATACAATAAACTAGCATGAAATGAAAAGAAACGTTAATCCGCCAAGTCGGATTTTTTCCTTTAAAGACAAAATTTTTTTCTGCAGTCGGAACATAAAGCTGATTTCATCTTTCAATGCGGATTCTGATTTTAGAGAATAATCGGAGTTGAAGTAGGTTACATTTTCTTTCGTCAGCCATTTACACACGCAAAGGCCATCCAGAAAATATTCTGTATTAATTGGATGAAGACCTAACGTCTCCGCCACTTCGACAGAAGTTTGGAGTTCCTGCAAATTGGCAAATAGGCAAAATTCAACAGCCGTCAACAGCAATTTTGCTTTAAACATAGGTTCCGTAATAATATCCAAAAAATCACGAAAACCATCAGGCGGATGTGGAAATTGCTCCAATTTCCATTCCCCTTTCAAATTTCATATCCCGAAAACTACCTTTCGGCAAAGAAATCCCCGCCTCTTGAAATAGTTTTTCCGGCAGCTACTATTTCCATTTTGGGTATTGAGTTCCTTGCTAAACCAGCTAAAAAGCTCTTTAGCAATCGCTAAAGAGCTTTTTGTTCAATAATAATCAAACGTACTCCCACCATCACTCGTGGTGTTGTCCGTATCCCAAAGAATAGGCAGGTCTTCTGGCTCAAGTCTCATTGCTTCCCCTGCCTTCCCGGTTTCCCAGTGGCATTCCGGAGAATCTCCACTCTCACAGCGACGGGACCGCGCGGGCTTTTACCCGACTTCCCCTTTCACCAGAGCATGCATCAATTTTTCATATATATCCCCGGCACCTGTTCCGCATATTCATTTGCCAAATCTTTTAATTCAATATATAACATAAAGTAAAATAAAAACGTTAATCTTCCAAGTCGGATTCAACCCCTTGAAGACAAATTTTTTTTCTGTAGTTGGAAGGGGACAATTTCATTGCCTTTTGAAAAACCGACGAAAACTTGGCAGGGTTTTTATAGCCCACCTTTTCGGATATTTCGGCGATACTTAATGAAGAACTTCTGAGCATTTCGGCAGCTGCCTGCAATCTGTACTCACGCATATAGGTAAGCATCGGAACGCCATATATCCCCTTAAAGCATAATTTCATAGAAGTTATCGGGATAGCATATTTTTCAGATAATTCAACTAGTGTATAGCGGTTTTCAAGATGTTCAATTAAGAATTTTCGTATTTTTTTTATGGTGTCAACCTGTGGCTTATAAAAATACGGTCTTTTTTCACTTGCTTTTGTTTCATCGACGGAGCTTAAAAAAAGAAAAAGCTCCATAATCTTTAACTTAATATATCCTTCGCGCATTTCGTCCGGAGCATTATATAGTTCTGAAAAAACATGTTGTACTGAATCTGTCGCCCGCAGGATAAAGCAACCGATATCTGATGCGGTTTTCTTCCTGATTTGTTCAAAATCTATTTTGATATTTCCTAACGTTTCAAACAGCTTTTTTAAGGTTATTGAGGCCTTGGGTATGTCTATAACAATCGAAATTCCATGATAATGCGAAAGAGGGAAACATAAGAAATCACCAGGGTGCGCCACCAAATTTATTGTTAAATCTCCCTCGCCTAAATATTCGCAACCTCCAGATTTGAACTCGCATTCAGCTCGCCCCTCGCGGCAGTGATTTATTTCGATAATATCCGAATTCGATATATTTCGGCGTTTAAAACCGTCAGACATATGAAAGTCATTGTAATATACCTCAACACCGGGAAAGATGTTATAATTCGTAATAACTCCGTTTCCTGTTTTATTTTCAATGTAGTATACAGTACAAGTCTCGTTCTGCGACAATACGCATACTCCATTACCGCATAGTTCTATTTTTATACGCTTATCCGAACAATAATTGACTGACTCGTTTTTATACATCTTCAATCGTGCATCTTGGGGTTTTTCCGCATCCGCAGGTATTGTCCAGGACCGTCCAGAGCAAGCAATGCCATAAATACGATTTTTCTCGCACAATCTTTGGATACGGCGCTCAGAAATGCCCCAATTTTCTGTTGCTTCTTTAATCGAAACATAATTAAACATTATTTTCCTCCGCATAAGTAAATGTCACAGTTATACTTCTTCACCGAAGAATTTATGATTTTATCTTAATAACATCTCTTTTCAATCCCGGTCAAAAAACGCATCATCTGAGAAAAAAAACGTGGTATAAAAGATATTTTTAAACGGTAATGATAACCATTCTCATTATTATAATATATTACAATAATTCGTTAGTCAAGTAAAATTTGCAAATTATAGAATAACAAAGTAGATATTTTGGTTTGCTGTTGTTCGATTAAGCTTGGCTTTATCGTGGTATGAGTATAAGCACGACAATCAGCAACGGGTTTTTGACAGTTGAAGACCTAAGTTTAGGTACAGCCAGTTTCTACTCCACCTGTCCTAACCAAAGCCTTTACAGTTGCGGGCTCGCATTAGATGTCGCCGTACTTTCTTCTTTAGCCAGTCCCTTACATAGCCAAAACATCGGCTAGAGTTTATAATCCACTAATAATTCACCCAGCCATATAGAACAGGGGTAATAACTCTTTCCACTGGTTGTGATTGAAAACGGCGGAAGGTTTCTTTAAATTGGGCCAATATTTTAGTATGTGCCTTCATTCGGTTCCAAATCTTGTAGAGGTTGTTCTTGAAGCTTTCTTCAAATGCTTCCGTAAACCCCCACTTATAGAAGTGGGAGTCTTGAAATTTGATTAAAACTAAACATACTTAACTACCACTATTGTTTACACACACCAAGCCAACTGTCTACGATACATACAAAGTTAATTTCCGCCTCCACATTATTTGCCCTGTAAGATATCCGACAGGCCCATATTTTC
The DNA here is from genome assembly GCF_039851975.1 of Desulfoscipio sp. XC116. GTDB lineage: Bacteria > Bacillota > Desulfotomaculia > Desulfotomaculales > Desulfallaceae > Sporotomaculum. The sequence goes on from NZ_CP156660.1 coordinate 2,678,151, forward strand.
ATAGCTGTTCGCCAAAACTCGGTACACAGAAACGATACCTGGCACATTTTTTGCGATTATAATTTATCGTAATTATGTCGTAAAGCTATACACAAAAGCATACACCAAATATTTAGTCAGTGAACTCGTTCAGCTAAAGCTGAATATCGATGGCTTCAGATGGGGAATCTACCCCACCTGAAGTAAAAATAAACATTCCCATTTATAGAAGTGGGCGTCTTGGAAATTTAATTTAAGAAGGGAGTTTAAGGATGCGACAGACTGTAATTGTCAGTGCGGCCAGAACCCCGTTCGGTAGACTCGGCGGCGCACTTAAACCATTAAAGGCAACCAAACTGGGCGCTATTACCATTGCCGAATCCCTACGTCGAGCCGGCATAGAAGGCGCTTCCGTAGATAATGTAATATTCGGTCAGGTCCTCCAGGGCGGCTGCGGGCAAATTCCCTCCCGCCAGGCCACACGAGAAGCCGGCCTGCCCTGGGAAGTCCCCTCGGAGACTATTAACAAGGTATGTGCGTCCGGACTGCGGGCCGTCACCATGGGCGACCAGATGATCCGGGTCGGCGACGCCGATATTATTGTAGCCGGCGGCATGGAGAGCATGAGCAACGCCCCTTATTTTGTTCCAAACGCCCGGTGGGGCCTGCGCATGTTCGATACCAAATTTATTGATTTAATGGTAAACGATGGTTTATGGTGTTCTTTCTACGACAGGCATATGGCTATTCACGGCGGCGAAGTGGCCATTGAGTATGGATTCAGCCGTGAAGAACAAGACGAGTGGGCTTTGCGCAGCCACCAGCTGGCCATTGCCGCCATAGATAGCGGTCGGCTTAAAGATGAAATAGTGCCCGTGGCCATACCTCAAAAAAAAGGTGATGCTAAAACGGTGGACACTGACGAAGGCCCACGGCGCGACACCAACATGGAAGCGCTGCGTAAGCTGCCGCCGGTGTTTGACCCTAAAAATACCGTCACAGCCGGCAATGCCCCCAGTGTAAATGACGGTGCCGGAGCGCTGGTCATCATGTCCGATGCAAAGGCCAGAGAACTGGGTAAGCAACCCATGGCCACTATCCTGGGCCACGCCTCGGTTTCCCAGGATGCCAAATATATTGCCACTGTGCCCGGGCTCTCTATCAATAAACTTCTCAAAAAGAAAGATATGACCATAGATCAGGTGGATCTACTGGAAGTTAATGAGGCTTTCGCCGCCGTGACCCTGGTCAGCGGCAAAATTGCAGGCTGGAATCCCGACCGGGTTAATGTCAACGGCGGAGCCATTGCCTTCGGTCACCCCATTGGCGCCAGCGGCGCCCGCATTTTAATGACTCTGATTTACGAACTGCACCGCCGGGGCGGCGGAATCGGTGTGGCCGCTATCTGCAGCGGTGCTGCCCAGGGCGATGCGATAATGATTAAGGTTGAATAAAGGTGTTCAACTTTAAGCACCCGGTACCGGCAGCAGGCGAGAAGAAAGGAGTGACCCTTAGATGCCTTATATGCTCACGGACGAGCAGCAAATGATGCGTGACATGGTCAGAAAACTGGCTCAAAGCGAATTAGCCCCCCGGGCTGCGGAAATAGATCGCACTCACCGCTTCCCAAGGGAAAATATCGACAAGATGGCCGAACTGGGCCTGATGGGAGTGCCTATACCAGAAGAATACGGCGGCGCGGGCTGTGATTTTCTTTCTTATATTATCACTATTGAAGAGATATCACGTGCTTGCGCCTCTACCGGTGTGATACTGGCAGTGCATACCTCGGTGGGCACTTTCCCCATTCTTTATTTTGGCACTGAGGAACAAAAGCAAAAATATATTCCTAAACTAGCTGCGGGACAATATATCGGAGCCTTTGCCCTAACCGAACCCAACGCCGGCTCGGATCCGGCCAGCCTCTCCACCACAGCCAAACCGGAAGGAGATCACTACATTGTCAACGGCAACAAAGTTTTTATCTCCAACGGCGGCGAGGCCAGCGTATATGTTACCTTTGTAGCAACCGACAAGAACAAGGGACACAAGGGTATAACCTGTTTATTGGTTGACAAGGACACCCCCGGTTTCTCCATTGGCAAAACAGAAGAAAAAATGGGCCTGCACGGTGACATAACCACCGAATTAATTTTCGACAACGCCCGGGTACCTAAAGAAAACCTATTGGGCCATGAAGGCGAAGGTTTTAAGGTAGCCATGGCTCTGCTGGACGGAGGACGCATCGGCATTGGCGCCCAGGGTCTGGGCATTGCTCAGGCCGCCTTTGACGTAGCCAGACAATACGCCAAGGAGCGTGTACAGTTTGGTAAATCCATAGCCAGCTTCCAGGCCATCCAGTTTATGCTGGCGGATATGGCCACCCGCATCGACTGTGCACGCCTTCTGGTGTACCGGGCCGCCCGCATGCGCGACATGGGATTGCCCTATAGCAAAGAGTCCTCCATGGCCAAAATGTATGCCACCGACACCGCCATGGAGGTAACCACTAACGCAGTGCAAATATTAGGCGGTTACGGTTATTGCAAAGACTACCCGGTGGAGCGCTACATGCGGGACGCCAAAATAACCCAGATTTATGAAGGCACCAACCAAATCCAGCGCATAGTAATCGCTAAGCGATTGCTCAATGAATGAGGGTTTTAAATAATGCGTTTTTTCCTTTCCTGGCAAGATATGAAGGTCGGTGATAGCGTTACCTTTTACCGTACGTTTACGGAGGGCGACGTAAGCAACTTTATTGGTGTGACCGGAGATTTCAATCCCATACACTTGGACCCGGGCATAGCATCTCTCTGTGGCTTTAAAAGCAGAGTTTTGCCCGGACTGCTTACAGGCAGCATGCTTACTCATGCCGGAGGCACTTTATTACCTGAACCATACCCGGCGACTAAAATGTCCTTTAATTTTCTGGCACCCGTCTATATTGGCGAGACTATTTGCGCCAAAGTCACTGTGACGGAAAAAGATGCCCAAAGGAATAAATTAACGCTTCATTTAACCTGTACCAACCAGAAGAATGAAGTGGTCCTGGAAGGAGAAGTTTCAGGGAAAGTTATGCCGGTGACAAATAAAAGGGAAAACCAATACTAACAAAAGCTAACAAAAAATCAGGACCCGGCTGATAGACGGAGCCTGATTTTTTGTTCCATGGTTTTCTTATTTTATGGCTCTACTTTTTCCGAACGAAGTAGGTATTGGTGGAAAAAGTATTCTCCTACCGCAATTAATACCGCCAATATAGCCAGTGCGGTAAAACTGGTTCGGAAAGCCGGGGCTAGCAGACTTATAATGTACGCCGTCAATGAAGCCATCACACCGTCACCAACTGATGCGACAATGTTACCATACTTAGGCAGGACAAGCAGATCCCCCACAAAATAATTCAGCGCTGTACCCACAACAGCCACCACAAAAATCCAACCCCATGTGTTATGGTCAATAAAGGCCAGAGCAATACCGGCAAAAACAAAGGTCATAATAAATTTAATTATAAGTGCGGTCGCAGTTTTACTCATATTATCTCACCTCCAATCATTTTTCATCTGATAGTTTTTCCACGTTTGACTTATTTATACTACAAACCCCTGAAAACAAAAAAGCCCGCCGGCAATAAATCGGCGGGGACAGAAAGTTTGTTCACATCATTTGCTCTCTCTAAATACCAACCCTTGTGCTATGGCAATCAGTTTTCCCCCATCAGTTTCTATAGTTATTCTGTAATTTGCCGTGCGCCGGCCAAGATGTACTTCTTCCGCGGTAGCCACCAAAACATCACCGGGTTTGCTGGCCCTGATAAAATTTATATTAGCATTTACGGCCACCGCGTCCTGCCCCCGGGCATTACTGGCCATACCCAGAGCTATATCAGCCAAGGTGAAAACCACACCGCCATGCGTAATCCGGTGTATATTGGTCATATGCTCTTGCACCTTCAGGGATACCCTGGCAAAGCCCGGCGAAAGCTTGATAATTTCCGCCCCCAGGTGATTGGGAAAAGGGTCGTTCTTTATCTTTACAGCCAATTCATCACTAATATTAATATCCGCCATTAATTTTAGCGCCCCCCAGTGTGTTCACTTATTGCTATATTTTACACCTAAGTTTGGCGAATTACTATAAATATAGTTGTAAACAATAAAATGTGTTGTAAACTGTTAAGAAAAAAAGTTAAATCTTAAATTTTTGTGAAATATTTAGCGAAACCCTTTAAAGACAACTGCATATAAATTATACTTATAATTAAAAATCAAGACAAATTCACTAACATCATTGGCATCATTAGGATACTGCGGAATTGCCCGCTTAAGTGAGAACACATTGACATTCATACCCTTTACTTCGGTGGTAAAACTAACTTTAAGTCAAATATTTGTTCAATAGAAAGGGGTGGCCGTATTTATGACCATCAAAATAGGCATTAACGGTTTCGGCCGCATCGGACGCAATGTTTTCCGGGCGGCGCTCGACAACCCGGAAGTGGATGTGGTAGCGGTTAATGATCTTACCGACGCCAAAACACTGGCCCACCTGTTAAAATATGATTCCGTACATGGTGTCCTGCATGCCGATATAAAAGTGGCAGAGGACGGTTTTACCGTTAACGGGAAAAAAGTTCAAGTTATGGCTGAAAAGGATCCCGGAGCACTGCCCTGGAGTGAGTTAAACGTAGGTATGGTAATTGAGTCCACCGGACGTTTTACCAAAGGAGAGGCCGCCGCCGGCCATCTGCGGGCCGGAGCCCGAAAGGTAATTATCAGCGCGCCGGGTAAAAATGTAGACGCTACCATAGTAATGGGGGTCAACCATAATGATTATGACCCGGAGAAACATAACATAGTCTCCAATGCATCTTGCACCACAAACTGTCTGGCCCCTATAGTTAAAGTATTGCACCAGCAATTTAATATTAAAAACGGTATGATGACTACGGTGCATTCCTATACCAATGACCAGCAGATATTGGACTTACCGCACAAAGATTTGCGGCGGGCGAGGGCCGCCGGTGTATCCATCATACCCACCACTACCGGAGCCGCTAAAGCCGTTGGGCTGGTCATCCCCGACCTCCGGGGCAAACTGAATGGAATGGCTATGCGAGTGCCCACTCCCAATGTGTCTGTGGTTGATTTTGTAGCTGTGGTGGAACAACCCGCTACAGTTGATGAAGTCAACGATGCGCTGCGGCGTGCCGCCGATGGTGAGTTAAAAGGAATTATGGCATACAGTGACGCGCCGTTGGTATCCAAGGATTATTACGGAGATTACCATTCTTCAATTGTTGACGCCCTTTCCACCATTGTTATGGAAGGCTACCTGATTAAAGTGCTCGCCTGGTATGACAACGAATGGGGTTACTCCTGCCGGGTACTGGATTTGGCGCTTTACATGGCCAAGCGGGAAACCGGAAGTGTGCCTAAAATAACCTGGACCGGTATAAACCGGGAAAATATGTACCGCAGTGTTTCCGCGGCTTACGCGGCGGAGTGACCGCCTATCATCCAAACATATGACTTAAATTATCTAAAGTCGCGGATTTTTCCGCGGCTTTTACATATTGACATATACAGCCAGGCATCGTTCAATAATTTCAGCAAAAATCATATTATCTTTTACAACCATCTATCCTTCTTTTGGTTTTATACTAAATGTGTTAAAATTTGATAAACAATCAGGGCATATGGATGTGATGAAATACTATGCAAACAAATAAGAACAGGTACAATATATATTCCCGGCACTTAATCAATAAATTCGGGCAAAAGGTGTATAAACTGCCGGTTAATTTACCCGGCAGCTGTCCCAACCGGGACGGCACTCTGGGATACGGAGGATGTATTTTCTGCGATGAACAGGGTTCCGGATTTGACGCTTTGCCAAATACTTTGTCGGTAACAGAACAGCTCCGGCAGAATAAGGAATATTTCCAGCGACGATTTAACGCCCAAAAATACATAGCTTATTTTCAGGCATTTACCAATACATACCTGCCTGCCGAACAATTTGCCGCCAACATCAAGTGCGCGGCAGCCGAAGAAGACATAGTAGGCATTTCCGTTTCCACCAGGCCCGATTGTATCAGTGAGGAATGTCTGGATATATTATCAAGAACCCAGATCGAAAAAGAAATCGATATCAACATAGAGCTAGGTTTGCAAACCGTTAACTACCATACATTAAAAAAAATAAACCGGGGGCATACCCTGGCTGAATTTATTGATGCCGTAATCCGTATTCACCGCCGGCAATTTGAAATTTGTACTCACTTAATTTTAAATTTACCATGGGATAATATGCACGATGTAATTGAAAACGCCAAACTTATTTCCGCCCTGGGCATTCGTTATGTCAAACTACATTCATTGTACATAGTCCGCAATACCGAACTGGGGAATATGTACGAGCGCGGTGAGTTCGAGTTAATATCAATGGATCAATATATCAGGCGTATGATTACTTTTCTGGAGCATCTCGACCCGGATATTGTTATTCAGCGCCTGGTAGGTAAAGGTCCCCAAAACGAAGTTATTTTTTGCAATTGGGACACCAGTTGGTGGAAAATCAAAACAGAACTTGAACGGCTTCTGGAAGCTGAAAATACCTGGCAGGGCAAAAGGTTTGATTACTTAAACGGTAAAGCACTAAGAGCGGCAAAATATTAAGCCGGGCCCGGCAAAATGTTTATAATCGCTACCACCCATACCTCTTGCGCAGCGCCATCAGAAGCTGAAAATATAGTTAGTCCGCCATTGCTATAATTACAACCTGCGGCGCTTGAATCCCGTTATTGCGGGAAGCGAAGCGACGAAGCAGTCTCCGTTTTACAGTCCGCATTTCTTTGGGGACCTGCTTCGGAGTCCGAGACTGCCTCGCTTGCGCTCGCGATAGCAATTAAAAGCATATCGGAATAAAAACGCCCCGAGTTTTTCAGGTTAGAAAAGTACTAATACTGAAGCCGGCTTAGTTTTACTTAAAAACAATGTCATCATCATCTAAAAGCACTTTGACTAATTCCTTAACTTTATCATTCGCAATTTTATAAAAAACCTCGGTACCGTGACGCACACCGTCCACAATACCCTGGGCCCGCAATATGGCCAATTGTTGGGATACCGTCGATTGCGGCAGACTTAAGCACTCTTTCATTTTGTTGACATTACAGCTGTCATTCATTAACCCGGCTACAATACACAAGCGTGTGGGATGTGCAAGCGCCTTTAATAACCTGGCGGGTTCTTCGTATTTAGATGCTTTTTTCAATTTATATATCCCCCAAGGCTTTTTTATAAACTAATATATTATAATATTATGCTTAGCACAATACTATTTTTTTATAATCCTGTGCCTGATAGCGGCAGTTTCTTCAATATCTAATAGAACCAAAGCCAGCAAGTAGACTATTCCCGCCGCACCAACCGTCAGCGTCATACCCAACAGCTGGCCCCAAAGAGATATGTTCTCATTAAATAAGCCGGTATACTTGCCCAGAAGCCGCAATATAACAGAAAAAATTAGTGTGGCGGTTATTATTTTTAACTGGTCGACACATTGCCCGCGCCAATCAAAACCATTTAAACGATTGGACAAAAAGGCTACAAAAAACACAGCAGTGACAAAAAAACCCATTGTATTGCCCAGCGCCAGTCCGGCATGGCCCATAGGATTCACTAGCAGGTAATCCAACAATATATTGACAGCAAGCCCGGCCAGCCCCGCCCAGAGAGGCAGCAGAGCATCCCGCAAGCTTAAGAATGTATAAGTCAACACAGAGCTTGCCGACATGGCAACCACTGAAGCAGCATAGAAGCTCAGTGCTGTTGCAGTAGCCATAGTAGCATTCGCATCAAAAGCGCCCCTTTCAAAGAGCAGTCGCACTACCGGTACAGCCAGCACCAGCATCAATGCGGCACTGGGATAGCTCACCAGAGCCACGAGACGCATCCCCATGGCCGTCCTGTCACGCAGCAACTGCATATCCCGGCGCTCGGAAGCCGCGGCCAGGACCGGAAACAAAACTGAAGATATAACCGCAACAAATAGACCATAAGGTAATTCACGTACCCGGTTGGCAAAGTTCAGGGCGGCAATACTCCCTTCCGCCAGATGAGAGCCAAACCAGCGATCCACAAAAACAAACCCCCGACCAGCCAAAGTGGTCAGAACAACAGGTATAGAAATCAGCAATGCGCGACGCACATCCGGATCAGCGGTATTCATAAGCGGGCGCCAGGGGATGCCAAACCGTCCCAGGGCGGGCAGGTTATACAAGTAGAACACCAGTGCCCCGGCCAGGGTGCACCAGGCCAAGCCCGGTCCCATAAGCCCGCCCAGAGGAAGAATCAATATTATAAAAATCACATTCTGCAACACCGGCGCCATAGCCGGAACGGTAAATTCCCTATGGGCATTGAGCACTGCCTTGGCTAAAAAACCCATCGTGAGAAAAACCATTGACGGAAGCATAATCCGGGTACAAAGCAACGCTATATGCCTGGCCTCACCGGTAAATCCGGGCGCAAGCATATCCACCACCTGTGGTGTAAATAGCATGCCCAGCACCGTTAATAATGTCACCAGGGCGCCAACTACATATAAAACAGTTGATGCTAAATAACTCCGGCCGGCATCCTGCAACCGCCCCGTATATAACGGCAGCAAAGCATTACCCGCTGAAGTGCCGATAATAGTAGATAAAGTAAAGGGGATAGTCGCCGCCACCACAAAGGCATCGGACTGCAGCGTTGTACCCAATAAAGCGGCAATTACCTGTTCCCGTATAAAGCCCAGCACCCGGCTGGCTACAAACAAAACCAGCAAAATAGAGGAAGCCTTGAAAATATTATGCTTTGACATGTGCCAGTGCCTCCGTAAAAATAATAAACATATAGTTCCTTAGTCTTTGAATAACCATTAACAACAATTACTATATTAGCATATTTTATCACAAGGGGGGAGATCAGTATTTTTCCGCAAACTCATGTTTTTTTTGCCGAAACTGTGCTTGGACGCAAATCCGACGCCATTACACTAGGCAGCATTTTTCCCGATATGGTCATCAGCGCCCAGGTTAATCATACCATGGCCCACAGCATGGGCGCCAAACTTCTGCATATAGTAAAAGCAAATCATGCCCTGGCAGATTTCGCCCGCGGTATAATAACTCACGGCATATCCCCACAAGGTCTTGATTATTTCGGTGATGAAAAATATCCGGGCTGCGAACGCGGTTATTGCTTTGAAAAAGGCCGCCCACTGGTGAAGCAGACCATTGAAGCATGTAATATACCACCCGAAATGGGCTGGTGGAAAGCTCACAATATTGTGGAAATGGGCATCGAATTACGCATCAGCAACCGCGGTGCGTACGGCCGTACTATTCGCCAGGCCTTTAATAACCAGGAAATTATTAATCAAATCACTGACCTATTGGCCGGTTTAACCGGCTATGACCCACAGAGACTGAAAGCGCAAATCGCCGGTTTTCCCGGGTATATTGAAGCTTATAAGGCCACCGCCCAATCTCTGGCCGACAAATACCGATTACAAATGTTCACCCGGCACCGTATTAATATTAACACTGCCAAGGTAGCACGGCTTATTGAAATTGCCGCCGAGCAGGTTGAAGATGACCTGGCCGATTTTTTCCGCTATACTCATGACAGTGTGCTCCGGGAACTTAATAAGATTGATAGTTTTTGATATATAATTATCAGATTGGCTTATATCAATTAGACAACTTTTACATATTTGAGTGGATCTCTAGAACTTAACATTTGCTGCTCGATATGATACCTTTATTATCATGCATCATGTACAATAGGCAAGCCAAACATCAGTAATCAAGAAGGTGATTTTAATTTGAATTCAACCGGGCCATATACGCAAACTAAGGATGGACAGGTTATATCGCTTAACGCTCCCGCTTATTCAATAGAGGATGTAGAAAAGGCAGCCGCCTCAACAGCAGATGGCATTGGGTTGTTAAGCACGGATTTCATGTATCTAGGCCGCAACGACCTGCCGGGAGAGGAAGAACAACTCGAAATACTGCTTCATATCAGCAGCTTAATGGATAACCGGCCCGTTACAGTACGCACACTGCAGGCCCCTTCAAGCACAATACCGGCCCTTAGCCGCGCCGGTTTATCGGATAATTGCCGGGGTGTACGCCTTGGACTGGCTCAACCCGGCATAATGCAAACCCAACTACGGGCTATAGTCAGAGCTGCCGCATCAGGTAATTTCCGTCTGCTTTTGCCTATGATTGCCGATGTGTCTGAGATAATTAAAGTAAAGGAAATAATAAACACCATACACCACGAACTCAACAAACAAAACACCCATGTCAGTTCCCTTTTAGATCTGGGCATTGAGCTGGAGGTGCCGGGAGCAGTGGTAATGGCGCCGGTACTATCCTTTGAAGTATCCTTTTTCAGTATAAGTGAAAAGCTGCAACATCACTCTTTAGCCATAGACGGCCGGTACGAAAATAACGAACTGCTTCACGAATATGCCCCGTCTTTTTTATTTCAAATCAGCGGTCTGGCGGAGGAGGCACACAAAAGACGCAAGTCGGTAGCCGTAACAGCACCTCTGGCCGGGCGATTGCCGGCGATACCGCTGTTGGTCGCCATGGGAGTAAATGAACTGGTCATGTCACCGGAACATATGGAGCAGGCAAGAGACATTATATCTCGCCTGACCATAACCAAGGCCAAACTAGTTACTTCCAAAGCTATGTCTTTTTGGTCTCCGGATGAGATACAGCATTACGCGGAAGAATCCCTGTCCCGCCTCGCACCCGGTGCGGCACAACGGGCCGGGTGTTGAAAGGTTAAAAGGTTGGGAAAACCGCTCCGGCGGCATAAATGTCTAAAACAAAACGCTTTGGATAAACTACCCCGGGTGTTGGCCGAAGTGCCCAAGGTCAGGAAAGATTTCGGTTACCCTCCGCCGGTGACTCCATCCAGCCAGACTGTGGGCACCCAAGCGGTAATCACCACCAGTTAAAAGCTTTCCCGACATTAAAATACCTTTGAATATACTTTGAAAATATTATATATTAAAATGTATGGCTAAAATCAAAAAGTGCAACGGAGGAAAAATGCAAGCGGCAGACACGGCAACTGCAAAGAGCGGCAGAAAGCAGAAATATCTCGGTGAAAAAGGCATGATTGTATTTATAGCATTCCTCAGCGCCTTTATACCATTGTCCACCGACCTTTATCTTCCCGCTTTACCCGGCATGGCGGAGTATTTTAACGCTCCTGTAAATATGGTCAATCTTACTTTAATATTATTCTTTGTTTTTTTCAGCATCGGAACATTAATCTGGGGACCGTTAAGCGACAAGTATGGACGCAAACCGGTATTAATGGCCGGACTGATTATTTATACTATAGCAAGCGTTTTGTGCGCCTATGCCGGAGACATTTATCAACTCATCACCTTCCGCGTATTTCAGGCCGCCGGAGGCAGTGCGGCCGGCGCTGTGGCAATGGCCATGGTTAAAGATGTTTATGATGGCAGGAAGCGGGAGGTAGTCCTGTCGGTTGTGCACTCGATGGTGGTGTTGGCTCCGGCGGTGGCCCCGGTTGTGGGCGCTTTTCTGTTGAGTTTTACTTCCTGGCGGGGATCGTTTTGGTTTCTGGCCGGCGCCGGAATCTTGGCCCTGGCGGGCTGTGTCGCCCTGGAGGAAACAATAGGCAAACGTTATACGGGCACAATATGGAAGACCATGGGACGACTTGGAGTGGTACTTAAAAACCCTGGTTTTACAGCTTTACTGGTATTGTTTTCTTTGCTAAGTATACCTTTTATGGCCTTCATAGCCGCATCGTCCTACATTTATATCAATGGATTCGGGCTCAGCGAACAAGTGTACAGCTACTACTTTGCTCTAAACGCGTTGTTTTTACTCCTTGGCCCGATACTGTACATCCATTTATCCGGACGGTTTAAGCGCGGGTCGATTATAACGGTCTTTTTTGCCATTATAATCGCAAGCGGAGTACTAATTTGCGGCCTGGGCAGTATGAACCCGTGGCTGTTCGCCCTCTCTCTGCTGCCGTCTACCATAGCCAGCAGCGGTATCCGTCCTCCCAGCACCGTTTTGATGCTGGAGCAGCAGCAGGAAAATACCGGTTCGGCTTCATCCCTGATCGCTTGCTTCGGCATTTTAATGGGCAGTGTCGGCATGATTTTAATCTCCTTTGACTGGAGCAATGTCATTTGGGCTTTGGGAGCCTTAAACCTTGCCGCCGGGGTTATCTGTGGAGCCGGCTGGCTGCTGGTTACCAAGAAAACGTTCATCAAGCAAGTTCCGGATATGCATACTGCGGCAACAGTTAACGAGGGCTAAAAAATATCAAAAGTGCCAACTCTGCTTATAACAAAAATAATCTTAACATCTTTTAAAGTAATCATGTTTGCATCCGTTATCTCAAATATTTGGTTATCATTTATTTTAAATCGGTGACGTGTTGTTCTGCTATTAGGTTCAGATCCCCATCCCCCCTCTTTATATATATATAAAGGGTATAAATCCTCCCGGAATTCTGGAATATCATGACCAGATATATTTTTTGCTGTAATTTGTAATGCAGATAATGCAGATTCGTTTTCTACTGTGGAAAATTTATATGATAGAGGAATAAGTTCATTATATGTATAATTATCAGCAATATCAGACCACTCAAATGCTTGTATATAACTATTTTTTATTATTCTAGAATCATTGATAATTAACAAACGGTTTTCCTTATCCCATGTATTATGGATATGAAAATAATTTATAATACAACCAATCGGTATCAAAACCGAATTGCTCATAAGGATCGGAACAGAGGATATTTTTTTCGGTTTCCCATCGAAAAAAGCAATGTCAGAATCTATAATAAATTTAACTTTTTGTTCTAAAAAATGTATTTCCGCAGAACAGCTTTTTTTATCATAAACGACTCAGCCCAGCGTAAATGAGTAAGTCGGGCACTTTTCCCGGGAGCTATAATCCTCATGTGGTTAAGCAACCGGTGACTTACCACCAGGGTCAGCATAGCCACCAGCACCAGCGACTCCACTACGGCGGGCGCCCCGCTGGATATTACATCCAACTGGTAGAGGCTCTTCAGTTCCTTGAAAAGCAGTTCCACACTCCAGCGTGCCCTGTAAAGAAGCGCCACATCTTCCGCCGTAAGCTGCTGGGGGCTGATGTTGGTGAGGTAGAGGTGATACTTATTGGTTTCCTTATTCAGCACCCCTACCAGCCGGAAGGTCTCTTTAACTTTAGGTGTGCCGTTTTGGGGATGATATATTTCGAACGTCCCGTCTTTCTCGGCCTTCTTGCTCTTAGGTGTACGGCCTTTGAAGGAGACCTCAATCTCGACATCAAGCACTTCCTGCTTCAGTTGGGAGAGTATATCCTTAAGCTTTTTGCCGGCAATGTCGATCGTATTATCCCGGTGGGTATGCAGCACCGAAACTATGGTAGGGTTGGCTGATTGCTTAAGCCTGCTTACGAAGTAGCCACCATTGCCTCTAATCCTGCTAAATAGCTCATACTTGAAATATCCGAGATCAAACAAAAGGACGTTGTCTTCCACCCAGGTTCAAATGCGCATGGTTTTGATTTCAGCGGTTTTTCCGGAATAGAGGGCAATGCTCTTTGTATTGCCGGTGATCCCTGTGGCGAGATGTAGCTTGAGTTCGGCCTTGCCCTTGCCCCCGGAAATATTTTAGCTAATTTATCATGCAGTCTGATGACGGTTCCGTCTGACACTATCAGATCCTTGAACCCTTTTAGCTTATCTGAAACCGTAAGACTGTTGTGGCTGGAAAGCTCCGCTATCCCGTGGGCCAGACACTCTTTGAGAAAGGCAATCAATCCATTATTGAAACGGTCATAAAAAGAGGATGGGACAAGTGTTTCAGCTGATGCCGTCTCGTAAGCCCTTCTTAATGAAGCGAGGGTGCGCTGCATACCAACTCCGAAGCCAAGCACGACAACCCAGAAAAAGGTGACCGGGTCGATCTACGGTTACGCTGGACGTAACCGGTTTTAGCTGCTGTATCTCTCAGCCACTCTGGTGGGAACATCTTGTTTAGGACGCTTTCTATCTCGTAAGGATTCATTTTTTCGGGTATTGGAGCCAATGTGAAACCTCCTCGTGAATAGTATTTGGAGAAGAATTCCACAAAGAAAAGGGTGTATTCCTTCTTTTCATAGAACAATACAACAATTTTCGCTATCTATTTTCCAGGGACAAAATGCCATCGCTCACTTACACTGGAATATGCAGAACTTAACCGAACACGAATGCTTGTTGGCTATTCAACTTTTCTTTCAGATCTCTAATGCTCCATAATAAAAATATAGTAGAGATGGTTATTATACCATTTAGCAAACATATTGCCACGTAAATTGTTAAGTATTCACTATCAGTAATCAACACTATGAATGTTCCGACAACAAAGAGTGAAAAGACAAAAACCGCTATGCCATAAAATAATAATACTATAAAATCAATGATTCCTTGCAAATAAACACACCCCCCTTAATAATTGATGTAAATCACTCTCATTTTACTCGCTTATTATTAGATTTTCATAATTTCCTGAGCCATATTGACAAATATGGCATTGCTGGGTTTTTATGAATGAATTCGTGTATGCTAACTAAAGTGCACCCTTTCTCTGTTATTACGGCCGCTGGTTTCCACATAACTCCGACAACAAACCTCCTATGTATCGGGATCATAGCCATATTCTTTCGTCTATTTGCCCAAAGTATGTATGTCGGTCAAGCTCCTATACAGGGTCTTTGCCCTTTAGCGCGAGGTAATAATCCGCCGTAATATAGTTAGATAAAACAATATGATTCCAATAAAGGGTAAAAAAATGATAATTGCTGCCCATACGAGAAAGTTATAATGATACTTATCTCTATAGCGGTAACAAATAAGTAAAGTTACTAGGTATAAAATGCTCATAATGTTGTTAAAAGTAACAGCCATTTCAGTAGAAAACACTTAATATTTCTCCTTTCTACTCTATTTTCTAAGAACTATTTAAATAAAAATATTCATAACTAATATATAGTAGTTATGTGGTTGCAGGATAACACCCAAATTCCATAACTTAAAGTCTAAAGAATTTGGCCACAATTTATCAATCAGACTTGAAAAATGGTGGGTAGTCGTGTCAAAATAGACTTAGATTTGTTGGTTGCAACAGCGGATTCGACAACCGTCGTTGAAAAGTACCCGATCACTTCGTAGGGATAGAGCTTGTTCAGCACCTTCTTTATTGCATTCCCAGGCAGCATAACAAAGATGGGTTTTTGCTGTGAACACTAACTCCACATGTGCGAAATGAGCTAATTCAGACTGTGCATAACATGATGATGTTAAACCAAGACTCTGCTTGGCTGCCCGGTAAAAAGCTTCTATCCTCCACTGTTTTGTATATGTTCTTGCTACATAATCTGGTGTATCAAAACCATCACTGATGAGAAGATACGCATCCTTGGAAATTGCCGGAACTTCTACTTCCGGCAGAATGATATTTGTTTCTGATGCCTGCTTATTATAGGTTGCTGCAATAGGCACGAAGCGTTGCCGGGTTATAGGTTTTCCCTTACTGGTAAAAGTTTCAACAGGCAGTTTGATGTAAATGCTCGGAGTGATAATTACACAATGACAAACAGATACATGAACCCCTTTTTCATGCGAATGTAGGTAATATCCACACCCCAGACTTGGTTCGGCCTTTGATTTCAAAATTCCGCAACAGGTAGGGGCGGATATACTGGGAATGATATCGTTTACTCAGATTCGGCTTCGGGTGTATCGTATAAATTCTCATATCCCTCATGATCCGGCGCACCCGTTCCTTGTTGATAACCAGATCGTGGTCTCTCCTGAGAATGGTCGTAATGGTCCTATACCCCAGGTCGGTTCATTTGTATGGATCTCGTCGATCAAGCGCATCATAAATAACTCCTCATTACTAATCATCTTGACAGGAGGTTTCCTATATGTACTGCTCTGATTGATTCCTAGCAGTTTAGCCTGGCACTTTACGGTGATGCGTTCATTGCCAAACTCGATGAATTTTTTACGGTCGCTTGCGTCTATTGATTTCTTCAGATTTTTTTAAGCCAGTCAACTTCATATGCCAACTGTCCGATTCTACGCTCTAGTTTTTCTACATATGCCGCTCTTTTTCAAGCTCCTGTTCGGCCTCAGGGACCTTTCTTAAATACCTCTGAGGCTCGCTCTAGGAATTCCTTCTGCCAGCGATTGATCATACCTGGATGAACGCTATACTTAGCTGCGATCTCGATGACAGTCGCTTCTTCCCAAAGAACTTCTAGGACTACCTGGGCTTTAAAATCGGCTGAATAATGATTACGTTTGTTCATGCTCCCATTGTAACTTATTTTTCTTATCCTGTGTCTCACTCTTTGGGAGCATTATATCCTGGGCCACTTCATTGACAGACTGATCCACGCTTTGGCGTGCTTTACCGCTACCATTTTGAACTGTTTGTCATAGACTAATCTCTTCATAATAATCTGACCACCTTTTCTTTTGCTCTTAACTTGATGTCCAGATTATTATACCATTTCCAAAAAGTTGTTAAGTTGGTGTCCAATTAACCGGGGGAAGTCCAGCCCTTTCAAGGGCTTGCAAAAGCGACAATAGCAATAGAGGCTTGAATGAAGTAAAAGTAGCCGGTAACCCAAGGCTTATAGCCCTAGTGCAAACCACCCCTTTGGAGGGGTGGTTATGATTAAGGTAATACCGAATTAGATTGGTTTTAAGATTTCTCTCCAAGACTGATGAAAGCCATAAAGTAAAATTTTGAGAACTTGGTGTAGGTTGAGTTATACTAGATGAAATCAATCTTTATAGATGAATACTGAATTCTATGGTAAGCGTCAAACCAATTGACGCCTTGACCAATGCCGACTCGTATTAAGCGGTTACAGGAACCCTTCATCACTGATGTCAACGACATCCAGAAACTGCTTCCGAATGTGTCTTCGGAATGCTTCATCGCTGAGGCGCTCGCCTTTATAAACACCGTCTTCCACCAGGCGATCGTCAATCAATCTTGCAAATTCCTCGTCTTCACGGGCCATTTTTTGGTAGCGCTGTTGTACTTCATGGGGGAAATCCAGTTGGAAATCCAGACGACTTATGTTGCCTTTGAGGAACGCTTCGACCATATCGAGAACCATGTCAATGTTACTTCGTTTTTTCATGGTAACTCCTCTCGTTTAAGCCTGGCGGGACTTTGCACGTCTCCGGCGCGTTCCAGGGCAGCAGCAGCTCTAACTGTTTCGGGTCGCCGAGATCCATGTTAGGTGCCGCGTCAAAAACATAGCTCAGAAAGCGGTGGGGATCCAATCCGTTTTCCTTCGCCGTCTCAATGAGGCTGAACATGACGGCGCTGCCTTGCGCCCCTTTCGGTGTATTGGCAAACAAAAAGTTCTTCCGGTCAATGACAAACGGTTTGATGCTGCGTTCCGCTCGGTTGTTGCTGAACTCCAGCCGCCCGTCCAGGAGATAATTTGTTAGCCAGGACCACTGCTCCTGCAGGTAATAGATGGCTTTGCCAATCGCGGATTTCGGTGCGGTTTTATGGGCTCTCAGCCACGCCGAAAAGGCTTCAAGCATTGGTTTTGCCAGTTCCTGACGTTTCTCATAGCGTCTTTCCGTCGGGCAGGCCGCCAATTGTTTTTCAAGGTCAAACAGTGCGTCGCAATAGCGTTTTCCGCGCAGGGCTAAAGACCCCCCCCGGTCTTTTTCCGGGAGAGCTTTCAGGGCTTCATTAAATTTTCGTCGGGCATGAGCCCAGCAGCCTACCACAGTGATCGAACCCGGCAGATTGTGATAGCCGCTGTACCCGTCCGTATGCAAATATCCGGAGAAACCTTTTAGAAACTCGGCCGGGCGGCGGGCTTTTCGATCCGGTTGGTATTCATACAGGATAATCGGCTGTCCGGTATCTCCGCTGGTCCGGTATAGCCACATGTAGCTCTTGGACTGAGCGGATTTCCCCGGCTCCCGCAGCACTTGCAGAGTGGTTTCATCACCATGCAGCACTTGCCGGGCGCAAAGCCTGCGATGCAGTTCATGGTAGATGGGCTCCAGCCAATCTGCAGTGCTTTTCAGCACCCAGTTGGATAACGTTTGGCGCGACAGTGTTATCCCCTGGCGCTGAAAAGATTTCTCTTGCCGGTATAGCGGGGCTCCCATGACAAATTTCTGCGTGATGATGTGCGCTACCGCCTCCGGTGAGGCAAAGCTCCCTTTGATGACGTTGTTTCTTTGGGGCGTTCTGAGCACGGGGACTTCTGTGCCGGTTTTTTCGCAGGTTCGGCAGGCGTAGGTATAATAGATATCTTCCAGGATCACCGCGCTGGCCGGAATGATTTTTAGCCTCCGCTGCACGGTCTTTCCAATAATTTGCAGTTCGTCGTTGCAGACCGGGCAGGTGCGCTCTTGATCCGGCAGAAAATGCTCGGTGGTTTCGACGGGCAGGTTCTCAGGCAGGCTGTCCTTCGTTTCCCGTCGCTTCTTGCGAACGTGGGGTTTTACATCGGTTAACTCCGGTTCCGGCACAGCTTCGTCCGCGAAGAGTTCCGCTTCATTAAATAGGTTCGGCTGCTCCCAGCCGTCATATTGGCTCTGTTCGGACGAAGACCCAAAACGTTTTTGCCGGGCCAGGCGCAGTTGCTCCAGAAACCATTCTACTTGACGTGACAATTCGGCGTTTTGGGTCTTTAGTGCAAGATATTCATTGTATTCTGTGCGCGAAATCGTCACGATTTCGGCGCTGTCTTTAACGGTTTCAGGCACGTTTTTCATGCTTGAATTATACCATATTTTGCTGCGAAAAACAATGAAAAACCCCGTATTTTCAAGGCTTCCCGGCTTTAAACAATACTTAAATTATTCACCGGACGCAGGGCTTTAGGTTGGTCAATGGAGAGCCCTTCCATGAGCCAGCGGAATTGCTGTTCCGTGAGTGCCCGGACGTCTTCCGGGGTTCTCGGCCATTGGAAACGCCCGCTTTCCAACCGCTTATACAGAAGTACGAATCCGTTTCTCTCCCAGTAGAGCGCTTTAATCCGATCAGTTCGCCGGCCGCAGAACAGAAACAGACTGTCGGAGAAGGGGTCAAGCTGAAAGCGCTGCTGAACCATAGCGGCCAGCCCGTCAATACCCCGGCGCAGGTCTGTGTAGCCGCAGGCCAGATACACGTGCGCAGCGCGTGTGACATCTAACACAGCGCCTTCACCGCTCTGAGGATCGTTTCCACGGTTTCTGAGTGCACACCGTTTTGAAATTCCAGTGTGACGTTACCAAAATGAAGGGTGACGACCGCCGCTGGCACGCTCTGAACCGGGGCCGGTATCCGGCACTCGGTAAATACAGCTGTTTCAGCCCGCGTCATGATCGGTTGCTGATTTGACTCTGCAAGAAGGTTTTGTGTCCCTGCGTCCCAAACCGCACGCTGCCATCGGTAATAGGTCTGCGGGGAGATATGGCGCTCTTTGCACCAGGTGCAAATTGTTTGGCCGCTGGTCCGACATTCATAGATAAGCCTGCGCCATTCCTCCACTTTAAGCTCATGTTTTACTTTTTGCAGTTCCATTGTAATCCTCCTGCGAGGCAGTATTAAAAACTATTGAGAGCTCTCGCAATATCTCGCGTTCTCTCAGGATACTCTCGCTACTATACTCTCTCACAGAAAGGGCGGGGAAGGTAGGTGTCGTTAGATTTGACGCTTACATTCTATGGGTTGAGTCTCCATAAAAATCACTGTTAGATATATGCGCACCATACTCAGATGCCGCAGTGCTAACATGAATATAAGGGAAATAAACATGATTTGGTTCCAAGGTTGCAGTTATAGCATGATTGATGTTGCCATTTAAGGTTTTGCTCAAATTATTGCTAGATGATGCGCTGGCTACCGTTTGGGTACCAAGCCAAACACTATCCGTAGAATCCCACAATTTAACTTTAATTTCGGCATAAGCATTTCCGTTAATACCTCCGACCATATCACCCCTATATGTGCCGGAAAATATAATTTTGGCCGATTTAGATGTTGTTCCGGTTGTTTTAAATGTTTGACCAACGTAAGCATAAGCATCAGCCGCACCCCAAATTGATGCCCATGAATTGGCTTCAGCACTTCTACTTGAAATGGTATATCTGTGATATGAAGCTGATGTGCCACTCTTTGATGTATCGCTATCACCATCATTGGCCGTGGTTAATGTCTTATCTGTCCCAATAGCAACAGTTACTGGTGTTGCCATGATAGTAGAACTGACTTCATTAATATTGAATAATTCTCTAAGTTTGTTTTCTTCTAATGCTTCCATGTTTTTTATACTTTTTACGTTTTGCATTTCAGCTTTCATCGTTAATTCCGGATCAGAAGTTTCATGTATAGTTGAATTATATTTTACTATTTCATTAGTGGTTGTGGGTAAGTTATCAACGCTTGCATAAGCAAATGAGCCCAAAGTTAAGCAAAGAACAAATACTAAGCTAATCAAAGAAACTTTCTTCATTTTTTCTCCCCCTTAAATAATCTAATTTAAAATACTACATACTTGTTCTATTGCTCCTAAGCACCACCTCCTAGGAACCTGGTCTAAAAGAAATATCTCTGAGAGGTAGATAAATAAATTTTTGTTATTGGATAAATATATATTCACATTAATATTTATCGAACCGAAACTGCAGTAGAAGTTGATGAACCGGATTCTTTGATGCCTGACTCAGTAATCTTGTGCAATGCATACGCCCGGTAATCGCCGCTATCAACAGCTAATACTTTATTGCCGGATATTTTTTTTGTACCATAATCCTCATAAATCCAGGAACCCTGACTGATCCAATTGCCGTCGACCTTCTTCTGTAAATAAAGAGTTAACGAAATAATATCGACGTCTGAGTATGCTGTAGTTTTACCGCTGATTTTTACTGTTCCGTCCATATTGTTGGTGATACTGCATGTCCCATCTGCTAACCATTGCAGTGCTTCTGGTCCAATAGCCGTGAAAACACTGCTTTCACTCTCGATCTCTAATAGCTCACCAGCCAGGGCGGAAGATGCAAACAGAATGCAAGACACTAAAACAATAATAATTAAAATTACCCTCTTTGCCAATCGTTCACCTCCTTTCTACTAATAAGACTTTTGAGGGACATAAAATGATTCTCCTGCTCAGTTAAAATATAACAGGTTTTTTTTGTAATAATGTCGAATGGCTACATACAATTAAATTGCAAGGTTGTGCTGTATGAGCAAATTAAAAGCAGAAGATTTATTAAAATATTATGAGAAAACTTTTCACGCCGCACTTTTCATATCAGGGAATAAAGAAATTGCCGAAGACGCTACCCAGGAGGCTTTTTTAAAAGCTTATAATAAACTTAAGAGATTACATGATCCAAATAAAATAGGTCCCTGGTTAGCGGTCATCGCCATGAACTGCGCCAGGGACCTTTAAAAAAAAAGAAATTGTTTCAACAGGTTGATAATATGGAGACAGTTGTTTCCCATACCGATGAATTCTTAAATTTAGATTTAAAAATAGATATACAAAAAATATTAAGCATGATGACTATTGAGCACAGACAGGTATTAGTATTGCGTTATTATTACGATCTACCTGTAAAGGATATGGCAGACCACCTGGGTATCTCGGAAGTTGCAGTACGGTCCAGGCTGCATAGGGCAAAGTCCGAGGTAAAAGATGCTTTAAAGTTACTAATGTGGACTTAGGAGGTGTTATACATGGAACAAGACAAGGTTGATGAAGTAATTAAAACTGCGATGGAGGATATGAAAGTGCCGCCGCCGCCTCCTAAAGAGTTTATGCAACGCCTTAATAAAACATATCATGAAAGACGAAAGAAACTGATATTGATAAGAATAAGAACTTTTTTGGCTGCCGCTGCTGTAATTTTTTTGCTTATAATTGTCATTGGTTCATTTATTCCTAAAGATGCAACGGCGGTTGGTAACGTTATTTCGAGATTATTTAATGTAGAAGGTAACGGCAGTATAAATAACATTATTTTTGAATTTTTCCATGGACCTGAGAAGGAACAAGATGAAATACGTGAAATTACCACACTTCAGCCTGTGACAATGTCGCTTGAAGAAGCCCAGGAAAAAGTGCCCTTTAAAATACTGCTGCCTCTTTATTTGCCTGTCGGCTTTTCTCTGGATGAGGTAACGTTGGAGGAAGTCCATGACCCCAGTTATATAGTTACCTTGTATTACAAAAACTCAAAAGGTGAATCATTATCAATTTACGAGGAAAATATCATTGGAGAAGCCGGACGTGGTTATATGTATGATAAAGATGATACAATGATAGAAGAAGTGTCCATAAATGGCTCCACAGCTACTCTGGCCAACCTGAAAGATAAATACGTGCGCTTATTTTGGCTTAAGCAGAGCATATCTATAGAAATTTTCGGTCAAACAACCAAAGAGAAGGCAATTAAAGTTGCGGAAAGCCTAAAATAATGTTGAGAGAATGTGGGAAAATATAAAGATATAGCGGTCATAATGTCAAAAATGGTGCGGAATATTTGCTTAATTTCTATTTGTGGTAAGTATATACTTTGCAGCTATGGACCTTGGTATTGTGGACGGGGTTTATTTTTTACGGGGCATTTTTAAAACATAATAGAAAAATCAAAGCTTTTTATTTTTCTGGGGCAGGTTCCGGTTCCTGAACTGGTGTCGATACTGCCTGCGGATGCGATGTGGAAGTACCAGCTGAGACTATTGTAATGTGGTTTCGTTCCAGTCCACATTTGCCCCTAATGCTTCGGATACAAACCGCAGCGGTACCATAGTTCTCCAGTTCTCATCCATTATACCCGGTACCTCTAATGTTATTGGCTGGTCATTGCGATATGCTGTTTCGGAACCAATTCGCAGTTTGACGGTGGTCCCATTTTTTGTAGCGGTTACAGTCTCTCTGTAGGCTTGATCCCAATCAACACTGGCCCCCAGAGCTTCAAAGATGGCCCGCAAAGGGAATAAGGTGGTGCCGCTCTCCTCCCTAATAGATGAGACGTTTAACTGGTTGCCGTTTTTTTAATTTTTCAACGTGATCTGTTACAACCGAGTTAATTTTATTGTCATTATAAAGTTGATCAACTTCATTTATGGTTTCAGATAGAGTGTTTGAGAAATCAATTACATATCCTGCCTCTCCAACTTCATTCGAAATACTGTCTTTTTTTATTTCATCAAATTCCTCTTCTTTGAAGATATTCTTGAGGTGAAGTCCGATATTGCCAGATGATGTATCGAACAAAAGCCCATTTGCTTTTGGTTCGACCATATAGTACCGTCCTGAACGCGTACCTCAACGCCGTCGCCGCCAGATTGATACGAATATCAAAAATTCAGCGGTGCTATTGCGGCTTTGAAGGCTTTGGGCCGGTTTTTTTATGTGTCATAATTGCATCTTGCAAGTAATATATTCCCAAAGAGGGGCTGAACATTTCTTTCAAGACAGTAATATTTCCCGATATTTTTCTCAGGAGAGATGATTATGCAAACCCAACCAAGTATTGCACATTTTTTCTCACAGGTCGATGAATTAACTGAAATCCACCTAACCCAGGAAGAAATACCTGATCTAATAGTCATGGGTCCATACAACTCCGGCAAATCAACATTGATTAATAACCTTTTGGGGCAGCGTCTTTCACCCGTGGACATCATACCTGCCACCCCGGCCCCAATCCGCTTCAGTTACGGCGAACGTTTTCTGGCCCAAATAAATTTTACCGACAGACAGGTGCATGCTTTAACTGCAGATGAACTAGCCGGCTTTCTAACCCGCAAAAAGCTGTCCGGGCTTGAAATTACCGGTGTCGAAGTGCAGCTCAGGCACAACCTGCTTAAAAAAATGCATCTACTTGACACACCGGGCATAGATGCAATACATGAATCCTCTCCACTGCCCGGCCGTCTGCCCCAATCAGACCTTGTCGTGTATTTATTGCAACAACGGGGGCTTAACGATTTAGAGCGGCGGCAGATACAACAGCTGGTTCACAGAAACGGTCCGGGCAACATTTCTTTCTGGATAAACTGCAACCTGGGCAACAACCATGACGGCACATCATTAGAAGAATCACGCCGGATATTGCGGCAAATATGCGGTATTGAAGTAACCGTACATTTAATCAACACCATGGATATTGAGGATATTAGAAAATTTCAGCTGTTTATCGAAAACCAGGCGGCGGTTTTCAAGCTGCAAGAGATTACCGATAAACTTAAAAAACGGGACCTCCAGATACCGGAGATGATCGCAGAATCAATGCGTGAATATGATGATGCAAAATTCCTGGTACAGTTCTGGCCGGCCATTGAACAGGCCCGTTTAATCGTGCAAAGTCAAAATACATTAAAAACAATGCCCCCTGTAACACAGCAAATAGCATCATTACTGAAAAAACCAACTCACTCGATAATTGACCCCGACGGCGTAACGATTGTATACAACGCTACCGGCCCGCGGCAAGATCCGGTGGTCATACGGGAAAAAATAATATCTTTGCTGGAGCAGGCCATCGCTGATCCTTCTCTGAGACCATACAAAAAATCTATTGGGCAACTGGAGTCATTGCACAGCCAAATAACAAAAGAAAACTACCTGGTTACCGCCGCCGGTGGATTTTCCAGCGGCAAATCCACATTTTTTAACGCATTAATGGGTGAAGCAATGCTGCCCGCGGAAAACCGTCCGACCACTTTTGCCATTACACGGCTCAAATACGGCAGTCATAAGAAAGCTACTATTAATTATGCCCGACAAGTGACCATCCCCACCCACTATATAGAAAACCAGCAAGCCGCTCTTTGCCAGCGCGAGATGTTCACGCTGGAACACTGGATCACCGACCCTGAACTGCTGGGACAAATATATGCTATGGAGAAAAGTAAAAATGGCAGATTAACCAGAATTACCGCGGCTGAACTATTAAAAGAGATAGAGCTGTTAAAAAAGTCATTCGCCCGGGTTAAACGTAATTTCCCCAATAACAAGCGCCCCTGGAAATCACTGTTTAAGAAAATATCCGCACAAAAATTTTCAACAGGCGCGTTGGCTGATAATATCATTGTACACTTTAAAGACACTGCCCATCAGACATTGGAACTGGACAGCCCGGCCGGCCGTGCCGCACTGGCGAAAATAGCCGGCTCGCACCTGGCCCTACGCGTATCGGACATGGTTATAGAACACCCGGCAAAATCGCTGCGCCTGGCCACGTTTGTGGATACACCGGGGCTGGACTCGGTTTATCGCCACCACCGGGAAATAACCACCCGCTACCTGCCATCATCGGATTGTTTTCTCTTTTTTTTAAATGGCAAGCACATTTTAACGCAGCCCGATATGGGTATTTTACAAATGCTTCACCGGGCTATGCAAAACAAGCTGCAAGCAGATCGCAGATTATTTATCGTAGTTAATTTTGCCGATACTCTGACGGCCCGGGAACAAGATAAGATATACAATTATCTACAGGAATATTTGGTTAAACCTTCGTCCAGAACAATCAACCCCAAGAATATTTATTTTATATCCGCTCTGGACGCATTGACGGGCCGTAATAAAACAACCTTTACCCGGTTTATAAGATATTTGCAAGAAAGCATCTGGGAATTGCGCTGTGCCGCAAACTACCGTCAGGCTATACAAAATTTTAAATCAGCATTGCCCGGTGTCTCTCAGGAAACTGAAAATTCGCTTTTCACCGAAGATAAACAGCTGGTGTCTTTAAAAAGTGAAGTTGAAGCACTATTGAAAGAAATTAGACAAAGAACGGCCAACTGGCAAGAACAAATAGCTTCCTTCAACAGCCGGGAGGACTTGCGTGGCTTCCGCGACGGGCAAAAATTAATTAAGCAGGGTTTTCTGAATCTATCCCGTAAGACAGTGACAGTACCCTCCTGCCGGGATATGTCCGCAAGTATAAACTCGCTGTTGAGCGGCTTTCACAGTAAATGGAGCAATCATATCAACAGCCCGACCATCTCCGGACTAAACGTAACGGACCTGCAAAGAACCATCGACGAGCTGCTGGAAGCAAATTTTGAGCTAACCCGGGCCCGGGGCATATTGATTCAATATGTCAATACAAAGGCAAACCTTATTTACTCGTCCGTCGAAACAATGCAGAACACCATTGAAAGCAAGCTCAATTCAAATTTGCCGGCGCCGGAAGGCCCTAACATATCCCCCGAGACACTGGCAGCCGCACATCGCTATACTGCGGAAATCAATAAACTTGAAGAAGCCACTTACGGAATCAGACGGGATAGCATGTAAACAGCAGCGGCACCCAGCGGAATTCAACGAATACCCGGGAGGGATAAACAATGCAGAACGCTAGAACACTGGACGAAAGATTGCGCAAAATAATTAAGGAAGTCAGCAGTAATACCGGTCAAGAAATAAAACAGGATTTAATTGAAGAGCTGGCCCGCGTGGTTAATGAATATCGGACCAAAGAAATAAGCGGTTTCCTGGAGTCATTTAATCGGGCCATAAAAAAAATATAAAAGGAGGAAGGATTTATGTTTAAAGGTCAAGACAGCGAAATGCAAGCTATTTTAACAGATATTTTAACGGGTTTGAAAGGAAAATTTGTTCAGCCCGTACTGGAGGAAAACGGCCGATTGCTGAACATGCTGGAGGATATTAAAAAACAGGACCGGGAAGGTATTGATGATTTAAAGGAACGGCTTGCCAGCCTCGAACAAAAGATTGAAGAAATTCCCCTGCTGGTTCTTGCCGCCATCAGGGACGCCATTAACCAGGCCACCGAGGAGGCGTAATAAAAAATGGTCAAGTTTTATGAACTTAACAAAGAGCCCGCTCCCGGGGAACTAACTCATTCACTTGCTCAGTCCCTTAAGAAGGGGCTTTTTATACCAACGGAAAAAAGATTTAACGCTTTGGAAAATGATATTATTAATCTTAGACAACATATTGAGCTGGACACAGAAAAAATTACTATGGAAACAAATGAAAAGTTTAGTCGGTTAGAAAAAGAATTTAAGCTGCTGAAAAGAATGTTAAGCGTCAGTGCAATATTGTCTGTTATCAGCCTGGTAGGTGTTGTAACCGCTTTAATTCTTTTATTTAACTGGTATTAACCGTCACCCGAAGCAAACACCCTGCCCCTCTTTTTTTATAGCCTATAGCGAATAAATATCAATGATTGTGACAAAAGCTGATCATTAGTTATAAAATTTCTCTTGAGCCCTTGACAGAAATACTTATAATAATAATTAAGTATGTGTGTTAGAAGGGGAATACAAATGATTCAGGTAGGCACCGTTTGGACTTACATATTTGCGCCTGACGTAAACAATAAAGTTGCCGGTAAATGGATTTACGAAGGGAGCGCCGATCTTTTTCGGCAGCTTTCCCCCATGTTAAATAAATTAGCTGACGACGGAAAAATTAATATGGCTAAATTCGCCAACAAAAACCCCCGTCATGATCCCTGCCCGTATATAAAGCATTCGGTGCTCTGCGTGTATACCCATGTGCCCCGGGATGAAAAAATACAGCAAATTATTAAAAACGAACTTGGGTTGTGGAGTGAAACATATAAAACCGAGGAGCAGACCAACCAGGAATGGCGCCCGGGAGGTATACTTTTTGACCAATACGCTCAATACTGGAAAAGTAAAAGAGGTTTTCTCTGAAACAGTTATCTAATCCGCGGCGCGGAGTGAAAAGAGGTTAATTGTGTCAAAATATCTTTCAATTATCAATGATTTATCCGGCCTAACCATTTACCGCAATATATTAGAAGACCCCGTCGTTAAAGCGCTTACTAAACACCTGCAGGCGCTTTCCGACCCAACCGGTCCGATCCACCCGGTCCATAGTTACAGCGAGGCATATCACTTACTGGCTATGACCGGCAACCCGTTATCCACCATTGATGCCTGGCAAAATCACCTGTTGGATCTTATTTTAAACGATACCAACCCGTTCAGTTTAGCCGCGCATGCGCCAAAAGCCGATTATACCTTCTTTGCCGCGGCCATTAATTGGGATTTATCAATTTTGCACCGTTTATTTGACTTAAGCGCACTGAGTATATATAACGCCACCGTGCAGGTACTGCAAAGTATCCCACAGCCCACCGGCCCGGCATTACCAATGTGGACGGCTCCCCAACCGCCGGAGCAGGACCGTTTTGTTTTATATAATGAATACTTGCGAATTAAGCAAGAATTGGCGGCCGCACCACAATGGGACAAGCTGGCTGAAAAACTGGCCCGCCATTATAATATCTATGGCTGCGGCATCTTTGGCCGATATATCGCCTTTAAGTGGCAAAACGGTGCTCTGCACGGCATTGGCAAACCGGACACTATAAAGCTAAGCGGATTAATTGCCTATGCGGATGTTCGAGAACAAATCATTGATAATACATTGCAGTTTTTACAAGGCTATCCCGCCAACAACCTGCTGCTTTACGGCGACCGGGGCACCGGCAAATCCTCTACCGTCAAAGCACTGCTTAACGAATACTGGCCGCGGGGCCTACGCCTGGTGGAAGTGCCTAAAAAACAGCTGGCGGATTACCAGTTCATTATCGACGAGTTGCGCCACAGCAGACACCGGTTTATCCTGTTTGTGGACGATTTATCATTTGAGGAAAATGAGACCGAGTTTAAAAATCTTAAGGCACTATTGGAAGGCGGTATTGAAGAAAGACCTGCTAATGTACTGATTTACGCCACATCCAACCGCCGGCATTTGATTAAAGAAACATTTGCCGATCGAACTAAAAATGATGTAGGCAGGGAAATTCACGCCATGGACTCGCTGCAGGAAAAGCTGTCCCTGGCCGACCGATTCGGTATTACCGTCATCTTCCCCACCCCGGACCAGGAAACCTTTTTAAAGATTGCCATTGGCCTGGCCGAACAGCGTCAACTGCCATTGTCCCAACAGGAGCTGCGCCAGCGCGCGCTCAAATGGTCTCTCTGGCACAACGGCCGCTCACCCCGGTCCGCCCGCCAGTTTATCGACCATCTGGAGGGACAGTTAGCCATTGAAAAATTAGCTTAATGCCGTCACCGCGTCGATGACGGCATCAGCGCCGGCTGCGTTTAGCTGCTCCCGCACACAAACTCCGGACAGCACCCCGACACTGCCCGAACCCGCATCCTTAGCCATGAATATATCCCGGGGTGTATCCCCGATAACCACGGCCCGTCCCGGCTTTACGTTCAGCAAGCGGCAGCTTAAAAAGACCATATCCGGGGCGGGCTTGCTTTTTTCCACCAGATCCGCGCCTATTACGGCATCAAAATAATTAATCAGTCCCAAGGAAACCAGCGAAATTTTGGCCCTTTCGGTCATATCGGCGGTCACCACGGCCAGCCTGAAATTATTGTCACGCAACCGTTTAAGCTGCTCCCGCAGCCCGGGCAACGGTTTGGTAAGCGACTCCCAATCCATGTTCGTTTCAGAACGCAAATAAACTTGGGTCACCAAATCATGTGCGTTGTCCTCGGCTATCCCACTCGCCCGCAGTACTTGCACCAGAGCTTCGCGTAAGCTGGACATGGCGCCCCCGGCCAAAGGACCCTGCGGATCCACATGCCAAGCGTTTAAATCTATCCCCATCGCCTGCTCCAAAATCTCCCGCTTTACACTATCATGCATGGCCGTCATAATATCTTCAATTACATACCTGGACCATTCCAGCCACATGCTTTTAAAATCAAGCAAAGTACCGTCTTTATCAAGCAGTATGGCATCACATTCAAATTCCCTGTCACCAGCCCGCAATAAAGGCAAACTATCTCCCCCTTTACATATATCAAGTTTAGACCAAATATTATTTTCTATAAGACTCTCGTCATTCCTTTTGTATAATGACCTGTTTATTTTATCGCATAATATTCCCAAACGAAAGCGCGGAAAAAAACGGAAATAAAATATTGTTTTTCATAAAAAGGTATATGCCAAGGATGGGCATATACCTTTTTGTGAAGTAAACTTCGTATTTATGCTTGACAATTTTCTATCCTTATAGTAATGTGAAGCAGGCTTCACATTGGGAAAGGGGAGTTATGAAAACAAGAGTGAAAGAATTACGGAGCAAGGCTAATTTGACCCAGCAACAGTTAGCGAACTTAGTTTACGTTTCGTCAAGAACCATCATTTCTATCGAAAAAGAACAGTACAGCCCTTCCCTTATGCTGGCGTATCGAATGGCAGAAGTATTCGGAACAACAGTGGAGGATTTATGCTGTCTGAAAGAAAATAGAGAATTGGAGGATCAGCAACGTGAAGATTTATAATAAAAAAGGTTTGATTTTTGGAAGCTTATGGACAGCATTGGGTGTCTGTAGCTTAATCATTAATATTTTTTCACCCGATAACTTTTTACCGGAACGAATCAAAGATATTGTCGTTGCTGTCCTGGTTATCCTGATAGGCATTAGCGGATTCTTCCGCGCTTTTTCCAAAGAAGCGACCAGAGAGGATAAAATCGAAGAGCAGGATGAAAGAAACAGCCTTTTAAAACTGAAAACCAAGTCACTGACATTAAAGATTCTTTATGGCTGTCTGGCGTTCGTTACAATAGGAGGACTGGCAAGGTACGAACTAACTGCAGATACGGCGTGGATCTCTACTTTCACTGTTAGCGGAGTTTTACTTGGCTTCATGCTATTAGTGGAAATGGTTGTCGGTATCTATTATGAAAAACATCTGTAGGGATGGTATCATGGCCTTGCCAAAAACGAGGCACAGGAGGGGAAATCCGGTGGAACTTCGGGCCAATTTAGCCCTAAATGAGTTGTGCTTGTGAAGTTTAAAACGGGCTATCAGCTTTACGCCGGTAGCCCGTCTTTTGCTGTCAAATTCCACTTGCCGAATGGCCAATCTAAATGTTCCTTGGTATTTCCTTTATTGGGTGTCGCTAAGAGGAGTCCTTTCACTTTAACCAATGTTTCTACAACACTTTCTACAACACATCCAGGATATGCTGCCAATCACAATACTGGTTTATGTTATCCAGAGATATGGCTATTCCCTCCTGATCGGTGGGTTTGAGGT
The DNA here is from genome assembly GCF_039851975.1 of Desulfoscipio sp. XC116. Lineage (GTDB taxonomy): Bacteria > Bacillota > Desulfotomaculia > Desulfotomaculales > Desulfallaceae > Sporotomaculum. Next base: position 2,709,325 of record NZ_CP156660.1, read on the forward strand.
GCCTGGATACTTGACCGATCATCTCAATTACCGTATAGGTATCCTGGTAAGACAGTATCACAGGTACGCCTTTTTCACCCGCCCGGGCCAGCACTCCGACGTCGGGATAAAGACCGCCGGTTAATATGAGCGCCGAGGTATGAGTTTCCAACGCGGCCAGAGCCAAATCCGCGCGGTCCCCACCCATAACTACAGCTTTATTAGCTGACCGTCTGAGGTAAGTCAGCGCACTGTCCATGGTCATTGCCCCCACCACTACATCTTCCACCAGCCGGTTCATATTTTCATGCCCCACCAACACTTCACCGCCCAGTCTTTCCCGGAACTCATTGACTGTGGGAGAAGCAATTTCCGGACGGCTGGGTATAACACCCAGAGTTTTAAAGCCCGCTTCTTCCATGGCGGGACGGAAAACCCCTTCGGTTTTAGCCAGCAGCGAGCGGGGTACGTTACTGAAAACCGTGCCCAGCAATGCCACCTGCCGGCCGGTAATATACCGGTTATAGAAAATAGCCATGTCCAGGCTATAGTCATCGTCTACCTTTTGCACGGTAACCACATGAGCATTTAATTCACCGGCTAAAGCTACAGAATCCAGTCCCACCGCAGATAAAGCATAGGGCTGAACTGCTCCTTCCATTAGCACAATGTCACAATCCCTGGCGATTTCCGCATAGGCTGTCTGAATATCCCGCATACTATATGCATTTTCCCCAACCCTGGTTAGATAGGAAGGTCCCGCTTTAACCGGGCTTATTTCCCCCAGAGGTGCTTCCATACCCAAAACATGCTTCATTAAGACGGCATCCCCGCCGGGAACTTTTCCGGTAGCTGTTTTTCTTCCATTGTCTATTGGCTTAAAGTAACCTACCCGGCGGCCCAGTTCTTTAAATTTCTGAGCCAGACCCAGGATAACCGCCGTTTTACCACTGTCGGGATTACCCATCACAAACAGGTTTTTCATTATAAACACCTCACGATATGGTGATTTTTATATCCAGGGCAGAAAGCCCGTTTTCATAAGCAAATACCGGGTTAATGTCCATCTCCGCGATTTCAGGGAAATCATTGACCAGCGCAGCCACCCGCCTGATAGTTTCCACCAGAGCTTTCATATCCCGGGGTTTTTCACCGCGATAGCCGCGCAGCAAGGTATAGGCCTTGGTTTCCCGCAGCATATATTCTATCTCCCGGTCGGTAAGCCCCCGAGCCAAGCGAAAACTAACGTCTTTAAGCAGATTAACATAGATACCGCCCAGCCCGAAAGCAATCAGCGGACCAAACTGAACATCACGGGTCATGCCAATAATCAGCTCTGTACCCCGCGGCATCATCTTCTGCACCTCTATACCGTATATAACCACCTGGGGCATATAGCCATGCACATTCTCCATTATTTCCACAAAAGCCCGGCGTACCTCTTCCGCCGTGTTCAGGCCTATTTGCACCCCGCCCACGTCAGTCTTATGCATTATTTTAGGAGACGCCACTTTCAGCACCACCGGGTAGCCCATTTTATCGGCTTCCGCCGCAGCCTCCTCCGGAGATGTGGCCAGCACCACCGGTGCGGCCGGTATACCGTAACATTTGGCTACTTCTGTCGCTTCGCTGCCTAAAAGCACCAGCCGGTTATCCTTAAGCACATCATAAAATATAGCCTTTACACCTTTGCAATCGATATTCGACAAATCATTGGCGCTATCCTCTCCGGGAACGTCCAATATTTCGCTATAATGCACCAGGCCGCTGATCGAAGCAATAGCCGGTTCCGGGAATGTAAAGCAGGGCACACCTGCTTTGGCCAGCATAGAAGCACCGGCAGCCAAACTTTCCCCACCCATATAGGCGGCAAAAATAGGCTTATCGGGAAAGGTCCGGCGCATTTCCAGTATGGCCTCGGTAGTTTCAACGGGCTCAGTAACCCCCACCGGGCACATTAATACAACGACACTGTCCACATTGGGGTCGGCACATACTTTTTGCAAAGCAAACCTGTACCGATCCGCCTTGGCGTCACCCAACACGTCCACCGGGTTATAAATATTAGCCTCCGCCGGCAGGTTAGCCCGCATCTCTTCAATGGTCGCCTTGTCGAAGCGGGCCATTTGCAGTCCCCTGGACTCCACATTATCCGTAGCGATAATCCCCGGGCCGCCGGAATTAGTAACAATAGCCACCCGGTTGCCTTTGGGTACAGGTGCTTTGGCAAAGGCCACAGCCAAGTCAAATAGCTCCGTCATAGTGCGGGCTCTAATTATGCCACACTGCCTAAAAGCCACATCATAAGCCAGGTCACTGCCCGCCAGCGCACCGGTGTGAGATGAAGCAGCCTGAGCACCGGCCTGGCTGGTTCCCGATTTAATTACAATAACCGGTTTTTGACGCGCTGCCCGGGAGGCCACATCTAAAAACCTCGGCCCGTCCACTATGTCCTCTATGTAGCATAGTATTACTTTGGTATGGGGATCGGCAGCGGCATCTTCAATAAACTCAATTTCGGATAAATCAGCCTTGTTGCCCAAACTGACTACTTTACTGAAACCAAGTCCCGCCGAGGCGCTCCAGTCCAGAATAGCTACCAGCATAGCACCGCTCTGCGATAAAAAGGCTATTTCACCTTGATGGGGAAAGGTTGCGGAAAAAGACGCATTTATCGGTGTATGCGTGTCAATAATCCCTACCACATTGGGTCCCAGCAAACGCATGCCGTATTCACGACAAGATTCCACCAGTTGTTTCTCTAATCCTAAACCTTCGGCACCCACTTCCTTAAAACCGGCTGTAATAACCACCAAGCTTTTTACCCCGGCCCGCCCACAGTCACGGGCCACGTCCAGCACACGGGCCGCCGGTACGGCAACTACTGCCAGATCCACAGGTTCAGGCACCTCGGAAACAGCCGCATAGGCTTTAAAACCGGCTATTTCCTTTTCTTTGGGATTGATGGGAAATATTTTCCCCTCGTAGCCGCTATTAATGACATTCCCTAAAATGGTATGGCCTATTTTCCCCGGTTTGGGGCTGGCTCCCACTACTGCCACTGATTGCGGCTTACTCATACTCGTGAGATCTATCACTATCCTCACCTCGCCAATATGTCTAATGCTTACTAGTCTTGATACACTCGCTGTTCCAAAACTATTATTCCTAGAAATTACTAATTCACTTGTTAGGTAACATTATACATATTGCAATTAAGCTAGTAAACCAATAATAACAAAGTAATTCTTTTAAAATTATTCTAAACTTTAATATTGCCTATATACGGAATATTATATAATTATCTGTTATTTTTTATTTTTTACATTGCTGTAACAATTAATCATTTCTAAAAACTGATTAACTTTTTCTTGTTCCTCATCGCACATTTTATTACTATTTTTATCAGTTACTTGTTTGCTATTATGTTTTGTTTTCTTAAACAATTTGGAAATAAAAGATTGACTACCCATATCATGCACCCCTAAACCATATAATTATTCATGCAGATCTATTATATAAAACAAGCCGCCATTTTGATAAGGCGGCTTGTTTACAAAAAGACTAAGTTATTCATATAATACACCACATTTAAATAGCTTTATCATTGTCATTCTTTTCTAGCTGATTCAGACGTTTTTCAATTTCTCCCAGTTGAGCCTTTAAAAATTGGGCCTGACTTTGAAGATACTCGTTTTCTTGCGGTAAGCCCGCTGCAACCGGTAACGGCATGTTATTTTGCACACTGTTGTATGCCCACCAGCGCCGCGGCAACCACGGGTAAAAACGGCAATTGGCACTATAGCTGCCCCTCATACCTCGGCCAAAACCAAATCCCGGTGCGTTGCCCGCGCCGTATCCGTAACCATATCCACAGCCATAGCCATAGCCATAGCCATAGCCACCTCTTGGCATATGTTTCACCTCCTTTCAAAGCAAGGGTAGTTCGGAAACGCAGAAAGGTTGTCATTGCCATGAATATAACCTGAGTGCAACACTTTGAAGCCCATCATTGTTATGAATACAACCTGCGATGTTTAAAAATCCGTCATTGCGGGAGCGAAGCGAAGAAGCAATCTCCGTTCTACAGCCCGCATTTATTTGGGGACCTGCTTCGGAATCCGGGATTGCTTCGCTGCGCTCGCAACGACATTACCTGGCCCAATGAAATATATTCACTTATCGTGGTGCATGCAACGCATAATAATGGCAAGCGTTAGCAAAGCAATCTTCGGTTGTTGCCCACACTTTATCATGTAAGAATCGCCACGCCGCTAACACGTTTCGCATTGCAAGAGCTACTAACAGTGACCGTCACACTCATGGTGCTGGCCATCCGGATGCGTACATAAACTTGCGCCGGATGTCAGCTTGCCGTTTACATAATCATCTATAACCTGTTTTACTTCACCGGAAATACCTACAATGGGTTGGATATTATTTTCCGCAAACAAACTTAACGCCTTTTGCCCCATACCTCCCGCAATAATGCAATTTACCTGCAAACCGCTCAAATACTTGGGCAAAAACCCCGGCTGGTGCCCGGGATTGGGAATTTGGGAAATATTTTCCGCTTTTCCGCCCACCACGTCAAAAAGTGTATACTCCTGACATTTACCAAAATGCTGGGCTACATAACCCCCGTCTACAGCGATAGCTACCTTCATTTTTTTACCTCCTAAGTGTTTTGTTTTTTATAATATTAGATGTTATCTTGATACAACAATTATCATATAAGCAATTTCTAATCGTTATAACGGCCATGCCACCCTTTTCCTTTTCCACACCGGGGACACTCAATCGTATCATCCGGGGATGACCAACTGGTTTTCATCCAGTCATGCCCGCAATAGTCGCATTCTAATTTATACGGCGCTAATTTATAATCCCCGCCCTCTATGCGTATGGCTTTGCCTTCTAAAATAGCCGTACTTAATTTTTTTCTGGCCGATGTTAAAATTCTTTGAAAAGTGCTTTGAGCAACGCCCATGTGTTCGGCGCAGTTTTCCTGATCCATTCCTTCCACGTCTTTCAACCGCAGGGCTTCAATTTCATCCACGCTAATCAGCTCTTCCCGAAACTGCTCATCCGCCCCTACCGGTTGAAAGTACGTAACCTTGGGCAAAAAACCTACCCGCCGTCTTTTACGCGGACGTGGCACAATTCTATCACCTCCTATGCCGCATTTCTATTATGAATATATACCCTTATGGCTTATATTTTAATCTGGTTATAGACATATGTCAAGTATAATTTTAAGCGATTGTTCATTAATATTGGGACGGGAAATAAGAATTGTTGGCGGGGATAGCCGGGAAATGGCCTGGGACGGCAAACAAATGGATGAATTAGATACCTAAAACCAGCGTGAGTAAATTCAATAAAAATTTAGAAATCCCTGGGCATAACCAGCCAGGCAATTATATAAATAAGAATGCCCGGAAACGCCGCGGAAGCTACGGACAGCAATATATAACCCAACCGTACCAAGCTGGGGTCGACCCCCAGATATTCCGCCAAACCACCACAAACACCACCCAGCATGTAATTGCGGCTGGAGCGATATAATCGTTTTATCTGTTTGGCCATAAAGATAATCTCCTTTACTTCCCTAATTAAGCCGCGGTATAAAAATCCGCAGTTTTATCAAATTCCAAGACTCCCGCTTCTATAAGTGGAAGCTCCTATTTTTATTTCATATGGGCTGGAATCCCCATCTGAAGCCCCGATGTTCAGCTTTAGCCGAACGAGTTCACTTTGCTCATATTTCAAGGTGCAATTTTTCCGCATGAGCCTTCCCAACTCCATTAGTTTAAAAAACTTAAGGACGATAGTAACCTTTTACTATTCTTGGAGCCATTGTTTTAATCAATATAGCCCCCATGACAAAACCACCTATGTGGGCCCAGTAAGCCACAGTATTGGCGGCTCCACCCAAAGAGGCTACGCCGTTAAACAGCTGCAAAACGAACCAAAGGGCAATGAAAACCACCGCAGGTATTTCCATTAAAGTAAAAATAATCAAAATAGGCACCAGGGCCAGTATGCGCGAGCGAGGAAAAGCAATAATATATGCGCCCAGCACTCCGGCTACCGCACCACTGGCTCCGACCACGGGAACAGTGGAGACAGGATTGCTGATAATATGTGCCAAACCGCCTACAACCCCGACTGCTAAATAGAACAAAAGATATTTTAAGTGTCCTAAACGATCCTCAATATTATCGCCAAATACCCAAAGGAATAACATATTACCGATAACATGCAGCCACCCGCCATGAATAAACATGGAAGTTACAAAGCTAACCAACACCGGTGTCAGGGGGGCTCCGGTGAAAACGGTATTCAGTACTTCGGCAGGTACCAGACCAAACGCATAGAAAGCTTGATTCAACCGGTACGGCTCAATAGTTACCTCCCGAAGATAAACAAGCAAGTTTAAAACTATAATAGTTATGTTTACTATAGGAAATGTCCTAGACTTGACGCTGTCCCTGAGCGGAATCAATTACCCCTCTCCTCTCTGCAAGAGCAAATCATCTTTATTATAGAATAATATACTATTTAGCCACATTTTGCGCACTATTTTAAATATGTTTTTTACAGCCAACTAAAATTTGCGACCCAATTAATGACCACCGAAATTAATATTTATAACCTTGTTTTTTCATGAGCATTGTTATTGTTTACATTAGTTGTCTATTTTCATGTATCTTTTATAAATCATAGGTCTGTCAAATAAAAAACAAAAAAGGAGGTATTTTACCCTCCTTTTCAATAGTCAAAACGTCTGTCCCCAAAACTCGGTTAACTTACTTTCATATGTTCCGCAGCTCCCATCGCAAGCGCAGCGAAGCAATACCAGACTCCGAAGCAGGTCCCCAAAGAAGCATTTCAGCTTAAGGGTTCAGCTTACGGGATTACTTTGTTCAGCGGATACTCAATGATATCCTGGGCGCCTCCCCGGCGCAGCGCCGGAATAAGATCGCGCACCTGCTGCTCATCCAACACGGCCTCCAAGGCGACCCAATCACTGTTAATCAACTGCGATACCGTGGGGTGTTTCATGGCCGGCAATATATCCAGTATATCGTCCAGCTTATCCTTGGGCAGGTTCATTTTTAAGCCTACTTTGGAGTCGGCACGTAACGCACCCAACAACAGCACAGCCAGGTTTTGCAGTTTTTCCCTTTTAAAGGGGTCGTCCCAAGCCTTATGGTTGGCATGCAGCCGGGTTGTAGACACCAAAATAGTATCTATCACCGTAAGCTTATTGGCCCGCAATGAACTGCCCGTTTCGGTAATATCAACAATGGCGTCCACCAGATGCGGTACCTTGACCTCCGTGGCTCCATAACTAAATTCAACAGAGGCGCTGACACCGTTTTTCACCAGGTAATTGCGGGTCAACCGCACCAACTCGGTGGCTACGCGCTTGCCTTCAAGATCTTTCACCGTCTTTATGCCGCTGTTTTCCGCCACGGCCATCACCACCCGGATAGGGTTGGTAGTCTGTTTGGAATAAGCCAGATCAGCCACTTCCACCACATCGGCCTCGTTTTCTAAAATCCAGTCCAGTCCGCTTAATCCGGCATCTAATACCCCCTCATTCACATAGCGGGGTATTTCTTGAGCACGCATTAAAATAACTTCAATTTCAGGATCATCTATAGATGGGTAATAAGAGCGGCTGCGCACAGAAATATGAAACCCCGCCCTCTTAAACAGCTGAAATGTGGACTCCTGCAAGCTTCCTTTAGGCAGTCCCAGACGCAATTTGGCGCTCATAACAGTTCAAACCTCCTACTTTATCTCGTTATCTATTTAGCATATTAAAGCAACTTAAGATAGTATATACCTGGCTGAAAAAACTGTCAAGACGTTTAAAAAGCTATTTTATTTTAAATAATTACAGACATCCGTGCCGCTTGCAGGGACATCATCAGAGGACGAAAATCGGCTTAGCCCGTCATGCGAAAAACAAAGCGACGCGACAATCCCATGTTGGGATAGACTAATTGGTTGTTATGAACTAAAATAAAACAAAGAATACGAACATTATTCCGTTATATAATTTAAAGGGAGTGGATAAAATGCCCTCAAACGAATACCAGCTTTCCATTGTCACCCAAACTAAAAACCATATATTTTTCAATTTTTTTGTCAATGGTTCCTTGGCTAATACGGAGGGCTATATATGCATGTCAATCAATGACTTTGACCGTTTATTCAAGGATTTGTTCCGTTCTTCCAAAGGCCGTTGCACTAAAAACTACAGCACCAACCCACCGGTACAGTTTTTTAGCTGATTCATATAAGCATAAAATACGTAAACGATGAGCATATATATCTCAACAGCCATTATTTTACGGCAAAGGAGATTATTATTTGCGGCTCATCAAAACCTTAATAATGATGCTGTTTGTGCTGCTGAGCCTTAATATAAGCAAGCCGACCAGTGCCCTGGCCATACATAACGATACCAATACGCCGGAAAGTACGATTATTTTTTGGACCGACGCTGCCAGGCTTAAGGCGGTAAACCTAACTTTTACGCCCAACCGGAACGGTCCCATCGGCATTGTTTCCGTACCGGTATATACGTGGCTGCTCGGCGAGCAACAGGCAATAACAGTTAGTGAGTATTACTTAAAACACGGGCCGGTAAAGCTTATTCAGCAGCTGGAAGCACTGTTTGGCAACACCATCGGTACTTATATAATTATCGACCAAAAAGCACTGGTTAATGTCAGCCGGGTTATCGGTCCCATTAATATGGCCGATCAACATACAACTTTAATGGACGTGTTCGAGGGTAAATATGTGGATGGCCCGGTCAACCTGCAGATTGAAATCAGGCAGTTGGCCGATGCCATGTTGACACCGGCCGTGTTAATTAGAATACCAAAAGCTATTTGGGTGTTCAGTAAGGAAGTTGACAGCAACATCAGCCCTCGGCATCTAGCTTCATTTTACCGGGTAATTCGCAACCGCGGGTCTGATGTATTAAGAAAGAAAGCCGTCCCGGGTCAGGACTATATGATCGGTAACCGCAAGTATCGCCGGGTAGCCCCGGATATGTGGCAGCAGACGATTAGGGAAGTAACTTCATAACTTCATAACTTCATGATAAATCGCAAATACCAAAGGGGTAGATCCAGCCCTTCTATAATAGCTAATCTACCCCCTTATTAAATTACATGCAGATAATTAATTCTACAACGCAAATCGTTTTCAGTACATCCACTTCGCTTGCCCACTTAACTCCAAAATAGTTAAGAGAACCGGAAAAATATTATTTAACCACAATATTCACCAATTTACCGGGCACCGGTATCACTTTAACCACCTTTTTATCACCGATCAGTTCCCGTACTTTTTCCTGCTGCATAACCATTTCACGCATAGCGTCGGGCTTAATACCGGCAGGCACCAGCATGCGTTCACGCACCTTGCCGTTAATCTGCACCACAATAGTAATTTCATCTTCTATAACAGCTTCAGGATCATATTGTGGCCAGGGCCGGGCATGAATACTGCCTTCATGTCCGGTTAAGCTCCATAACTCCTCAGTGATATGGGGAGCAAAGGGAGCCAGTAGCAACAGCAAAGTTTCCACCGCCTCGCGCAAAACCCCGGTATCACGATCGCATTCGGACACCTCCCGGTACTGGTACATGGCGTTTACCAGTTCCATGATGGCACTCACCGCGGTATTAAAATTAAACCGGTTACCCACATCCTCCGATACCTTTTTAATAGCCAGATGCGTCATCCGGAGCATGTCTTTGTTAACTCCCACAAGATTAGTACCCTTGTCCCGGGCTGCGCCTTTAGCCAGCACATCGCTTAAGGGTGCAACCAAACGCCACACCCGATTTAAGAAACGGTAACAGCCCTCAACTCCCTGGTCGCTCCACTCTAAATCACGCTCGGGGGGAGAAGCAAACAAAATAAACAGCCGGGCCGTGTCGGCGCCATATGCGGCCACGATATCCTCCGGACTTACCACGTTGCCCTTGGACTTGCTCATCTTGGTCCCGTCTTTGAGTACCATGCCCTGAGTAAGCAGATTGGTAAACGGTTCATCATTATCAACCAATTTCAGGTCATAAAGCACCTTGGTGAAAAATCGGCTGTACAACAAATGCAAAATAGCATGCTCCACACCACCGATGTACTGATCCACCGGCAGCCACCGCCTTACATTGTCAGGATCCCAGGCATTGGCATCATCCCGGGGACTGGTGTAGCGGTAATAATACCAGGAAGAACACATAAAAGTATCCATGGTGTCGGTTTCCCGGCGAGCCGGGCCGCCGCAAGCAGGACATGTGGTATTAACAAAGTCCGCATGCTCCTCCAGCGGAGAACGGCCGGTAGGCTTAAAGGCCACATCCATGGGCAGCATGACAGGCAAATCCTTATCGGGTACCGGCACCACACCGCACTTAGCGCAATAAATAATAGGAATAGGCGCACCCCAGTAACGCTGACGGGAAATAAGCCAGTCCCGCAGCCGATAGTTAATTCGGCCGTCACCCAGTCCTTGTTCCTGCAAATATTTTATCACAGCGGTGATGCCCCGCCGGTTCGGTGTACCGTTAAACGGCCCGGAATTGACCATTAACCCTTCGCCGTCGTAAGCTTCTGTCATCACGGCAGCATCCAGCGTAACTCCTTCGGGCTGGATGACCACCCGGATGGGCAGGTTATACTTGCGGGCAAACTCAAAGTCCCGCTGGTCGTGGGCCGGCACCCCCATAACAGCACCGGTGCCGTATTCCAACAGCACGTAATTGGCCACCAAAACAGGCACTTTTTCTCCGTTTGCCGGATTAATGCAGTAAGCACCGGTCAGCAAGCCGATTTTTTCAGCATCGGTGGAAGTACGGGCCAGTTCACTTAAATTACGCACGTTTTGTACGAATTCTCTGATTTTCCCGGCCTGGGGTTTACCTTCAATTAATTTTTCCACCAATGGATGCTCCGGTGCCAGTACCATATAAGTAACACCATAGATAGTATCCGGACGGGTAGTGAAAACAGTAATGGTTTCATCGGCGCCATCGATTTGAAATTTAATCTCGGCCCCTTCACTGCGCCCAATCCAATTTTCCTGCATAATTTTAACTTTATCCGGCCAGCCGCCCAATTTTTTCAGATCAGCCAGCAAACGGTCGGCATAGCTGGTAATCTTAAAAAACCACTGCTCCAGTTCCCTTTTCTCCACAACGCTGGAACAACGCTCGCAAGCACCTTCTTTAACCTGCTCGTTGGCCAGCACCGTAGCGCAGGAGGGACACCAGTTCACGGCGGATTTCTTTTTATAGGCCAGCCCATGGTGATAAAGCTGCAAAAACAGCCATTGTGTCCACTTATAATAACCGGGATGGCAAGTAGCCACCTCCCGGTTCCAGTCGTAACTGATACCCAACTGCTTAAGCTGGGCCCGCATGGAGTCAATATTATCCTTGGTCCACTGGGCCGGGTGCAGTGCTCCATGCTTTATGGCCGCGTTCTCCGCCGGCAAACCGAAAGCGTCCCACCCCATGGGGTGCAGCACATTAAAGCCTTGCATCGTTTTAAACCTGGCCACCACGTCACCAATGGAATAATTACGCACATGGCCCATGTGCAGTTTTCCCGAAGGGTAGGGAAACATCTCCAGACAGTAGTACTGGGGTTTATCGCCAAAGTCGGGCACGGCATACATATTCTGCTCCGCCCATTTTTGCTGCCACTTTGTTTCTATTTCCTTAAATTCATAGCGGTCCTTCATTGGTTCCTCCCGTATGTTGTAACTGTTTCGCAACGTGCAGATATAATTCTATAGCACAACCCAACTCAAATATTATCATATTATGTCTTTTTATAAAAGTTAGGTCTGATATTAAGCCGGATTAGCCGCATTTTCGTAGCGAGACAGCTCCTTGATGCCTATTTCCCTCAATTTAAACTTCTGCACCTTACCGTTGGCGGTAGTTGGGTAACCGTTAACAAAGTGAATATGGGACGGTATCTTATAACGGGCAATCTTGCCGGAACAATACTTTTTAATGTCTTCAGCGCTCATAGTGACCTCTTCCTTTAACTGAATAAAGGCCATAACCTCTTCCCCGTATTTTTCACTGGGCACACCCACCACTTGCACATCTTTAATCTGCGGGTGGGTGTATAAAAATTCCTCAATTTCACGGGGATAAATATTTTCGCCGCCCCGAATGATCATGTCTTTAATCCTGCCGGTTATTCTAAGATAACCGTTTTCATCCATAATACCCAGGTCACCGGTATGCAGCCACCCCTTGTTATCAATGGCCGCGGCCGTGGCCTCGGGCATTTTGTAATATCCCTTCATAACATTGTAACCACGGGCGCAGATTTCACCCTGAGCCCCGAACGGCATTTCATCGCCGCTTTCCGGGTCGACAATCTTTACTTCGACCCCTTCCAGCGCTTTACCCACCGTGGATACTCTTATTTCAAGCGGATCGTCGGTATGAGTCATGGTAATGCCGGGTGCCGCCTCGGTTTGGCCATAGGTAATTACTATTTCCCGCATCCCCATTTTCTCCACAACGGCCTTCATCACTTCAATAGGGCAGGGAGCCCCCGCCATAATACCGGTACGTAAGGAAGACGTATTGTAAGGCTGTCTCTCGAGCACTTCCAACTCGGTAATAAACATGGTGGGCACCCCATGCAGCGCCGTACACCGCTCCTTTTCCACCGCTTCCAGGACTTTCACGGGGTTGAATGCTTCTATCATGACCATAGTGGTCGCATGGGAAACACAGGCCAAAGTGCCCAACACACAACCAAAGCAGTGGAACAAAGGCACAGGAATGCACAGGCGGTCATCAGGACCAAAACTCATGCATTCACCAACACTATAGCCATTCCCTACCAGGTTATTATGAGTCAGCATAACTCCCTTGGGAAAACCGGTAGTTCCCGAAGTATACTGCATATTAATAACATCGTCAGGGTCCAGAGATGATTGCCTGGCCATCAGTTCCTCGTCAGTAATCCCCTCGCCCATGGCCAGCACATCCTGCCAGTCAAAAATGCCGGGCTGGCTTTCGTTACCAATGTATACCAGGTTTTTCAACTTCGGCAATCTTTTGCAATTCAAACGGCCAGGCATACTGTCCCGCAATTCCGGGCACAGTTCATATACCATATCAACGTAATTTGAATCTTTGATACCGCTGGAAAAAATTAAAGTGGTGGCATCGGATTGCCGGAGCAAGTATTCCAATTCAAACACTTTATAATTAGTATTTACCGACGTTAATATCGCTCCCATTTTGCCGCAGGCAAATTGAAGCACGACCCATTCCGGTATGTTGGCCGCCAAAAGAGCAACATGCTCACCCCTTTTGATACCCAGAGCCATCAATGATTTAGCCACCCGGTTGCATTGCTGCTGAAACTGCCGATATGTGTATCTGATACTGCTGTCCGGATAAACCACCGCTTCATTATGGGGGAACCTGCCCGCGGATAAATCCAGCAGTTCCCCAATGGTAATTTGATTGTCAAGTTTCTTCATGCCGTCACCTCTAATCCTTTGTCTAGTTAACATGTTAAAGAGAAAAAATAAAATAAAAAACCCCTCTTCCCCAAAGGGACGAGAGGTTGATCTCGCGGTACCACCCTAATTGATAAAGTCTTTGGTGGAGATGAGGGGGATCGAACCCCTGACCTCCTGAATGCCATTCAGGCGCTCTCCCATCTGAGCTACATCCCCGTGACTTTAACCGCTTGGTATGTTAACGGCACATGCCGTCCCGGTATACTTATTTTTTCCACCGGGCAACTCCGGGGCGAGTTCATTCGCCTTACCCACCGCCTCACACCAACCGGCGGCTCTCTGCGGGATAAAACAGCGATATTACTATTCCCCTTCATTGTTATTTGCCATATTAAACTGAGCATAATTATAAAAGAATTAACATATAAAGTCAACGATAAAAATATTACATACTTAACGGGGATTTTATTATCCGAGCGTCCCCCCATAAGTGCTCCAGATTATAAAAACGGCGTTGTTCCTCCTGAAAAACGTGTATTACCACTGAGCCGTAATCCAACAAAACCCATTGCGCCGTCTTGAACCCTTCCCTGCGTGGTTGACCGGCGCCGTGCTGCCGCAAGTGTTCTTCAACTGCATCGGCAATGGCCCGGGCATGCACCGGTGACCTGCTGCTGCAAATAATAAAGTATTCAGCCACTACGGAAACACCGCCAATGTTTAACACGGTAATATCCATGGCCCTTTTCCCTTCCGCCGCTTCAACAGCCAACCGCACAAGAACATCAGGTTCATTTATCAACAAGCAATCCCCCTATAAGTTATTATATATTTAATTGATATTCGCCCGAGGTTTAAAAGTTCCTGCCTGGCGGCAAAACAATCATAACCGTATCTATTGTTCCGTATCGTTGCATGCTATTGCCAACCGTTTTGCAGTTGATCTACAGCTGATTTAATTGAATTTAAGTCTTACCCCATTTTAAGTCTTATCCCATTGCGGGCCCGCACAGCCCTGGGATGAATTAAGTCACCATTGCGCACGGATAACATAATAGCAGCGTCAAAACAGCACAGTAAAGCCCGGTCCAGATTCCGCCGCGCGATTTCACGCAGTTCCCCCACCCCCGGAAAGCTACGGTCCGGTTCCACTTTATCCGCAACAAATACTATCTTATCCAGTAAAGTCATCGTTTCATCACCCAATGTATGTAAAGCAATAGCTTGGAGCACAGCTTCGTCCCGCACGCTAAATTGGCGTTTAGCCAACAGTGCTCCCACTGAAGCGTGCAAAAGCACCGGCCTGGCCTCATCAATACTATCGACAGGCACACGGTTGTGGCGGGCTAAAGTCAGTAGTTCATCATTTGGCAGATCCCTCGCGCAATCATGCAGCAAACCCGCCAATGCGGCCTTTTCACAGTCGGCACCGTACAGCTCGGCCAACCTGACCGCGGTATTGCTAACCTTCAATGAATGCCGAAGTCTTTTATCACTAAGCATGCCCTTTAAACACTTCAAATAATACTTATATTGCATTTTTTTCCTCCATAAGATTTGCCGCAGCCTGATTTAAAACAAGATAACCGGGATATGTACAGAAAGTCGAAGATAGCCATCAATAATATCATCTAACCAATGGGAAAGAGTCAAGCAATATGTTATAATAACCCGCAGCAAATAAAATAGCAATATTGCGGGGGATTACTGTGTTAAAAGAGCAATGGCAGTTAATCATAAGCGGTATATGGGACCGGTTCACACCCGAGAGGATACAAACACTCCTGACGGACCTGATAGCCTCGGCTGTGGTATTGGCCGCCACATATTTAATAATTAAGATTCTATCACATATACTGGACCGCACTTTAAAGGAAACAAATCACCAGCCCGACATAGTCAGCCGGCCCGGGGGGACTGCCCCGCCCGAAGACGAATCGGACGGCCAGCAGCGCCCCATTTCCGATAACTTTATTCGCTCGGCGCGCGCTTTTCTTAAAACACTGCTTTTCTACGGGGGATATTTTATCGCCGGCATTATTATCCTGGAAATATTCAATTTTAAAATAATCTCCGCCGATGATTTAAAATCACTGGGGGCCAGGTTATTAAAAATTATTGGCGTGTTTTTGGGAGCCAAGTTAACAATTAACCTGGGACAGCTGGCTATAAAACAAATTTTTGCCAATCGCATTAAAGACAATTTTATGGAAAACCGCCGGGCCCAGACATTGGAAGTATTGTTGCGCAGCGTACTAACTTATATTATATTTTTCCTGGCCGGTTTAATGATCCTGGAGATATTTAGCGTCAACACCAGTGCCATACTGGCCAGCGCGGGGATACTGGGACTGGCCATAGGCTTTGGCGCCCAGAACCTGGTAAAAGATATTATCAGCGGCTTTTTTATTCTATTCGAGGATCAGTTCAACGTGGGAGATTTTGTGGAAACTGCCGGAGTGGTGGGCACAGTGGAGGAAATTGGGCTGCGCACCTGTAAAATTCGGGAGTGGACGGGACAACTGCATGTCATCCCCAACGGTGAGATTACCCGGGTAACCAATTACAACCGGGGACAAATGATGGCTGTGGTGACGGTAGGCATCGCATACGAAGAAGATATCGACCAGGCCCTTGAAGTATTGCGGCAGGAATGCGCGTCTGCCGCAAGCGATATGGATGCTATTTTAGACATGCCCCAGGTTCAAGGGGTTACCGATCTGGCTGAGTCATCGGTAAACATTCGCACCATTGCCCCCACTGTAGCGGGTGAGCAATGGGCAGTGGAAAGGGAACTGCGCCGCCGCTTTAAGTACGCCCTGGAGCGGGCGGGCATAGAAATCCCCTATCCCAAACGGGTACTTTACCAGAGGAATGCAGAGGGGCACCAGCTTACGATTACGCAGGATTAAGGCTGTATGGCTACCTGCCGGCGGGTACTGCCGGGACAATGAGCATAATGAGACCGGCGGACACTTTTGAAAATCGGGGTTTAGGTGTTTAGGAGTTTAGTGATTTAAAATTTAAAACCGGGGGCGGTTTTGTTTTTCAACCGACCCCCGGCTATTGATCCCCGGTTAACACATTAATTCCTCCTATTCTTTTTACCGTCCCCGTTTTCGGACAGCGCTTCCCGCTTAATTTCCTCGGGCTCCGGTTCAATCTTCTCCAGACCGATATCCCGCAGGATTTGATCAATTAAGTCTTTTGTCATATTCACTTCACCTCCTTGTTTATTGTAACTCTATAAACATATGATACAACGTTTATTATATGCTAATTATATATGCTGCGTGTAAAAATTCAAACAGCCTATTGTTAAAAAATGATTAATTATTGGTGAGCGGCAGCACAACTACTATTTCCGCACCGCCGGATGCGGCATTGTCGGCCCGGATAGCGCCCCCGTGCTCTTCAACAATAGCCCTGGCAATAGGCAATCCCAGCCCGCTGCCGCCCCGGGGGCCTTTATAAAATCGTTCCCACAGGCGGCGCAAGTCCTCATCGGTAAATCCCGGTCCGTCATCCCGCACCGTCACCCGCAGCGTTTCACCTTGCACCGCGGCTTGTACAGAGACTCGGGAGAAGGCATGGCGTACCGCATTGGCTATTAGATTAATAAAAACCCGTACCAGTTTTTCACCATCCGCCCACAAGTGTACGTCAGGACAATCACCCAGCTCCAGTTTGATGTCTTTATCCAGGGCCAGTACCTGCTGTACTTGGATCGTCTGCTCCAACACCTCACTTATCTCGGTATCTTCGAAATTATATACCTCCGAGGCGCTTTCCAGCTTGCCAAGATAAACTAATTCCTCTACTATTTTTTTTAACCGCCCGGTTTCCCGCACGATAACCTCCAAAGCATGCTCGGCCTCCACACCCTTGAAAACGCCGTCACGCACCCCTTCGGCATACCCCTGGATGGACATCAGCGGACTTTTTAGCTCATGAGAAGCATTTTGAAAAAATTGTCTCTGTACCCGATCGTATTCCGCCAGCTGTTCGTCCATAGCGTTAATAGCCTGACCCAGTTCGCCAATTTCATCGCCTGTGTCCACCGGAACACGCCAGCCAAAATTACGCCTGGCCACACGCTGTGCTTTTTCCTTAAGCAAATCCAGCGGTCGTGAAATACGCCGGGCCAATAGCCAAGTAATACCCAAAGCCGCCAGTAAAGGCAAGGCCAGACTAATTAAAGCGATAATAAGCAATTCTTGTTTAATTTCCTCCAGACCTTCCACCCGGGTAAGCAGCACAACCGCGCCGCCCCGCTCGGCTGTTCCGCCCAGATAACGAGCCGCCGCCACATAACGTTCCTGCCCCAAGGTAATCCGGCCTTCTTGAGCACCTGCAGCCAGCTTCGCCAACAACCCCGGCTCCAATACGTTGCCTGCGGCCTCATCGCCGATACTGCTTTCCAGCACCACCCCCCGGTGGTTTACCAGCAGATATTCCCCCTGAATAACCCGGCCCAGCATATGATAGGTCATAAACCGGCGCATCATCTTACCATTTTGTCCGAATCCCTTTTCCGGATGATCATTTAACATTTCAACCAGGTTTTGCGCATCCCGCCATAAATTTTCCCGGGCTGCCTGTTCAAGATGCCGGCTGAGCAATAACCAGAAAGAAAAACTCATTAGCAGACCGGTTAGCACTATTACTGCCAGATATCCCACAGCAATGCGCAAGGCAATACCTTTGCGTCTAAACATTAATTTTATACCCGTAACCCCAGACCGTGCTAATCCTGATCCGTGCCCCATTATTTTTCATTTTGCGACGCAGACGTTTAACCACGTCATCCACTGCACGATTATCTCCCACATAATCATAGCCCCATACCCGGTCCAGAATCTGCTCGCGGCTTAACGCCTGACCTGCGTTTTTTGCCAGCAACAGCAGTAAATCAAGCTCCTTGACTGTTAATTCCAATGACTCCGTCCCGGCAACAGCTTCCCGGCGACCCGGGTAAACCACCAAATCACCCACCCGCACTTCCTGTTCCTCAACCACCGTCCGGGCAATGCCAGCCCGGCGCAGTACAGTGCGTACCCGGGCCACCAATTCCCGGGGAGAAAACGGTTTGGTCAGGTAGTCGTCCCCACCCAGCTCCAATCCCAGTACACGGTCCACCTCCTCGCCACGGGCCGAAACAAATATCACAGGCACATCTCCCCGACGGCGGATTTCCTTGCATAGCTCAAAGCCATCCATCCCCGGCATCATAATGTCCAGTATAAACATGTCGGGCAACCCATGCTCCAGTGCCGTCAGCAGACTGCCGGCGTCGTAAAAAACACTGACGGAAAAACCTTCGCGATCCAGGTACTTATTTATTATTTTCGCTATATTGGCATCATCGTCCACGACATAAATTCTTTTCAATCCAGTGCCCCCTGAAACTTTTAATTTTAATAGACATCCATGCCGCCGCTTGCACGGCATCATCAGCGGATGAAAATTAACTTAGTCCGTCATTGCCCGGAAATAGATAGTGACCAGGAAAAAAATATCGTATTTTTCGTATATTTTACTGCAAAATTACATGAATTTCAAAATCTTGCTTCGGAGTTATAAAAAACACCGCAGGCATATTGGGTTTGGTTATAGTTGCTCAATTTAATAATTGTACGTATAATATGTATAATATTACTTATTTCACCGGACCTTTGTATAACAAATTAAATATCTCCGGCCGAACACCGGCTTTTAAGGTGATGCGGCCATCGGGCGATAGATATCCTTTAAGCAGGGGTATCTCCAGGGTTACCACCGCAGGACTCGCCTGAATATCATATGCGACCACCCGTGCCCCGGAGGAAATTTCCTCCAGTCTGCCACTACTTTCCAAACGCTGGATGCGCTCGGCCAACTCCCCCGCCCCGAATAAAAAATCGTAAATTTCGTGGACTTTCCCCGACAGCACCGCGGAAGCTTCATGCGGTATACCGTTATTCATACGCATAATAAACCGCTTTCTAATCAGCGGCTCAATTAATTCCGGGTAATCCTTGTCCACCTGTTCCAGCCTGCCCCGGTAATAGCTGCGTATATCCGCCGCCTCACGCAGCGACTTTTCTGTTTTAGACCAATCCAAGCGTCCGCTATGCCGGTAAATATCCTCCAGGCGGCCGGAACGTAAAATTAGAATATCCAGGCGGTCAGCCTGTTTTTCCAACTGATCGTAAGCCTCCCGCAATTGATCGAAAATATCCGCCGCCGGTGAATACAACCAATCCGCATGACTTAATGCCACAGTCAACATCAGGTGGTAAGCCCTATATTCACGATAATCCCCCTCCAAGGCGTATTTTTTTTGCAGTTCGTCCAACAAACCACCCATTGACGCCACCGACAACAGTTCATCTTTAAACTCGTCCACCCGCTCCAGTGCTTTTTTCATCAAACGCCGCACGGCCCCGGCCAGGCGGTCCAAAGTATCAAATTCGGCCGGCTGTAAATTGGGCCTGTCAGCGGAGTTCGCAACCGCCAAACCTCGGGCGTGGGCTTTCGCCTTGGATAGGCTGAGCCATCCCCGCCAGTCAAAACTATTTCCTTCCATGCGCCCACAGTGCCAGCGAATGGCCGACGTGGGGTATACTACATCCCGATCGCAAATTACAAACGGTTTGACGCCTATCTCTTTAAAAAAGGCAGTGTACCTGGCCATATAACCAACCCCGCCCAAAGGCAGCACGCCGGTGCGCGCCAGAGAAACCCTGAAACCGCCTGATTCAATCAGCGCCGTTAATACATCACGATCGTGCTGCCCTTCCACTAAAATTACTTTGTCGGCAAACAGCACTTCCCGCTTATAAGTGGTTAAACTGGGCAGCAAATCAGTATATTGCACCGCATCTTCATAGCTTATCTGAAAAACTTTGCGCTCCGCCAAATAGTTTTTGGGACGCCGAAAAAACAATACCCTGGCCAGATCCTCGGCACTGCGCAAATCCACCATGGAAGGCGAGTGGGTGATTAAAATAAAGTGTTTTTCCTGCAGCCGGGCCACCTCACGCAAAACCTGCACAAAAATGTGCTGCGCCTGGGGGTGCAGGGACTGTTCAGGCTCATCAATAATCACCAGCTTACGTTCGGGATCATAAACCGCAATGCCCAGCACAGGCAGGTTGATCAACCCCGGGGCTTCATGAGCAGCCAACTGACAGCCATCTTCAGCGGACATACAGAACTTAACTCCACCGTCTTCCACGCTAACCGATACCCGCTGCGGCACGCCCAACCTTTCCAAAAAAGAAAAAGCCAGAGCCAAAAGGCCGGGCTGTTTAACCGCCCGGCTCCAATACCGGCAAATCTGATCATAAGCCAGCCATTCCCGGAAAAACTCATCTTCCTCCTGCCGCACCACCGGCGTTAAATTACGCCGGACATCGTCCCGGGTGGGCAGTATGTACAGCGCTTCTTCAAGATTTTGCCGGGCAAATCTTTTTAAGGCATAAGACTTGCCGGTGCCGTTGGGCCCAATGATATAAGTAAGGCCCGGCTTATTGTCTATTTGGTATGTACTGCCGTCGGGCAATAATAAATCAATTTTATCCAAATATAACCGCCTCCCCGCCCAACTTTAAAAACCGCTGCAGTTCGATAACGCAGTATATTTATAACTTAACCTAAGCTACGTTTGTCTCCCAATTCCACATACCTTTTTATCAATCCTGCAAACGCGGGGTTATTGAATCAATAAGTTTTCCGATAATAATTTCGCCCAAAAATAAGATAGCCGAGAAAGTCAAGGAAGGACATGAATTTGTCGTATAACGCAATGAAATGATATTGACTTTCATTATCAGCAACGGTACAATATAAGAGATAAATTGCTGAGAAAAAAATTAGAACCTTAACGGGCAGGAAAACCGGCATCAGTAAACTTTTTACTGATTAGCACACATTCTAAATTAAGTAAGGGGATGTTAATGATGTCATTAGCAAAAGGAATGTTAAATACACCCTATACAGTAAATTATGTCAACACCGAGCATGAAGATATTCGCGATTTTTTATTTACGCTTGGTTGTTATCCCGGTGAAAAAGTAACTATTATTTCAAAATTAGCATCCAACTATATAATTAACATCAAAAACGCAAGGTACAGTATAGATGAGGATTTAGCAAAAGCCATTATGATCTAAATTATTTACCGCAATTAACATCAGCGGTATGTTTTCAGCTTAGGAGTTAGCCAGGCCTAACAATTTACAAAGGAGGGGACTCATGAAAATCGCTTTAGCAGGAAACCCCAATAGCGGAAAAACAACGCTGTTTAACGCTATTACGGGTAAAATTGAGCATGTGGGAAACTGGCCCGGGGTTACCGTGGAGAAGAAGGAAGGTGATATTAAACAGAGCCTTAACCCAAGGAATGAAGACTTGGTTGTAGTGGACCTGCCCGGTGCATACTCCATGTCGCCATATACAAGTGAAGAGTCGATAACCAGAGACTTTGTCCAGAATGAAAATCCCGATGTGATCATTAACATTGTCGACTCAACAAATTTAAACAGAAGTTTGTTTTTTACCACTCAATTACTAGAGCTGGGCATACCCGTCGTAGTTGCCCTCAATAAAAGTGATATGACGGAAAAAAAGGGCAATACGATAGATGTTCCGGCCTTGAGTGATGCCCTGAAATGCCCCGTTATTCAAACTGTATCGACAAGATCTGCCAATAACGGTTTACCTGAACTGATAAATGCTGTAATAACAGTTGGCAAGTCGGACCAAAAGCAAATAGCGCCAAATATTAAAGGTGCTAAAAAAGCTTCCACCAAAGAAGAATTTGAAAAAGTCGATCATAGACGTTATGCGTTTGTCAATGAAATTGTTGCCGAAGTTGAGCGAAGAAAAATAAGCTCTGAAAAACAAACCGTACAAGACAATATTGATCGGTTAGTGGCACACAAATGGCTGGGCATTCCGATCTTTGCGGTAATAATGTGGCTGGTGTTTTCGATTTCCCAGTCCTGGGTCGGTCCATGGTTTGCAGATATCTTTGTCGGCTGGATAGACTTGTTGTATGCAGGTGTGGCAACATTGCTGGGCGAAAACGTGAACCCTGTTGTCGGCGCCTTGCTGCTTGACGGTATCATTGGCGGTGTCGGTGCGGTAATTGGATTCCTGCCGTTAATTATGGTGTTGTTCTTCTGCCTGGCACTCCTGGAAGACGGCGGGTATATGGCCCGTGTAGCGGTTGTCTTGGACAGGTTCTTTAAAAAAGTCGGTTTATCCGGCAAATCCATCATACCGATGATTGTCGGTACCGGTTGCGGCATACCTGGCGTTATGGCCACCAGAACTATTAAAAACCAAAGGCAAAGACGCACCACCGCAATGCTGACCACGTTTATGCCTTGCGGAGCCAAGCTCCCGATTATTGCCCTTTTCGCCGGTGTGTTCTTTGGCGATAACAGATGGATCGGCACTTCAATGTATTTTCTCGGCATTTTTGTAATTATTCTGGGTGCGTTGATTATTAGAAAAATTACAGGTGATTACTCCAGGTCATACTTTATCATGGAGCTTCCCGAATACAGGTTGCCCAGTTTAAAGAGAGCAACCATATCCATGTTAATGAGAGCAAAAGCATTTATTATCAAAGCAGGTACAATAATTTTGGTTTGCAACGCCGCGGTACAAATCTTACAAACCTTCGACTGGCAATTCCGGGTTGTCGCCGAGTCCGCGCCGGAGACAAGCATATTGGCCAGCATTGCGACACCGTTGGCGATATTATTTATACCGCTTGGCTTTGGCCTGTGGCAATTCGCAGCCGCGGCGGTAACGGGATTTATCGCCAAGGAAAATGTAGTCGGCACCTTGGCTGTTTGTTTTAGCATAACGAATTTTATCGACACTGAAGAACTGGCACTGGTAGGCGGCAGCGCCGAAGTAAGTTCGGTATTCGGCATTACCGCGATAGCCGCGCTTTCCTATCTGGTCTTCAACCTCTTTACACCACCTTGCTTCGCGGCAATAGGCGCCATGAACGCAGAGCTGGAATCGTCCAAGTGGCTTTTGGGCGCTGTCGGATTCCAACTGGGCATGGGCTATGTACTGGCTTTTATCGTGTATCAAATAGGCACTTTAATGACTGCCGGTACTTTGGGTCAAGGATTTATCCCGGGCCTGATTGCTGTGGCTGCTATCGTAGGATTTGTTGTTTACTTGATGAAAAAAGGCGGCGGTTCACAAGTATCCACCGCAATGCATTCATCGGTGAAATTATGAGCATAGTTGATTATCTGGTTCTTGCTGTAGTAGCTTTAATGGTGGCACTTGCTGTTTTTAAAATGGCAAGGGATAAAAAAAGAGGTGTAAAGTGTTCCGGATGCAGTGGCTGCAGCGAATGCAGCGAATGCCACGGGCGTTCCGATAAGTCATAACACAAGTAACAGCAAAGGGGGTGTCGCAAAACTACTTTATTAAGCAGTGAGCGATGCTCCCTTTCTGTTATATAAAAATAATATAAAAATAAAATCAGCCAATCCGATAATTACCTGAACTTATTATCGGATTGGCTGATTTTAGGCACAACTTAACTAGCTTTTGCTTCAAAGCCTTCTTTTACAAGGAGTTTAGGCAATTGTTGCAACAGCCCCTTTATCGACAACGCCCAATAACCGTTATTGGGAACCATAACCGTCCGGGTGACTGCTGTGCCATTTCCAGGCCGTGCGTACAATGTCCTCCAATTCACCATAGCGCGGCTGCCAATTTAAACACTTTTTTATCTTGTGCGGACTGGCTACCAGCACCGCCGGGTCACCCTCCCGGGGCGGACCTTCTTCAACAATAAAATTTCGGCCCGTTACCCGACGCACGGCATCCACCACCTCGCGCACCGAATAGCCCTGCCCATTGCCCAAATTGTATACTGCGGACGGTTCGCCCGCCTGCAGCGCCTCCAGCGCCAGAATGTGCGCCACAGCCAGATCGGAAACATGGATATAATCTCTCAGACAGGTGCCGTCAGGGGTAGGGTAATCCGTACCGTAAATTGCAACCTTGTCGCGTTTACCCATGGCAGCCTGTATAACCAGGGGAATCAAATGTGTCTCCGGGTTATGGTCTTCGCCGATATTTCCGTTCAGATCAGCGCCGGCAGCGTTAAAATAACGCAGGGAAACATATCGCAACCCATAGGCTCGCTCATACCAGCTTAAAATTTGCTCCAACATCAGTTTAGTACCGCCATAGACATTAACCGGGCAAGCAGGGTGCGCCTCATCAATAGGGGTATACTCCGGTTCGCCATAAACCGCCGCGGTGGATGAGAGTATAAACTGCCGCACCCCCGCCTCCACCAGCGCCGTCAAAAATTCCACACCGTTACCCAGATTATTTCGACAGTATTTATCCGGCCTGGTCATCGATTCTCCCACCAAACTGTCCGCAGCTAAATGCACCACAGCGTTAATCTGATTCTTCTTTACCAGTTCGCTCACCAGCGCCCTGTTGCCGCAATCTCCCTGCACGAACATCCCACCGGCCACAGCGTCCCGGTGACCTTTGCTCAAATTATCCAGCGTCACTACTTTGTAATCCCGCTGCAACAATTCCTTTACCACGTGGCTGCCGATGTACCCGGCACCACCGGTTACTAATATATTCAACATATAGAGCCTGGTTCTTTAAACATGCTCGTCTTACCCGTCCGAGTCCACGGGTAATTATATAAAGACCAGGTTTCACCTCCCCCATTTCTTCTATCGGATGAGCTTAGTCAGTAATCGCCGCCATACCTATTATTAATACAATTAATGACGTTTGATACAAACACATCTTGTTATATGAATACTTTTAAGATCATCTTGGCATCCATATTATAATTGCCGCACCTGTCAGTGCAATCACTGCACCAACCCAGTCATAACGGTCAGGTTTCTTTTTATCTATTCCCCAGCCCCAAAATAGCGATAAGACGATAAATATGCCGCCATAAGCAGCATAAACTCTACCAAAATTCGGGTAATCCTGAAGCGTAGGAATAACCCCGTATAAAACAAGGATAATAGCTCCGACAATACCAACAATAAGATGCTTCTTCTCCCGCAGCCATAACCAAACCAAATATCCTCCGCCAATTTCAGCTAAACCCGCCAAGACAAATAGTATTGCCGACTTTATTATCATTGTCTTTCGACTTCCCTTCCCTCCTCTTTTCTGGGGGCCCAGAGAATAACCGCCGTGCCGATTAACGCAATAACGGTTCCAAGCCAATCATATAAATCAGGTGTTATATTATCAATCCACCATCCCCACAAAATCGACATGACGATAAAAACACCCCCATATGCCGCATAAATGCGCCCAAAGTCCGGAAATCGCTGAAAGGTTGGAATAACCCCGTATAAAATCAAAACAAGTCCACCCAATACGCCCCACATAATACTCGCGTCATATCTCAGCCAAATCCATACAAAATATCCCCCGGCTATTTCCGCTAATCCGGCAAGAAAGAATAGTACCGCTGATCTGAATACCATTTTTTGCCTCCCTGCTCAACTGTATATTTTTGCAGTTGCAGTTATTGAATGATAGATTAGCTGCATATTAAAACATCACCACTATTTTGTACATATTCATATTTTATCATAAAATGAAGCTTTGTTGTAATAACTGAAAGGTTTAAGCGTAGGTCGGCAAAATAGCGGGCCGAAAGCGAAGGCCGGCCGCACTACACAAATTGGTATCACTCCTACAGGTGTTTCTTTAATTGTTTCTTCGATTAATTTTATAAATCTATCGTTCAGGTATTGACACTCACCCAATTCTCTCAAGAAATGTTCCACATTGATCTCTAAGAAATTGTATATGTTTTTTGTTTATTTTTTAAGTTTTTTTCTGTAAAACTTTTCCCTTCATAGAAAAACTCAACAATCATATCCCGTTTTAGCAGATCGTCTATCACTGCTTTATCTACATTCCTTTTTTCGAGAATTTCGTTAACTACAGTTATAGCTATTTCAAAAAATGCAGCATCAAAATTTTTACATTGGAGTCCATTGCAAAAGGAGCAATTATTATTACGACACCAAGTTGAAAAATATATAAACCCATATAAAAATATTTGGTTAGAGAAATGTTTTTCTCTAACCAACCGGGCAACCCGGAAAAGTTCCTTTAAGTCTTGCTTCCTAGATAACTTAAGTAAAAAAATAAAGAAGGCTTTCAGAGATAGGCCCCCAAAGGCATAAATGTATAATTTTTTTTAATAAGACCCTTCTTTTTAGGAAAATTGGAGGTAATTTACTAATTTATCTACTTTTTATATTACCAGAGCCCGCATCTCAAAAAGATTATGTGGTCGACGACCAGCCACCTTTTTTTGGTCTCCGAATTTTTATCACGTATGACCTCTGAAATTGCTTTGCGACTGGCATAGTTTGTGAAATTGGTTACATTTTGAGTTATCTAAAACAGTGGTTGACTTATAAAAAAATGTTTGGTTAACTAAAGAAAGCATATATATTTTTAGTTTTGATAGAAGGTATTAAAGTGAAAAATCTACTGTGCTTGTTAAAAGAAAAAAAGATATCCAGAGTTCTCCGTGGTGAACTCTGGATATCAGGTACCGTATTAGATGAATTGGGTCTTGAAAGAAAGCAGGATTCTATAGTTACTATCAGCCGCGAGATTGATGCCAACCTATGCTTTTTAAGCTACACCAATCCAATTCAACAGCTTTCGGTTGGGTCAAAGGAAATGGAAATTAACATTAAAAAAGCCCACGCTTTAGAATTGTTTTGCGGAGTCACTGTAGATGGTCCCTTTGAACGTACGGTTAAAGAACATGGTTTTGAAGAAACTATGAAAATGTTTTTTAATGAAAAACACCTGAATAGTCAGCTTGAAAAACACACAGCAGTAACTGCTTTTGAACTGGCCGCAGCTGAAAAAGCGGGTGCCGACCTGTTGATTCTATGTGATGATATAGCTTATACCCAGGGGCTATATTTTTCGCCTCAAAAGTTTAAAAGCAATATATTGCCGCTTTACAAAAAACTGAGGAATTTAGTAAAAGAAACAGCTATGGGTTTTCATTCTGATGGCAACGTTGAATCAATATTAAATTTACTGCTAGACCATGAGTATACTATGTTTTCCCTGGAGCCGGAAGCTATGGATTTAGTCACTTTAAGCCGAGTTCTTCCATCAAACATCGCTCTGATGTCCGGTATAAAATCAGATTGGTTAATGAATTCAGGCTTTAATCTTCACCAAAATAAAAAAGAAATATTGTTTTATATCGAAGAACTGTCTAAAGGTTGCGGTTTGATTCTGTCTTCTTTATGCGGTCTTAGCAATACTGCAAGTCTAAATCAATTAAAGCTTTTATATCGCTTGTTAAACGAAAGCCGCTGACTTGGAAAGTTAAAAAGTGAAAACTATTAGATGATGGCGGCCAAGGGCTTCTTTTATAGAACAGGCACCCAGAAAAGCAAGTAACCACCATTAAAAAGCCTAATATATAAGGGTTAACGGGATGTGGGCAATATTTAAATTTAAGATGCGGTATCAGGGGTAAGAATTTCAGACGTGAACTTTTTATAGTAGCCTGGAATTTTAGTTTTTTATAAAAAAAATAAAGTCATGAAATATCAAAAGAGACAAAAAATAATGAGGTTTGCTCAGGTATAACCCGGCAAACCATGTCTACCAGCAACAACTTGATCCATACCGTGCATTAAATCTCTCATTTAACGGCTGAGACATACCATGCATTAGTTTCCTTACTTAAAATATATGCCCCCGATATAACATTGTTAAGATTTTTTTACTTTCTCTTTCTTTATTATAATTGCCGCACCTGTCAGTGCAATCACTGCACCAATCCAGTCATAACGGTCAGGTTTCTTTCTTGGCAATGTGCAGCCGGTTAAACACTACAAGCCGCGCAGCGAACGCTCCAGTTGAGCCAGTGTGTTGCTTTCAAGCATGCGCGTCTTTAGACTGAACAAGGCTACGGTAGGCACATACCGCCATTGGTTGCGAGGCAAAGTATTCAGCCAAAGCACGTCCCGGACATGCCTTTCAGCTTCCACCAGCAGCCTGGCGGTTCTGTCGGAATGCTGGGTTTTGGTGTCGCTGATAATGATCAAATAGGTATCCGAGGTCAAGAGGTAACTATAGTGATCCATAAATGTACGCATAGCTTGAGCCAAGTCAGTGGTTTTGCCCCACTGCCCGCTCCGGGCCATAATAGCGGACATGGTTTCCGCAAAGCCCAGGTTGCGGCGCATTTGAGGAGTGATTCGCTCCAAGTCCTCGGAAAATATAAATACTTCAATATCCCGCACCACATCGGCCAGCCCATATAAAAATTGAACAATAAGCCGGGCATACATGGTCATGGAGGCGGAAACATCACAAAGTAAAAGCAGCCTGGGCTTTTGCACTCGCTTACTGCGATAGCGCAGATACAGTGGGATACCGCCGTACTGTACACTACCCCGCACAGTGCGCCTAATATCAATGGCGTGTTTCTTGCGGCTGC